>NZ_JASJDK010000178.1 GCF_030065675.1 Mastigocoleus sp. MO_188.B34 | reverse complement strand
TATTCTCATTACTCAGTATTAAGCATGAACGCTTAACTTAGCCCTAAAAATCAAGTAAAAGAATGTAGCTTTATTGCGGCGATTTTAAGGTTTTCGTGGTTTATACTCAGAGGTGCAAGATATGAGTTGACTTTGAGAGAATTTAGTCGTTTTTTATTAATGCAACTTTTGTGTCATGTGTTACCCTCTCCCAAGTTTGGGAGAGGAGAAGAGGTGAGAGTTTTACACTACCTACCTATATTTAGAGGTCATAGTTCTAATATCGATATTTTGTTCTTTAAAGCTTCATTGAACATCAATTCTCTTCAGATGTGAGAATAATCACGGGTTTTTCTTTCACTACAGTTAGATATAGGCATTTTTTAATTAAGCTCTCATCTTCCCAAGAATATATTGGAATGCCAGAACTACACCTGGAGTTGTCAACTTCTTGTAGTAAATCACGAAAGGTAAATTTATGTCTAGGATTTCCTAAATTAACAGAAGAAATTGCTGCGGCTAAAATAAATACCGAACCAATTTCGCTTAAACTTTTATCTTCAATAGAAATAATTTGCTGAGTTTGCAATTCATGTAATTCGGAATTTGAGAAATTTAGTCCTACAAGTTGGAGACCTTTATTAAGTTCTTTCGCAATATCAGAACTTACAGCAATTTCTGTATGATGAACATTTGAAGTAAATTGAACCATAATTAGAAAATTATTACAAATTTTTAACGTTTTTCTATTATCTGATGATAATTAATATAGGGAAATTATGAATTTATTATTTTCATTTTATTGATATTTATAATTTTTTGTACATGAAGTTTGCATATAATTAAGCTTAACTAAGCATGCATTCTGTACAATTAAATTAACGAATATTAACGGTTTATAAAGTATTAGCTAATAGTTCAAATAATTTATAAATCAGTTTTATGAGTATATTGATTCTAATTATCATTTTATTTCAAAGTTTGCCATTAGCCTTTTATCCTTGTGAATTAAGGAGAAAACAACTAAAAATTCAAAATAAATTAATCACTTAGAAAAACAGACTATAGTTGATTATTGCTGTCTGATAAAAATCAGACAGCAAATAATTCTAAACTTTTACTCCTTCACTCCAAGATTTTAGTTTGGGTTGATATTGGTAGTTCTGAAAATCTTTTCTCATATTGTCGATAACGGTGTTATCAGGTACATTACGCATCTTCAACAGATAGATTTGTTCGCCAATAGCTACATAGAGATATAAAGCTAACAATTGAACTGTTCGGAAAATGCTACGTGGAGATATCGCTCCCAAAATTCCAAAAGCTTTGAAGCGTAATTTTAGGAACATCAGAATTAAGAAGAAGAAAGTACCTTTAATTCCTTTAAAAACATTACAGTGTAAAGGTTCAAACTTTGTGTTTTTCAAGTAATCATCGAAAAATTGCACAGGTCCATACCCGAAAAGTAATTGGTCATTACGAGTAAAGTCCATAATACCAACATTGAGTTTGCGTTCAACAACTTTGTCTAGAAGACCATAAAAATCGGTCATTACACTATTTTTACCGAAGAATATAAAATTAGTAATTCTTTGATATTGAGAGATAAAATCAAAATCAAGGAACCACTTACCTATGTACATTGGAACCAAAATACCAAACCACAGCATATCCTCGGTGTAAGTACGCCAACTCATTGCAGAAGCATGACCTAAATGATTTTCATGCTTTTGATAAATGCGGTTATAGGCTTCAACGTTGTTAACTAAAAAACGGTTGTAGAAATTTTGTTTTTTCTCAGCATCAGGTTCTTGAGAAAGTTTGGCACGAATGCTTTCAGTAACGCTTTCAACTGCAAGAGCTGCTAAAGTTAACCCAGGAGAATAAAAAGGGTCTAACATCTGAGCCGCATCACCTAACACATACCAATTATCTTCAGAAATAACTTTCTTACTTTTATGTGCTAGTCTCGGTAGGTTCCTAAAATCAACAAGCTCACCACTTTCGACTATATTATAAAGAAGAGTATGATTGGCTTTTAAGAAAGCTTTGAATTTATCGGAAGTGTTGATATCCTTGGTAGGAATCACATTTTGATGATATACGACTCCAATTGATAACTCATTTCCACCTTTATTAATAGGAAGCATCCAAATCCAATGACCGTGACCAAACCAGTGATTTGTGGTGTAATAGCGACTCGCAAGGCTAGTATCGGGATTATAGCCATCATCCATCAAAGTACGGTCTATTCCCTTAACATGAACCCATGAAGAACCTGTGTTAATTCCATATAATTTCTCCACATCAAAAATTAAATTGTCGGTCTTTTTACCTATGAGAAAACGACGACCAGAAGCGTCAATTAAATGCTTAGCTTTTAGCTCAATTTTATCGTCTTCAAGCTTGACTTTGATTGCGTGAAGCTCATCTTTGGAGGTTAAGTCGAAATCTAGAACTCTACCTCTATAAAAAGTAGCTCCCATATCTTTATTCATCTGGAGTAAATCTTGCTCGAGTTTTGCTCGGTTAAGTTGAAAAGCTTCCGTGGGAGGAATAGTATTTGTCCAGACGTGATAGTAATCATCAATAGTATTGGTTTGATTTGGATTTTTGGACCAGTGAAAACTCAATCCATGTTTAGGTGCATGATTTTCAATTAGATATTCATAAAGACCTAACTCTTTCATCAAGAAATCAGCAGCAATTTCTACAGTTGATTCACCCACCGTTAAATCTTTTACTGTCCTTTCTGGAGAACGAGGATCGATAATTGCTATCTTGATATTGGGAATATTTAATAAAAGATGTCTAGCTTGAGCGTTCCCAGCGAAACCTCCTCCCATAATTACGACATCATAAGTTAGCTCTCTTATTCTATTGATTGTTTGAGTAGTAGTGTTCATATTGTCAGTAATAGTGTTCATAGTTTGAGTAGTAAAGTTCATTGTTCCAGTTTCTTTTTTGATTTCAAAAACCTGGTAAATATTGTTTGAAAGCAGCAAATCAGCTGAGCTAATGAAATAAAATCAGACAGAAGGTAATTGTTATTTTTTACCTTTGACCTCAATGTAAATCTTGAGTTTGATATGAAGAAAAAGCTTATACAGTAACTGGCGTTTTTAGCAGTTTGGTACGAATTTTTTCTCGGTAAATTTCGTAAATTGGTTGTTCTACAAATACCTTTTCTTTGGTATCAATATTTAAGTCTTCCATGACTTCTATTGTCATTTTAGCAACACTTTCAGTAGACATTCCACAGTAAACTGAGCAAGCTAAATCATTATGTTCAACAATATTATTACCAAGATAACGGTCCCGTGCAGCTTGGGTACAACCGAGAGATACATAAGATCTATAAGAACCAGCTGCTGCTTTTACATTCTCTAATGTTTCTTTACTAACTCCACCAGCATAGGTACTGCCTACACCAATCCCACTCCACATGTCTGCACGACGAGATTCTGGAAACTTTTGTAATTGCTCAACGATTCTGTTAATATCACCGCACAAAAGAAACCAAATGCTTCTACCTAATCCGCGATCAAATGCCCGACGAGCATAACCGATAACTTTCTTAGGAACAATTTGTTTGTGAACGGATTGTTTCCACTTAGTTATTCCATGATGGAAGCCATATCCATCCATTGCCCACCACCTTTGCATAGGTTCCATGGAAGATAAAGATTTTTCGATATCTTGATTGAAAACTGAAATTACAAAACCGGCACCAACATGAATCAAAACCTTGTAATTGGGGTTGCGATCTACAAATTTTTGGAATCTACTTTGCTTCCCAAAACCTATGTAATCAATCATAGCTAAACCCATGCTGGCTCCCTCATAAGCAAACCCACGCAGATTAATATCAAGTGATTGGATTTCGCTGAGGAGAATATGTGATAAACCAACTTCGAGAGCTGTGTTGTAGCCCTTGATGAAAGCATTACTAGATAATCTTATTCGCTTTCTAGCTTCTGTTTCTGTTCCTGGAAAATGTTTCCAGGTATTATCCATTGTTTCTATTGAATGACCAAACAAGTATCGGCGCAACTGTCCACCATGATTAATCATAATTGATTTCCTTTTTTAAGTGGTGAAATGCTCTCAATTTATCTACCATATCTTGCACCTCTGAGTATTAACCCAGATAAATTCAAAATACGTGGCATAACGCTACCTAATTTTTATGACCTTATATCGCTAAATTAAGGACTTTGGTTTTTTACTGAGTAATACAATTACATCAATTTTTGTTGGTGCAAAATGTAAGTCTAATAATTACGTAGCAACTGTACTTCTGATGAACTGAGTACGGATGCCTTCTCGGTAGGTTTCGTAGATTGGTTGATCTACGAGAAGTGCTTCTTGTTCATTAATGTTTAGCCCTTCCATAACTTTGAAAGTTAGTTTTGCTGCATCTTCTGCTGACATTCCACAGAAAATTGAACAAGCAAGGTTAGTATAGTCAACAATATTGTCAGCAAGGTAACGAATATTTGCAGCTTGGATGGAACCGAGAGATAGATCAGATGTATAAGAACCAGCCGCTGCTTTTAGATTTCGCAGGCTTTCTTTACTTACTATACCAGCATAGGTACTGGCTAAACCAATCCCACTCCACATGTCTGCGTGACGGGATTCTGGAAACTTCTGTAACTGTCCAACAATTCTATCAATATTACCAGCAAAGTAAAACCACAAACTTCTGCCTAATCCGCGATCAAATGCTTGACGGGCATAACCAGTAACTTTCTTAGGAACAATTTGCTTTTGTACGGATTGCTTCCACTTAAAGATACCATTGTAAAAACCATAGCCATCTATTACCCAGGAGCGTTGCATAGGATTCATTAGAGCTAGAGATTTTTCAATGTCTCGGTTGAGAGCAGCAATAGCTAAACCAGCACCAATGTGAGCCAAAATCTTGTAGTTGGGATTTTCGTCTACAAATTTTTGGAGTTTACTTTCCTTACTGAAACTTGTGTAATCAATCATAGCTAAGCCCATGCCAGCTCCCTCGTAAGCAAAGCCACGTAGGTTATCATTAAATGCTTGGAGTTCGCTAATGAGAATATGTGATAAACCAACTTCTAAGGCTGTGTTATAGCCGTTGAAGAAAGCGTTACTAGAGGATCTTAATTGCTTTGTACTCTCTGTTTCTATTCCAGCAAAATCCGTCCATAAAGTTTCCAGACCATCTGTAGATATAGAAATACCAAGCAGGAATCGGCGTAAAAATCCACCGTTAAGAATCATTTTTTATCTCCTAGGATACAGCATTATCTTTCCTAGCCAGGTGGGCATTGCCCACCTAATACTCTATTTTTTGTTGACAATGGTTGCAAACATTCTCTGGGAATCCTTGGTAAAGCTAACCGGGAAAGTCATTACATATAACTCTTTACCCGCTGCTTTTCCTCGGAACAACACTGTATCTTCTAGTTGGGAGTCAATGCTCAAAGTAATATCTTTAACATCGACAGCTTTACGCATAGCCTCCATCGCCGACCACAGTCGTGTACCTACAACATCTACAGATTCAGAACCAGTTGCGAGTATTTGATTGAACAGTGCTTCCCATTTATCACTCAATAGAGAAATCCAGTCTGCTTTGGAGCGATGACTAACAGGAACAATATCGCAACCTTGTGGTCCTATACCGGCAACACATAGACAAAATCTGTCATCATGGGAAAGGGATACTTCTACTTGTTGGCTTTCTAATCCCTCAAGTATTGGTTTGCCAGAATCAAGCCATTTGATTTGTACTTGTTTTTGGCTTTCTGCATTAAATAGTGGTATTGAAGTGGCTTTAGTTTTAACTGCCTTAGATTTGACGGTTTTTACAAGAGTTGTCATCGCTTTTTACCTTTGTTAATCATTCAAGGTTGTTCAAGACTTTGTCAACTGTCTGAGAGAAAATTGGTAATTCCTGTTGGTGACGTTCTTCCGCAGATAGGTTATGCATACCAGGCATCTCCATCAAAGATATTTGCGGTACAGTCACATTTAAAGCTGCGGCTCGCTGAACCAATTCTCTGTACAACAGTTTTTCATTGCGAACGCCCGGATTTGCTAATTCTTCGGCAGTGGGGTGATCTGGACGATGGTCAATCATTTGTAACTGATAACCTTCGAGTTTTTCAATTACCCGTCCCTGTTCATCCACACTAAAAACATTGGTATTGTATTGCTTGCCTTTTCTAGTTTCTCCTTGGGCAACACCAATGCAAGAGTCTGCACCGTTAGTATCTATTTGATAAATCTGAATCCCTTTGATACCGATAGGTAAACCTAAATCTTGGGGAACCATAGGCTGTATGGACTGAAGCAGTGAATCACGGTAATAAGGATCTCCCAAGAGGAAAGGTCCTTCGGCTCGGTCTAAAGACTCCTGTCCTTCATCTCCAGTACTCCTTTGAGTACGGAAAATCATTTTTTTAGAATCAAGGCTGTAAATCTGTTCTAGTCTTTGGAAACGTGGTCCTTGGAATAGCAACCAGCTGTAGAGGTCTTGCTTGGGTTCAATTGCTAGAGGTTCTTGAGGTAATTTCACCTCTTCAATGGGAGGTTCTACTTTTTTCCCTAAAACAAATGTAGCAGCAAAATGAGCTGTAGTAAACCCAGTTTGTTCTGTTCTAATTTCTGCCAAGACTCGCTGGGGAGCATTCTTAGATTCTCGTTCTAGTACTTCGGCACGAAGTTCGATTTCTACACCATTTTCAGGATTGACTACAATCGGTCGTTCCAAACGAATATCTTCGATATGCACGGATTGGAATTTTTCTTGACCTACGGTATAAGCAACGGTTTGCGCCATTGCTTCTAGACCAAATACTGTAGGAAATAGGTAAGAACCTTTGTATACGTGGTCTTTTACGTAGGAGTCTTTTTCCAGGCTTAGGTGAGTGCGAAGAGTGATTTCGAGACCAAAATAGAATTTGTCTAATTGCCCAATAAATTTAGATGCTGCTGGACGAGAAAACGGCTTAATTCGCCAAGTATCAAAACCACGTCCCAATATCTGCAAGCTACCTAGACGAGAAGTAATTACAACTTGAGTTTCACCTGGATCTTTTTGCATAAGTTGCACAAAACGATTCACACCCTCATTTTTAGGAATAGCTTTGATTCCCATACGACCAAGGTTACGAATTGTTCCCATACGAACTCCCATACCTACTTCATCCCAAACACTGTAGGCAATAGAAAGAACAGAGGTTTCTGGGTGTTGCTGACCAAAGCGACGCAAAACTTGATCGAGTACTTCATTAGAAAAACTATACCAAGAGTTACCTGGTAAACCAATCACAGCACCAATCGATGAAATACCTGCAAACAGCTTGGGCGGTTTATCCTCGAGTGCTCGACAGAGATTGAATATACCCAAAACTTTCGGTGCAATTTCTGCTTCAGCCTCTGCCAAAGAACAATTGTCTACTCGTCGTGCTTTATTAACTGCTGCTCCGTGAACAACTCCTGTAATATTACCTAAATCTTTTTCAATCTGCTCTACTAATTCTGTTATCGCTTGAGTATTAGCAACGTCACATTGGTAGTATTGACAAGTTAATTCTTCATCGCGGAATCTTCTTAAAATACGGGCAATTTCTGGACTACTATTACCCATAGGATTATCTTGAGGATGTGGTGAACTACCAACCAAAGCCATTTTGACACCGGTTACTCTAGCTAAAGCTAAAGCACACTCGGCTGTAATACCTTTGGCTCCTCCTGTGATTAAAAATACATCTGATGATGACCAAGAGATGTTGCGGTTTTCATATAGCGTTCTGTCTTGAATTATGGGGCGAGGAACCCGACGAATTAGTTCGCTATCATAACCTACTGCTAAGAAAGCATCAGACCTGGAGATTTCCTCAATCACAGGTTCAATTATACTATCTGGTTCTACTTCCCCTGGTAGATCGATGATTCTTACCTTCAAATCAGATCGTTCAAGATGGAGTGTGGATGCAAAGCCAATGGTACACCCTTGCTCAATGTCTCCTATTTGATGTAGCTTACCAAAATATCCGCCTCCAAATTGAATATAGCTAACACTGGTATACTCCCGTTGTCCTTGAGATGAGGGCGGTGGTGTTGCTACAGCGTGAAGCCGCTCCATAGCTCTTCTTAACCGTGTTTCTGGAGATGTATCGGCTTTGATATTCTGGGGTAGTACTGCGATAAAGTGAGTAAATTCAGCTTTTTCAATTAGGGAATTTGCAACCATTTCCCCAAAACTAACAACTTCTACCTGGGCACCTATTTGCTGAAGTTTTTCAGATAGTGTTGTCACTAAATCTGCTTCTTCTGCTTCCGATACTATTAATACTCTAGTAATTTCCCAGTTATCTACAGCAAATAAATTACTGTTATGCATCTTTTGCTCTTCGCTAGAGATAGCTGCGGCTTCTTGAGGAACATATTCAATTGTAAAGTTACGAGTCCAAGAAGTTGATTCTTCGGTGGCAACAGGTGTAAAAATACCTGGTGTAGCCTCTTGATTAATTTTTTCTGGTGGCTGTTGGGGGTTAGATAATTCTTTGAATGCTTGTGCAACTTCTGCTAGGGTAGCGTTGGCAAAATACGATGGATCTACCTGTCCTTGAACTCCTATTTTCTTCGCTACTTGAGAAACTAATTCTGCGGATTTAATTGAGTCTAAGTTTAAATCGTCAAGTAATCTTACTTGTAGATTAATACTATCTCGGGGATATCCAGTTTGCTCGACAACTAAGTCAATTACAATATCCTCTACAGAAACTGAAACTGTCTGCTGTTGACTTTCCTTGTCTACAGAATTAGTTATTGCAACTGGAGAAACCTCAACAGGAGCGTCAGCTTTTGGCTCAGGTATAGCCAAGGATTTATTCTTTTTAGTATTCTTGGATTTGCTAGCAAGAAATGGCGAACTTTGCAGGTCTGCTCGAATTACTTGAGCTAAAAAGTTACCTCGGTGGGAAAAATATTTAGATAGCAACTCGATCAGCTCGTCGTTTTTATGAGAATATGGGGAATTATTCACGATTATCTTGATTAATAGTTAACAACGTAGGTAAATTTTCTAGATCAGTTCGGATTAACTCAGCCAAGAAAGAACCACGTTCAGAGAAGTACTCATCCAAGGCTTCCACCAGTTCTTCCTCTGAGTCTATAAATTGATTGAATGAGTTAGTGTTAATCCCGTTTTCTATGAAACTACTCGCAATTGGAGCGATTGCAGATATTTCTTCATCGGATACGTCAAAAGGTCGTTCGCATTGGTTCTCAATGAAAATACGTTCTGATGCAGGTATAAAAGCTCGCCACAAGCGATTTTCGTAAACAGCCTGCCACTCAACTTCGCCACCATGGACAAAGAAACTAGCTAATAAGTTGTTAAAGTCTCTGTCCCGTCCTGGTTTCGATTCAACAGGAATACATATAGGATACTGGGAGTTAGTAGTTGCTTTGACTAAACCAGCAAGTACTTTTCCTGGTCCTACTTCTATCATCAAATCGCATTCTGACTCTATTGTTTTTACCAAGGAGACGAAGTCTACTTGAGAGGTTATTTGATTGGCGAAATGCTGTTTTAATTGTAATCCTTTTGCTAAAGGTTGTCCATTGATACTAGAAAATAAAGTGATAGAAGTTGTGCTTAGATGTTCTGGAATTTGAGCTTGTTCCCGCAAAAATGAGGCTGCTGGGGACATTATTTTAGAATGAAAAGCATTGGCAACAGCTAGTTGACGAGTTTGTATATCTTGAGATTTTGCTTGTTGTACTACTTGTGCAACACTCTCACTTTTCCCAGAGATAACTGTCTGTTGAGGACTGTTTATATTTGCAATCGTTACATATCCAGATACTCCCACTAAGAGTTTCTCAGCAGTTTGATGATCGCAACCTAGACTAGCCATACTACCATTATTATCTCCACCAGTAGACATGGCTTTGCCTCGCATGGCTGCTAGACATATGAGGGTTTTCTCATCGTAGGCTCCGGCAGCGCAAAATGCTGTCAATTCCCCTAGACTATGACCTCCCACAGCAACGGGCACAATCCCAAGACGTTGGAGGTACTTTTGCCATAATAGAGAAACAAAACAAATCGCTGGCGAAGCTATCTCTGCCTGAGTTAAATGTTTTGACCACTCTTGCATTTGTTCTCCATCAACAGCAAGTTCTAGGGAATGATATATATACTTGCTGATGGGTTCAAATCCAATTTCTTCTAGCCAGTTATCTGCTTGTTGCAGAAATTCTTTTGCCCAAGAATGACGTTCTATTAAAGTCCGAGCCATATTTAGCTTTTGCGAACCCTGTCCGGGAAATAGAAAAGCTATCCTAGGGTTTTGAAGACTATTTCCAATCCAGATATCTTCTTGAGGAGATACTTTTATTTTTCCTGAAGTTGGAGGTGTATTCTCAAGTATGTGCTCTAATTCCTCTAAACGCTCCAATAAAGTCATGGGAGTGTCTGCAATTAATGCAGCCCGGATTGGTTGGGATGGGTTAATATCTTCAGTTAACTTTACTGCTAAGTCAACCATTTCTGACATACTCATTCCCTGTGCCATTTCCCTGACAGTTTGAATTCGTTCTATTAAATTTGTAATGGATGTGGCACTTAAAACAAACAGTTCTGTATCTTGATTAGAAACCAATAGTGCTTGCTCTTTCAGAGTTGATTTTAAGTGATTTGCAGGTGCATCTCCAGATTCTAAAGTGACGTGGGAGTTAATTCCACCAAATCCCATCGCAGATACTCCAGCTCGGAGAATATCGCTGGAGCAACGTACTTCTCCACTCAGCACTGGATAAACAGATTTAACTGTGGTGTGAAACACTGGATTCAATTCTGTACAACCAGCTGTAGGAGGAATAACTCGTTGATTAACAGCCATTACAGCTTTAATAAAGCCACCAATACCTGCTGCGGCTTTTGTATGCCCTACGAGAGATTTAAAAGAAGTTACTCCCACACTACGAGGAGCAATTTCACCATCCCCTGCAATCGCTAAAGCAATTCCTTCTAATTCAGTGCGATCGCCTACAGGAGTTCCCGTACCATGTCCTTCAATAAAGTCTAGGTCGTGACTGCTATAATCTGCTTTTTCATAAGCACGACGTAAAGCTTTCGATTGACCAACTTTCGAGGGGGCTGTAATTCCCCCTTTACCATCGGATGAAATTCCCCAACCTTTGATGACTGCATATACATAATCTCCATCAGCCCTAGCATCTTCTAAACGCTTCAGTACCACAAAACCACATCCTTCTCCAGGAATAAAGCCACTAGCTTTGCGATCATAGACATTCATATCTCCAGCACTTAAAGCACCTGCCTTGGCAAAACCAATCAGTTCAAAAGTATCTAGACTAATATCTACTCCTCCTGCTAAGGCAATATCCATTTCTTGGGCTACCAGATGAGTGCAAGCAGTAGCGACAGAAATTACAGAAGAAGAACAAGCACCATCTACTACATATCCACCACCATCGAAATTGAAAAAATTACAGACCCTACCGGCAATGGTATTTGCTAAATTGCCTGCCAAAGTATCTTCTGTAATTGGTGCAAATACGGACTTGTAGTATTTTTCCATTGTTTCTACAAGTATCTCTATGCTTTGCTCAGACATTCCTTTTGCCTTTGCTGCTGCCTCTAAAGCTTTACGGGCAAAAGGCCAACGCAATCGCATATTTTGAGTACGACTTTGCTCACCAGTTAAAGTATTTCCTAAAATAACTCCAGTACGTTCACAAGGAACAGTTTCACGAGTATAACCAGCATTTTCTAAGGCTTGAATAGCTACTTCCAAAGCTAACCAATGAGCGACATCCGCACTATCAAAAGCAGTTTTGGGAACCCGACGTTTTGCCCAGTCAAACTCAAAGCCATCAATCACAGCAGCACGACTTCCGTAGCTTTTATCTGGAGCTTTTTTGTCCGGCTCGTGATATTCACATACTGGTAATCTGTTGTCTGGAAATTGTCGAAATTCCCTTCTTCTTCCTAAAATATTCTCCCAAAGTTGTTTTAAATTATTCGCACCAGGATAATAGCAACCCATACCAACAACTGCTATGGCGGGGATTTTTTTATCTATATACATTGAGATTTTTCCTGCGTTCTATTTTACGGGATCCTGACATCAATGAGAAAATGATCGAAATATAATCAAGACTTCGGAAATAAGTTATGAAGTTTCTGTAACTAAACTTCTCCCAATCCCAAAATCCTTAAGACCCTTACCCATTGGTAAATACGATAACTATCAATATGAAAATTCGAAAGTTCCAGTGTTAAGTTCCCAAAAAAATTTACTTTATTGTTCCAAGGATCGGAAACGAGAACGTTAATATCTTGTAGATAATGCTTTTTCATTAGGAATTACCTGTTTAGTGGAGAGTATCTCACTTTTGTAAAAATACTCAAATTTTGCACATCTGCATACACAACACTAAAGGCTTAAAATAGCCTCATTAAAGCTACACCTTTTTATTTGCTCTTTATTACTCAATTGCTTTTGTATTCAATACTTAAGTGATTCAAAGGCATCAAATTTATTAAGTTACAACAATACAAAACCTGAAACTGGTCGTAATATTCTTTCCGTTTACTTTGGAATGATTTAAAAGGTGATTGAAAAAACTCTGAACCTTTGTTCATATAAAATATATAATTCCGATGCTAACGGATTTGATATAAA
>NZ_JASJDK010000051.1 GCF_030065675.1 Mastigocoleus sp. MO_188.B34 | reverse complement strand
TTTGTTGACGCGCTACGCGTATGACTAAAGTCACGCTAACGCTAACAGCTTGCTGCGTGCAAACACCTCCGGTGCCCCTTGAACGCGCTTACAGCGAACACATCCGTAGGATGCCTCCAAAGGCGCTGCGCCTTCTCAGTGGCGGCACGCAGTGCTATTACCGGTCGCCAGTCGCCAGTACCCAGTCCCCTTCAAGACAAGGTTGTCACTGGGTTTAAGTCAATTAAAGAAAGCAAACGATCTATATCAAAGTGTTCTGACATCATCTGACGAATGCATTCAGCTTTGACTGGCTCGTGTATATGCGCTTGACTAAAAGTTTTATCAATTATTTCCACAGTCGTTAGGGTATCTAAATCTACGGAAATAATTGGTATTTCCAGTTCTTCCGCACGGTTGAGTATAAATGCTGGTGGTGGTAACTTGCCTGTAAGAATCAGGCATTGAGTAGAAGTTTCCAAAGCCGCTTGTTGAATTTCTACGCGATCGCCACCTGTCACGACAGCTGTATTGTTACGTTTACGAAAATACTTCACTGCGGAGTTGACGTTCATTGCTCCAATTGCCATAGTCTCTACCAATAAATCAAGTCGGTTGCTACAGCAAAGTACTTCGGCTTGCAACTCATGCACTAAATCGCGAACGCTAATACAGCGCAATAAATCTGTTTTGGGCAAAGTTCCTAACACAGGAATACTGTGCTTTTCTAAATGCGGAATAAACAAATTGTTAACAGTTCCAATATCTTCGGAAGGAACATCATTAACAACAACACCAATCAAGCGTTTGCCTAAACGTTGTTTGGCATCTAAAACTTTCTCTAGGGAGCTTAAAGAGTGATAACGTACAACCAATAGTATGGAAGCATCAATTACCTCAGTCATTTGGGGCAAAGATAAATCAAATAAAATTCCTTCCTCTAAATCAGAAGGAGCTTCTAACAAAAGTAAGTCGCCAAATGAAACCTGTAAATATTGCTCTACTAGAGATTTTTGATAATTTTTCGTGTCATCACCAGATAAACGCTTTTCAAGGGAAAATTTATCCAATGATAGTAAAGTTGGTGCTAGACGGTTTTCTTGTAGCTTCAGACTTTTAGAAATAAATTTTGCATCTTCCTCAATTACTATTCTATTGGATCCATTTAAAGAAGTACCCAATGGCTTACCAAAGGCAATATCTACTTTTTTTTGTTGTAGTTGATAAGACAAACCTAAAACTGTAGTGGATTTACCACTCCAAGGTTCCGCTGCGCCAACGAACAAATATTTTGCTGGTTTTGCCACACCCGCACTCCTAATTTTAATACTCAGTACAACCCGACCTGCTATTTCATAATTTTAGGTCGAACTCTGCCATCAGAGACTAGGCGAATATTTTTGATTTGGATGCTGCAAAAGATTATTCGATTTATTTGAATCTAAACTTAGCTATTTCTAGAATTATTCATCTATCCGCAGTAGTTTACGATAAAATCCCTGGGAAAAATCTATTATTCGGTATCGTTTGTAATTTTCTAGTAATTCTATTAAAAAATTAATTAGCTCAAAACTAGCTACAACTGTTTCGTAACTAAGTTCTGCATTACCATCAAACTGCATTCGACAACGAGTTAAGTCTGAAGGTAAGGTCGCTGTATTCCAGGTTGCAACAAATGGAATATTCTCACTACCTTCTATTTTACGATTACCTTCCAATACTCCTTTTTTGTATAAGCCAATTGCAAGTGGCAAAAAATTACGTTTATTTCCTTGAATATAAGGTAAGTAGACACTAGCTTGTTGTGGTGTTGCTGGTTGGAGTTTTTCAAAAGACATAGTCAAGCTTCCTAAGCGAATATTTGTTATTTATTCGAGAGTGGGATGAGGCATAGGGCTGCGTGCCAATGTAGACGACATAGAACCTGCATTGTCACCAAAGTCTCTGGGAACTAGGGATTATAGATTAGCGCTCAATGTCTGGATTTGAGAAAATTATTTTATTTATCACGACTTATCACGACCCAAAATTAGCCCTGAGTTAATGGCTGTGAATAGTATTCCCAAAAAAAACTTTTGACTCACAGATACTGATTCTCAAGCGCGGCAAATGCAAAGAAATATAAAAATGTCGGTTACAATAGATTAGCAATAGCTTTGTTGGAAGCTAGAGCAATTACGTACTACATGTGCTGTTATCTAGCAGATGTTATCGTAGTTGCTACTTTTGAATAACGACAAACTAAAGTTTATGCTTGCTGAATTTGTCTTTTAATTAAATACCAACTTAATTAAATCCCAGTTAGCAGATAACCTATTTTGCTATTGGTGGCAATATAAATCGGAAGCGAAAACAAAGTATTTCTTATTTCTAAGTAAGTTTGACTTGTGTAGTAAGAATTGCACAGCTTTGTCGTATATTTGGGCTTCCAAATCTATCTGAAAAAATACCCCTGGTTGAATAAAGTTACCTATGCCAGCGAATTCCTGGCCCGAAAAAGACTTAGAAGAGTTCAAATCCCTCTTATCTGACCTCTCAGTAGAGGAAAATTCATTTAATGAAACCTTATCTGGTGTTTCTCGTCCATCCCATTTTAAAAATCGTAGACGTAAAGCGGCTATAGTCTTGACTATTGTTTGGAGCAGTACAATTGCTCTGCACTTGGTCTCTTGGACTTACCTATTCGTATTTGGTCTAACCACTATTTTAGGGTTACATGCTTTAGTCGTATTTCGTGCTAGACCCCGTAGTTACAAAAGTACGATTCAAGGGGAAATTCCTTTTGTATCGATTTTGGTTGCAGCGAAAAATGAAGAAGCTGTAATCGGCAATCTAGTTAAGGCACTTTGTAATTTACAGTACCCTCAAGAGCGGTATGAAGTATGGGTAATTGATGATAACAGTAGCGACAGAACGCCGCAATTGTTAGCTCATCTCGCACAAAAGTATGAAAAACTAAATATATTTAGGCGTAAGCCAGAAGCCACTGGGGGCAAGTCGGGGGCATTAAATCAAGTTTTGCCACTGACAAAAGGTGAAGTAGTTGCAGTATTTGATGCTGACGCACAGGTTCCTTCTGATGTTTTGTTGCAAGTTGTACCTTTGTTTGAAAGGGAAAAGTTAGGAGCAGTACAGCTACGTAAAGCGATCACTAATTCCCGAGATAACTTTTGGACAAAGGGACAGATGGCGGAAATGGCTGTCGATGCTTTCCTAAACAGGGCTAGAGCAGCGATTGGAGGTATCGGTGAACTACGGGGAAACGGTCAGTTTGTTCGTAGGGAAGCATTAATTAAATGCGGTGGTTGGAATGAAGAAACAATTACTGATGATTTGGATTTAACCATTCGCCTGCACTTAGAAAATTGGGATATTGAATGCGCATTCTATCCAGCGGTAGAAGAGGAAGGCGTTACCACAGCTATTGCACTATGGCATCAACGTAATCGTTGGGCAGAAGGTGGATATCAGCGATATTTGGATTATTGGGACTTAATTCTTCGCAACCGTATGGGTATGCGTAAAACTTGGGATTTATTGGCTTTTGCCTTCATTATGTACATTATTCCCACAGCAGCAATACCCGATCTGTTGATGGCGATCGCCCGTCACCGTCTACCGATATTAACTCCTTTTTCTGGTTTGAGTTTTACTGTATCTTTTGCTGGCATGTTTGCTGGTTTAATGCAAATACACAGGGAAAAACGACTACGTTTTTCTAGTTATTCTATCTTACTTCTGCAAACTCTCCGGGGTACTTTGTACATGCTTCATTGGTTTGTTGTTATGAGCAGCACCACTGCTCGGATGTCATTCAGACCTAAACGCTTGAAGTGGGTTAAAACAGTACATCAAGGAGCCTCTGAAAGCTAAGTGAACCTTTAAAGCCTAAATGAAATTATATGTTCTGAGGTGGCAGGCAATACGTCTGCCAAATTTTTTGTTTACTTATTATTTCTTACTTATTACTTATTACTCCTTACTTCTTACTCTTTACTTCTAAAAATCATCTTCTTCCATCTCTAATACACTTGAAGAATCATCAAATTCTGCTGGTTCATCCACAAAAGAGACAATAGCCCCATCAAAAAACTGGGCTAGGCGCTTGGCGCTGGACATAACTTGTTCAGCTTCGGGGTCGGACTCTATAGGTTTGGAAGGCTTATGTTGTTGATGTTGGGGCGGTGGTGCTGCTTCAAAATTAGGTTTCGCAATTGGTGGTTGATTTTGAGTCGGGTGAGTTCTTGCTGCAGGTTGTTGTGGTGTTTGAGTATGAGTAAATGAAGAAGCAGTGGATGGCGTAGTTTGCTGGTTGAAGCTAGGAACCGGAGATTGTGCTGGCGAAGGAGAAGGTTGTCCCGGTGAAGATATACTCGCTTCGCCTCCAGTTTTGTTTTGGGGCTGGTTAGGCTGAAAGTTTACCTTGATTTTTCGCTGACAAACTTTTCCAAAAGCATTTTCTACATCTGCTGATTTACTTCGAGCAAGTTTTACCAACTTCGGTGGTACGCCAACAGTAGCACTAACATCATTCATTACCAACAAACGTCCATGTTGCTTTAACAATGCTTGGGCGGGAATAGGTAATGTTTGAAGTACCTGGTGCCACATATTTTCTAGGGATACAGCAGAAGTTTGGGTTGGGATTGGGGAGGATGTTGTAATGGGTTCAGGTATTGGAGTTGTTGGTGTCTGTTTTTGTACCCCATTCACATGAACTCCTGCTCCAGTATGCCTCGTTTCCGGGGAAGAAATGGGAGAATTCCTAGGAACTGATGTTGGACTTGAAGCTGAAGTCGCAACTCTTGGTGTCTGTCCTTGAATTCCATTTTTATTGCTTTGAATTTCATTTCTTTGAACTTCCCTGGGCGTATGTCTCGATTCTGTAGATGGGAGGGGAGAGGAAGAAGATAAAGGTCTTACTGAGGAAGGTTGATGCTGATGTATTGTTGGTGGTGCTGAGATGACTTGTTGGGGAATAATTTGCTGTTGAGAAGCACTACTAACTGTTGGTAAAAGTCCAAGTAAAGTAATTTCTAGCCACAGACGCGGTTGGGTTGTATTTTTTAACTGTACTTCGGCACTTCTGAGATGTTGCTGTCCTAATAAAATAGTATTGAGGTCGAATTTTTTCGCTTCTTCAATTAATTCTTGCCAAACCTCTTGGGTACAAGTCACTAAATCGTTACGCCCAGAAGCTGTTTTTGCAATTAGCAAGTCTCGATAAAAAGATGCCAAATTTTGCAAGATAATTAGTGGTTCTCGACCCCGATCAAGAATTTCACGGGTAAAATCGAGAATTGCTTCAGGATTATTGGATGCGATCGCTTGTAATAATCCCATTAAATCCCGTTCGCTGACAGAACCGACTAAATCCCAAACCCGTTCTGGTGTTACTTTACCCGATAATAAACTTAATTGATCTAATAAACTTTGGGCATCTCTTAACCCACCTTGGGCAAATTGAGAAACTAAGGCGATCGCTTCAGTGGTGATACTAATACTTTCTGCAGCAGCAATTTTACTCAGATGCACTATCATCCGATCTAAAGCAATTCGCCGAAAATCAAATCTTTGACAACGAGAAATAATTGTCGGTAATACCCTTTGGGGGTCAGTTGTAGCAAGAACAAAAACTACGTGTTTAGGTGGTTCTTCTAAGGTTTTAAGTAATGCATTAAATGCTGCAGTACTAAGCATGTGGCATTCATCAACCACATAAACCTTGTAGCGACACTGAACCGGAGCAAATTGAGCTCTTTCAATAATTTCTCTGATGTTATCAACGCCGGTATTGCTAGCAGCATCAATTTCTATGACATCTAAAGTCGAACCTTTATTAATTCCTTGACATACATCACAATTGCCACATGGTTCAGGGGTCGGCTTGTTACTACTTAAACAATTCAGAGACTTGGCTAATATTCGAGCACTCGAAGTCTTCCCCGTACCTCTAGGACCAGTAAATAAATAAGCAGGGGCGATTTTGGATGTTCTGATGGCATTTGTCAGGGTGGTGGCGATCGCCTCTTGTCCGACAAGTTCAGCAAAACTTTTAGGGCGATACTTGTGGTGCAGCGGTTCGTAAGGCATAGTAAATTACCGCTAACTAGGTTTTGACCAATCGGCTGTTAAGAACTAAATTATTTTAAACTCATGGGTACTACTTGGGGAGATCAAAAATACTGAAACATCAAGTTTTATTGGTTTTAAATGGTCACACCAGCATAAATATTTAAAGCAACTTATAATATTCCTTATATAAGTGCTCTATTTTCTATCCTATAATTTGTTCGGCTATCATATTTTGCCGCTGAAATTTGATTTTATTAAATTGAACGTTAATATTTGTTGTTAATTTTCCATAAGATATATTAAAAAAAATACGATATGTAGATTTTTTGTTTGTTACAATTCATGTATTTTGTCCTGCGTGTGCGCTCCAAGGTAGCACATCTCAATCGCTAAAATCTTAGGTTAATCAAAAAAGCGGGTGCTTTATCAATGTTCAAACGGCTTATTGAATCGATCAAAAATTTTTTTCGGCGGTTGTTTGGAGGTAAGCATAATTCATCCGTCACTCCATCTGAAACAAAAAAACCACCACCACCCTTGAATAATACAGATCTGGAATTTTTGTTTACAGAACTGCTGGAAGGCGTACATCAAGCACGCGGACAATCTTGGGCCCTTAAGTGGTTAAGAAATATAGAAAATCGGGTTAGTACCGAACGTTGGCTAGATTGGTTAGATAACTTTGGGGATAAATTACTGGCAGCTCCAACACCAAATAATGAATTAGCTTCGCGCATGGTGCAATTGGGAGAATTAGAGATTGGAGATGTTGGAGACTTAGCTTATGACATTGGTATGGAACTTTTGACTCGCAATCAAAGCGACCAAATTTTGGAGTACGAAGGACCAGACATCGCAATTAATCCTCCACCGAATAACACCCCACAGAATAATATTTCACCAACAGCACAAACACCCCCACAAACAGTAGAAATTCAGCAAGAAGGAAGTAACGAAGAAAATCTTCCTGAAGGAGAATATCAGACTGTTAGTTTGGAGCAGTTATATGAGATGATTCAGCAGGACGAGAATTTGCGTCAAATGGTTGCTCAACAGTTAGGAGTTGATACAGACGACCCCGAACTTATCATGAAAAAACTAATTAATCAGTATTATGAAGCGGGTTAATTAATTTTTTGAGCAAAATTTACAATACTTTTAGTCCAGGAATGATATTAATATCATTGCCCAGTTATTATCTCGCTATTTCCTGCTTTTTGAGGCACAAGTAATTAAGCTTGTCTGTTCATAAACGGGTTGCAATAAAATAGTTTAATTTTGGCAAAGAGTTAGGTTTCAAGTCAAAAAGTAACCCTTAAAAACAGGGCTGAGACAATGGTGATTATTTGGGTTTGAGAATCAGAAAATACTGTATGAGACATTACTATTTGCTGGGGAATCAACCAAAATAATAATTATCAGTTTGTTCTGGCAAGATTAACTACATCTTAGATTGAATCATACACACATTTTCTAGCTTTAGTGCCAAATGATACTAATATAGTAGTTATAATACTCTACGGGTATCAATAAAAACTCTCAGTCTAGTTATTCCTTAGTTAAACTCTGAGTTTAATTCTATCTTAGTTAAGAGTTTGACTTGAAAAGTCTCAACTATGTTGATTAAATGTGTTTTATCTGATACTCTCAGTTTTCTTTCGTCTAATCCAACATGAGATTTTGCTCTTCCACTTAGTGAAAACAAAATATCTCAGAAGGACTGATTTAAAAAAAATTAGTCTTAATCATTAAAATCCTAAGTTTCAGATTATAAGGGGTACAAAAACATATTTTTTGGGAAATATGCTTATCTTTAAGTAAGTACCCGAACTATTAATCTTGTTGACAAAATTACTATTTGAGTTTATTCCATTTAAATTCTTCAAATCGTAGATTAGTCTGGAAACAAGAAGATTAGTTAATCTGAATCTGTATATATTTAGTAAATCTACTTTGTAAAGTTTTACAAATTACATTTAGGTATAAGGTTATATCTTAATCTTAATTGTCATTTTTGATCGCACATCGGTCGCTAAAATCTAGGGAAAAACAATATCCAAGAATGCACCAAATGCTTAGGCGGCTATTTCAAGGGCTTCAAAAGTTTCTCAGGCGTCTTTTTGATAGCAAACAAATTTATTCTCAAAACTCTAGCGTCAGACAGTTGCCAGTAGTGCAATTGCCAGAACTGACTAATGCTGATTTAGAATTCCTGTTTACCCAACTTCTGGAAGGAGTTCACCAGGGAAGAGGACAAGGTTGGGCGACAAGATATATCCAACGTATGGAAAATCGTATTACCAATCAGCGTTGGTTAGAGTGGCTGTTAAATTTTGCTGAAAGATTATTGAATTCTCCTGCCCCGAATCACGAGTTGGCGTATCGCATGGTACAGTTAGGCGAACTGCGAATTGGTGAGATTGGAGATCTTGCTTACGATATTGGTATGCAGTTGCTAACTCGTAATTTGGATGAGTTATACGAACCAGAAGAACAAATTTCCGAACAGGAAGACCTGGCTTATTATACGAGTGTAGTACCACAAAGTTCTTTTGAAGAAGGTGTTGCAGCTTTTAATAATGAAGTCATTTGGGATTTTGACGGGCAAGATTCTGAAAGTATAGTCCCGCCTCTAAATATTTCCATTTCTCCCCAGGTAGGATTTGACGAGAAATTAGGTGAAGTAGATTTTTGGGAAGAAAACACTGAAAGTTTCAACCGAACAAATCGCGATTGCGATCATAATTATTCAGAAGAAGTACCCCTATGGGAACACCAAGAAACAATAGAAAAGCCAAAAACAACTGAGCGAGATGTTTTAAAAGATTTAAGAGGATTGGTAGTTCGCGAAGAAGATACTGAAGATGTTGACGTTAACCCCGCCAAATTAGCAGCAGACAATGAAATATTTTATACTTCACAGTCTTTTTGGCAGGGTGAAAAATCATCAGAGACAGAAACAGCAAATTCAGAAGAAGTTACTTATTTCCCAGATCTGGGTAGGTTGGGTAACTCACCACAAGCAGATACAAGTTTTTCTATCCCTGTAGAGCCACAGGTAGAAGAAACTGAAATTATTCCTCTATCGGAGAATATACCTGTTTCATCGGAAGCTAGTAATCTAGAAGCTAATAATCTAGAAGCGAATAACTTAAATTACTCATCAGATGATTCATCAGATAACTCATCTGATGAAGATTTTGAACCGGTTGTTGCTGTGACATTGGATGAATTATCCATGAGATTGCAGCAAAGTGCGAGCTTGGTAGAACAGTTAGCAGCCTACGGTCTACTGAGTAAATCTTCTGCAGAAATAAAAACGGAATCAGAAGATAATCAACCTGATATTACCCTTGAAGCTCAAGCATGGTTTTATAAGGGTTTGGGACAAGCCAAAACTGGTGATTTGATGACTGCATTGGCATCTTATGACCAAGCGATCTCAATGAAGCCAGATGTCTATGAATATTGGTTTAATAGAGGTTTAGCATTATTTCACTTGGGAGATTTTGCTGCAGCCTTAGCGTCTTACGACCAAGCAATAACCATTAAACAAGATGCTTACAAAGGTTGGTACAATCGTGGTATTACCTTGGGAGAATTAGGTGGGTTCGCTGATGCTGTAACATCTTTTGACCGAGCGATTACAATCAAGCCCGATTACTACGAAGCCTGGTCCAGTAGGGGTTTAGCGTTGGTTCAATTAGGACATTTAGCAGAAGCAATAGAAAGCTACGACCAGGCTGTAAATTTACAACCCCAAGACCAAGATAATTGGTACTGTCGGGGATTAGCACTTTTGGAAAAAGGGGATTATGTTCGGGCGATCGCATCTTTTGATAAAGCCCTAGAAATCGATCCCGCCTCCCATTTAATCTGGTACAACAGAGGTGTAGGTCTGTGGAATTTAAACCGCTGGCAAGACGCAATTGCTAGTTTGGATAAAGCAATTGAAATAGAACCGCTATCGGAGCAAGTTTGGTACATCCGAGGAAATGCCTTGGATAAAATGGGAAAAACAGCAGAAGCATTGGCTTCTTACGAAAAAGCTTCACAAATTGAACCCAATTACCATGAAGTTTGGATAGATCGGGGTGTGGTATTGTTCAAACTAAGTCGCTGGGCTGACGCAATTAAAGCCTGGGATCGGGCAATACAAATCAAACCAGATTTTTATTTGGCTTGGTTTAATCGCGCTGTAGCACTTGAACAGTTGGGACAATATAATGAAGCCCTTGCTTCCTACGATCAATCCATAGAAATTAACCCAGATTTTTATCTGGCTTGGTACAATCGCGCTGTTGTTTTATCAAACTTGCAGCATTTTGAAGAAGCAATCGCCCATTACGATCGCACTTTAGAAATCAAGCTTGATTATTGGGAAGCTTGGATTGGTAGGGGTACAGCAGCCGGGAGTTCCAGTTCCTACGATCGGCAATTTGAATTATTCAGTAAAATTCCCAGTGTAAGTTCAGAACTGAACAAACGTGGCTATGTAGGTAAGGTAGCTAGTTATGAAACTGGATTGCAATATATAGGTCAGGACAGTTATCCCGAAGGTTGGGGTAGACTACATTTGGGTTTAGGAAATGCCCATTACGAGCAAGGGAAGAAACATCCTACACCTCATTATTATTGGCAGAAAGCTCTAGAAGAATACGACTTAGCAATTTTAACTTTAACAGCAGCAAATTATCCCAAATTACATCTAGAAGTATTACGAAATAAAATTAAAGTGTTGTTGTGTCTTGGACAAAGAGATACAGCAGAAAAAATACAAGAATTAGCAATTGAATTATGGCAAAGCTTACTTAACGAATCATCTTGTTCACCAGAAAATAAAAAGCAGCTTGCTTTGCAATTTGTTAGTTTGTGGCAATATGGCGTAGATTTATCAATTAAATTAGGAGAATTTGTTCAAGCTTTAGAAATTGCCGAACACGGGAAAAATGCTTGTTTAAATTGGCATTTATATGGTTGGCAAAAGCAAATTATCTCTCCTAGCTATCAAGAAATTCAAACATTGGTAGACGCAAAAACTGCCATTGTCTACTGGCATATTAGCCCTTGTGCTATCCATACCTTTGTACTTAAAGATAAAGCTTCGGAACCAATGCTCATCTTCACTCCAGTAGCAAGGGATATCGAAGCAATTAATGATTTTCCTCAAAGGGAAGCCATGCTACGCCTAATAGAATTTGAAGATTGGCAAATTAATTGGCAAAAGCAATATCAGGAATACGCCAACAATTACGCCAACAATACTGATGAAACTCACAATAAACGAGAGTCTTCTTGGCGAGCGGATATGGAGTTAAAGCTCTTAAAACTGAGGGATATTCTTAATGTTCCAGCAATAGAGCAGGAGCTTCAGGGGATTGAAAAAGTAATCTTAATACCCCATTCCGACTTACAAAAGTATCCACTCCACAGTTTATTTGATATGTCTTTCTCTGATGATGAAGATGTATCGAATACAGATAGAAACTTTACCATCAGTTATTTACCCAGCGCTCAAGTTGGTTTGTCCTTAGCATCAAAACCTCAACAAAATAGTTCTATGCAACTATTACTTAGCGTTGAAAATCCTGATAGTGCGGGATATTTACCACTGAAGTTTGCCAAACTGGAATCAGAAGTAGTCGCTAATATGTTTCATCGTCCCACTCGAATTGAGGGAGTCGAAGCAAACAAGCAAACTGTAGAAAATGCTTTATGTGGCGGTTATAATATACTTCACTTTGCTGGTTATGCTATCGACCGCGCAATTAATCCTTTAAATTCAGAATTAATATTAGCTGGTGAAGATAAAATTACCTTAGCTCAAATTCGCAATCAATCTTTGGAAAGATATAATCTATTGACAATTTCTGCTGGCGATACTGCTAGCTATGGAAAGCAAAATATTAGCAACGAATATGTTGGTTTTGTCAACACTTTCCTTTGCCAGGGGGTTACAAATATTGTTAGTAGTTTGTGGGTTGTAGAATCTGCAGCAACAGCCTTAGTAATGATAGAATTTTATCGCAGGATCAAAGCTGGAAAATCAGCACCAAGGGCTTTAGCTGAAACTACACAATGGTTGCAAAATGTTACAGCTTTAGAAGTAAATAGATGGTACCAAGATTTATTAAATAAACTTCCAGTGGAAGGATTAAGAATTAGGGCACATTTGGCAACTTTACAATATAAAACTAGTAAGATTACTCCCTACAAGAAACTCTATAGTCATCCTTATTATTGGGCAGGATTTATTATTGCTGGTCAGCTATAGGATTGTAGTTGAAATATTCTTGATTTGTTGTTCCCTATTCCTTCTTTAAGCAAAATTTTTTAATTTCTCTGATTGAAAAATGCACGAAAATATACAAAATACAAATATTTGTATTTATGGGCAAACAAATAGAAAGTATTTATAATTTTTTACAAATATCCAATTTAATCGCTACTTCCGGACAACCAAAAGAAGAACAATTTTCTGTAGTCAAAAATTCTGGTTACCAAGTAGTTATCAATCTTGGTCTCATAAGTTCTTCAGGGGCTTTATCAAATGAAAAGCAATTAGTTAATTCTTTAGGAATGGAATATATTCATATTCCTGTGATTTGGGATAAACTAGAAATTACTGAATTTTCAAAGTTTGCAAGTGTGATGCAAGCTAACAGCGATAAGAAAGTGTTTGTCCATTGTATTGCCAATAAAAGAGTTTCTATTTTTATGTATCTTTTTCGTTACTTGTATCAAGGGATAACTCAAGAAGATGCTGAAAAAGACTTACATAGAATTTGGATACCCAATGATATTTGGCAACAATTTATTAGTGAAGCGATCGCAAAATACAGTTAGCTATATGTTAGGAATTTTATCCAAAAGATTAATATTTATAAATTAAATATTATCTCAAAAATATAATTAAATTATCTAAATTTTATTTTCAATGCTTTATTTTAATTAGGAGCAAAAACTACCTTCCGTTTATTCCCTAAGGAATGCGTGTAAGCCGTGAACAGCAAACCTTAATTAAATAGGTTAGTAAGAAAAATCATAACTTGTTTGTAATAGCGCTTTAGCGCTAAAGCATTACTAAGAGCCAAACACGAGTCTTTTATATTTCTTTACATATTTTACTTTTTTCTTGCCTACTTACTTAGAATGTAAATTTTATTTTCTATTTAAGTATATCTATACTGAGTATTACTACCTAATATGTAAAAATATACATATACCCACAATACAGGTGTATAACCAACATTCTATTATTGTGTTGGAGGAAATATGTTATCAATTTATAGAGATGGAGCAATAAACCCATTTGCTTTTCGTTCCTTGTACAACGAAAATCGTGATAACAAGCGAATGGTTGACTTTGATTCTGAAAGCTCTGATAAAGTCAAAATTTTGGAATCAGCAGAATTCGATACATTTAGATGGTTTAAGAATACCTCTAATTCCCCATGGATAAGGTTGGTATCTTTATTAGTAATTGTCTCTTTAATTGGCTTTGCAGGTACAGCACAAGCTTTGGTACTCAGAAGGGGTTCGAGAGGTTCTTCTGTAGTTGTACTGCAAAACAGGCTCATAGAAGACGGTTACTTGGATGGGAATCCAACAGGTTACTACGGTTCAAGAACTGAAGGAGCAGTCAGAAACTATCAGCGCGATAACGATTTATTAGTTGATGGAATTGCTGGTTCTCAGACTTTAGAAGATATGGATTTGGATTTGGAAAATGTTGGTGGTGAGGAGATACCAATTGGTAATGGAAGGGTCACAGCTAGCAGACTCAATCTTCGCCGAGGTCCAGGAACAAATTACCTTCGTGTTACAAGTATACCCAGAGGAACAAGGGTAACTCTTTATGAGAGAGCCCAAAATGGTTGGTACAGAATTGATGGTCCAGATGGTGGCTATGTTTGGGTGTCTGGCAGGTATATTGAGCGTTTTTGATGTTTGAGATTGGAGATTAGGAATTAGAAATAAAGAATTGTCCCAATCGCTAATCCCTAATCCCTAAAAAACGATCTAAATTATACATTTAGAGTTTCAACCAAAATAAAGCCAATAACAACTTAAAGAATATTTTACGAGCACAATGAAGAGAGAAAAAATAACAAAATTTTTGTGCTTGGAGATGGCTGATGGTAGCGCTCACAGGGAATGCCCAAAATCGATTGACAATTCAAACTATTGATATAGCTCCTAATACAACAGCTATCCGTTCTCTTGATTGGGACCGTGATCGTTTTGATATTGAGTTTGGACTGCAAAATGGTACAACCTATAATTCATATCTCATTAAAGGCGATCGAATCGCCTTGGTTGATACTTCACATCAAAAATTTCGCGATCTGTATTTAGATACTCTTAAAGGGTTAGTTAATCCAAAAGCGATTGACTATATCATCGTCAGTCATACTGAACCTGACCATAGTGGTTTAGTAGAAGATGTGTTGCAATTGGCTCCTAGAGCCACAGTTTTAGCGTCAAAAGTTGCACTACAATTCCTAGAAAATTTAGTCCACGATCCCTTTTCTAAACGTATTGTTAAAAGTGGCGACCTTGTTGATTTAGGTCAAGGACATGAAATTGAATTTGTTAGTGCCCCTAATTTACATTGGCCCGATACAATTTTTAGCTACGATCGCAAAACCCAAGTTCTCTACACTTGTGATGCCTTTGGGATGCATTACTGTAGTGATGATACCTTCGATGTTAATTTAGAGGCTATCGAACCTGATTTTAGATTTTATTATGATTGCCTCATGGGTCCAAATGCTCGCTCTTTACTTAATGCAATGAAAAGAATGGGTGACTTGGGTAATATTCACATCATTGCTAATGGTCATGGCCCCTTACTTTATCATAATTTGGATGTTCTAAGGGAGTGCTATCAAAGCTGGAGTCAAAAACAAGCAACTTCAGAAACTATTGTTGCTTTGTTCTACGTTTCCGATTACGGTTACAGTGATCGCTTGGTACAATCAATTGCCCATGGCATCCAAAAAACCGGCATAGGGGTAGAAATTGTTGATATTACCTCAGCAGAAGTCCAAGAAGTTCAAGAACTGTCAAGTAGGGCTGCTGGTATTATCATTGGTATGCCACCGACTTCTAATGTTACAGCCCAAGCAGCTATTAGTTCCCTACTTGCAGTGGCAAAATCAAAACAAGTTTTTGGACTGTTTGAATCCTATGGTGGTGATGATGAACCCATAGATACCCTGCGGAGAAAATTCATTGAACTTGGGGTTCGCGAAGCCTTCGAGGCAATTAGAATTAAAGAAGCACCTGATAAAACAACATTTAAGCTGTGTGAAGAATCGGGTACTGACATCGGGCAATTACTCGTGCGCGAGCGTAACATCAAGCAGGTAAAATCCCTTGATGTCAATATGGAAAAAGCTTTGGGTAGAATCAGCAGTGGGCTATATATCATAACTGCTCAAAAAGGTGAAGCAAAAGCTGCAATGTTAGCATCTTGGGTTGCTCAAGCTAGTTTACAACCTCTTGGTTTTACTGTTGCACTTGCCAAAGATAGATCCATCGACTCTTTTTTACAAATTGGCGATAAGTTTGTTCTGAACGTTCTTGAAGAAGGAAATTACAAAGAACTCAAAAAACATTTTCTTAAGCGCTTACTTCCTGGCTCCGATCGCTTTGCTGGAGTTAAAACTCAAACAGCAAAAAATGGCTCTCCCATTCTCACAGATGCGCTAGCATATATGGAGTGTGAAGTAAAAAGTGCTTTGGAGTGTAGCGACCACTGGATTTTATACTGTACTGCCCAACAGGGACGCGTTTCTAATGCTGAAGGTTTAACAGCTGTTCGTCATCGCAAAGTTGGTAACTATTACTAAAAACAGTAAATCAAACTAAATTTTGCTTGAGTTAATTTTCACTCATCAATTCTTGGAAGATTTTTTCTACAATCTTTTTCTTCTAGAATAAATCTCAAGCAAATAAAAAAACCTCCAAGCAAACAAATGCACTTAGAGTTGATAGCAAGTCTTCTCAGGAAAAAACTAGGATAAAAGAACAAAATTGTTCCGATTCCAAAACATATCAACTTGATGTGACAGATACTACTAGTTAATTTTATTAGTCACCCTGAAGTTTAAATACACACTAAAATCTAGAGACACGGCAAGCCGTGTCTCAAGGAAATTTCAGGGTTTTATTCTGCCATTATTTCAAGATTGTATTCTACCTAACTTAGTATTAGATGCAATGTAACTTTGCATACTTTTTATCGAGATCGAATACTTTTAGAAGGTAGATTATTGAGACTTTTTAATCTTGGTGCTAACACTTTGTGCAAAGTAACCATACAAGTCCTGAGACTTTCATTCTTTCCAAACACCCTGTTGCACAAATTTTTTTATTTGTCCCAGACTCCCCATAAGAAATATTGGGATAAACCTCAGAAAATAGGGAATTTATCTGTTTTCCCATTTTTCACATTATTTGAATTTAATTTGCTCACATCTCATCCACCCAAAACCTATGAGCGAAAATCTCCGCGATGTTCAGATTTTGCCCATTGCTACCGGTACTACCGTATTGCGATCACGTAGTTGGACGCGTCTGCGATTTGAAATTGAATATGCCTTAGCTCGCGGCACCACCGTTAATTCTTATTTGATTACAGGCGATAAAGTTGCTATTGTCGATCCGCCAGCCGATACATTTACGGAAGTTTATCTCAAAGCACTGCAACAATGCCTCAATTTGAGCCAGTTAGATTACATTATTTTGGGTCATTTTAGCCCGAATCGTGTTGCTACTCTCAAAGCACTTCAACAACTAGCACCCCAAATCACTTTTGTTTGTGCCCTTCCAGCTGCAACAGACTTGCGTAATACTTTTCCCGAGCAAGAAATAAAAATTATGACCATGCGGGGAAAAGAAACCTTAGATTTAGGTAAAGGTCATCATTTAAAATTCATCCCCACACCCAGTCCGAGATGGCCTGCGGGACTTTGTTCCTACGACCAACAAACTCAAATTCTTTTTACCGATAAGTTATTTAGTACTCATATCTGCAGCGACGACATCTTTGACGAGCATTGGGATGCTCTCAAAGATGACCAGCGCTATTACTATGATTGCCTGATGGCTCCTAGTGCTACCCACGTACAGGCTGCACTGGAAAAACTCTCTGAGTTGCAAGCAAGAATGTATGCTACGGGTCATGGACCATTGATACGCTATGGTTTAATTGAACTCACTAATGCCTACGAAGAATGGAGTCGTTCTCAAACCGAACGAGAGATAACTGTTGCTTTACTTTACGCTTCTGCCTATGGTAATACAGCAACTTTAGCTCAAGCAATGGGACTTGGTTTGACTAAAGGTGGGGTTGCTGTGGAATCCATCAATTGTGAATTTGCTACACCTGAAGAGATCAAGGCAGCTTTAGATAAAAGTGAGGGCTTTTTAATTGGTTCTCCTACTATTGGTGGTAATGCTCCCACACCAATTCATACAGCATTAGGAATTGTACTTTCTCTTAGTGACACCAGTAAACTTGCGGGAGTATTTGGTTCCTATGGTTGGAGTGGTGAAGCCTTTGATTTAATTGAAGGAAAACTAAGAGATGCTGGCTATCGGTTTGGATTTGAAACTTTCAAGGCTAAGTTTAAACCTTCAGATGTTACCCTCAAAGAATGTGAGGAAATTGCCACAGACTTTGCCCAAACTTTAAAGAAAGCCAGAAAGTTACGCTTACCACAACCAGCAGCAACTCCAACAGAACAGGCGATGGGTAGAATAGTTGGTTCTGTATGTGTTTTAACAGCCAAACAAGGTGATGTTTCTACTGGAATGTTAGGGGCTTGGGTTTCACAGGCGACTTTTAATCCACCAGGTATCAGTGTTGCAGTTGCTAAGGACAGAGCAATTGAGAGTTTAATGCACTCTGGAAGCAAGTTCGTTTTAAATATCCTCCCAGAGGGAAATCATCAGGAGTACATGAAGCATTTCCGCAAATCTTTTGCTCCAGGAGAAGATAGATTTGCCAATTTTTCTACCACAACTGCCGATAATGGTTGTCTCATACTTACTGATGCATTGGCTTATTTGGAATGTTTAGTAGAAAAACGCTTAGAATGCGGCGACCACTGGGTGATATACGCTACGGTAGAAAGCGGTAAGTTACTTAAGAAAGATGCTGTAACAGCTATTTATCATCGTAAAGCTGGCAATCACTACTAATTGTTATATTCGGGCATAGTTCCTTAACTAAACATTCCACTCCACCTGTGTATGTTAGTTGTGGGACATTAGCCCGCTTAATACTTATAAGATGGCTTTAAAAAGCACACGCTTTAAAAAGCGCTTTTGACTCAGAATTTACTTTTCAGACCTATGAAGTAGTTTCATCATCTAGAAAAGGAAATATACCAACGTCATTAACGTCATTAATGAAGGGATTACAGGGTATGAACTGAGCCCAATCTAATAATTGAGTTTTACGTGAAAGTTATCTGAAATATGAAGATTTAGCAATTTTAGACTTACACATAATTAATTCATGGGAGCACAACCTCAAATTCAAATTTATTCGCGAGAACCTTAATGTAAATCCTATCCCACTGTTCTATTGCAGCGTTCACAAGCACCTAAAAATAAGTTTGTCCACGTGAGAGGACCTACTATTCCATCTATTTCAATACCTACACAGCTTTGGAAGGTTTTTACTGCTTCAACAGTATATTCGCCGTATCCATTTCCATATTCTGTATAGAATTTGTAATCGTCAAAACGACTAATATCCTCGTAACCAAGCAACATTTGCTGTAAAAATTTTACCGCCTCACCAGAATCACCTTTGCTTAATACTGGTAATTCAGTATAACCTTTAACAACTGCAGGATATCCATCCTCATTGTTCGCTGATTCTCTACAAGTACGACAAAAGTTGTTGGCTAACGCATTCCAAGTTCGAGAATCAACTACTCCATCAATTTCCAGTTCACCTGGGTTTACTCCGGGAACTGCATTACGCTGTTCTTGAAATTTCATCACAGCATCCATTGTATATTGACCGAATATTCCGTCTATTCCTCCTTGACCAATATCAATACCATAACTGACAAGCAAATACTGTAGGTATCCCACTGCAGGACCATTAGAACCTTGTATCAGAATTGGCATTGTCTTAACCTCAGTCATATACACAGACCTCATTGTTTGTTCTCCTTCTTTCTTTTAGTCACATTGTTCGTCTTGTTTGATTTATCGAACTATTTCTTCACCTAACAAGAAATGCTCTTGACTCATGGGATTTACTTCTATATGCCAAAGTGATATCTGTCTGTTCGCTAATCTTAAGTAAATAGTTGTTAGCAAATTCAACTTATGCAGTTTAATGATTTTGAATTTCTTGTGAAATTACAAACACTAAGCCTTTTATAGGCTGATTTAAAAAATCAAACCTCTCTTAATGGCTTGTATTGCCCAAAATAGTCACTCAAAACAACTAAATTATTTGATTTATCAAAAATTAAATGCGATATCGCTATATCTTCAGTTGATTTACAGGGCACAACCGATATAAACAGGATTAACAATAGTTTTTTATAATTACTACGATATAAATTAACTATGATGTATCTCAGTATTCTTTTATTGATACCCAAGTTATCGTGTGGGAAAATTTTGGGTATATTCTTTGAAAAAATACATTTTGACTAAAATTTCATTGCATTCACTTAATGTCAGACTATAAATTAATCTCATAACATTCAGCAATTGCCACAAGGTCAAGTCATCAAAACACTGTGTAATATATAACTTGTTATTTATTATTACTTGTTTTTGTACTGAGATTTACGATCATTTTTAGTAACAATTTTAAATTTATAGTAGTTTGCGATGGAAATGAATTCAGAAAGGATCAAAATTACTTTTCCGTTTTGGGAATATCTTCAACAACCAGTATTTAGTCGTAAAAAACATTTTATAATTCACCCTCAACGTTTTGCTTTGATTCATCGGATTGAGTTTCTTAAAAAATGTTGGGCAAAAGAATGTGATGCGAAAGGACCACATTAAAATTAAATTTATAAGTCAAATCATGTTAATGATACGAGTTGAAGATAAAAAAATAAACTTTATTGATGAAGGTAAATCAGAAATTATTTGGAACAAAAGTTTTAAAATCTGGAGGCTATGAAATAACTTTTCACTATTAGGTTTTCTCAAGTTGAATTCTTCTTTTTCTTCAGTCAATTCATTTTTTATCTATCTCAAAATTTAACTATTTTGTAATCCTAGATAATCAGAATCAGTAAATATCACTACATACATATTGAATCTGTCCTTTAAGTGCATATCTCACTGTTGTCTGGTAATTGAATTGATTTTATTCATTGTTTAGCTCTGATGATGGGTTGCATTTACTCAATTTCTCTCCATGGTTGCTTTGCACCCCGAAACATTGAAGTTTTTTGGAAAAATCTAAATCTAAAATAAACTTATAGCTCGAATCTCCAACATACGCTACTCTGGAAAAAACTTGTGGTTTTTGAGTGCCGGGTGAAACAATATGTCCTTTGTACCTTTACATATTCATAGCGACTATAGTTTACTTGATGGAGCATCCCAACTACCTAATTTGATAGATAAGGCTATTGAATTGGGAATAGAGGCGATCGCACTTACGGACCACGGTGTAATGTACGGCGCGATCGAGTTAATCAAAACTTGTCGTGGTAAAAATATCAAGCCAATTATTGGCAATGAAATGTATATTATTAACGGTGATATAACGAAACAAGAACGCCGTCCTCGTTACCACCAAGTTGTTTTAGCGAAAAATACTCAGGGCTATAAGAATTTAGTTAAATTAACTACGACCTCGCACCTCAAAGGTGTACAGGGTAGGGGTATTTTTTCTCGACCTTGCATTAATAAAGAATTATTAAAAGAGTATCATCAAGATTTGATAGTTACGAGTGCTTGTCTGGGTGGAGAAGTTCCCCAAGCTATTCTCAGTAGCAGACCAGATGCGGCGCGTAAAGTTGCAAAATGGTACAAAGATGTTTTTGGTGAAGATTACTATTTAGAAATTCAAGACCATGGTTCTCGGGAAGACCGAGTTGTGAATGTTGAAATCGTTAAAATTGCTAAAGAATTAGATATTAAAGTTATTGCGACGAACGATTCCCATTTTATTTCTTGTTATGACGTAGAAGCTCACGACGCTTTATTGTGCATTCAAACAGGTAAAAAGATTTTTGAAGATAACCGCATGCGTTATAGCGGTACGGAATATCTCAAATCCGCTGAGGAAATGAAACAGTTATTCCGCGACCATTTACCTTCAGATATCATTGAAGAAGCGATAATAAACACATTAGAAGTTGCGGAGAAAATCGAACCTTACAATATCCTTGGAGAACCCCGCATTCCTCATTTTCCCATTCCTTCAGGACATACTGCCGATACCTATGTGGAAGAAGTTTCTTGGGGAGGGTTAATAGAAAAACTGAATTGCAAGCATCGCCAAGAGGTACCTCTTTCTTATAAGGAAAGGTTGGAATATGAGTTGAAAATGATTCAGCGGATGGGATTTTCAACTTACTTTTTGGTAGTGTGGGATTATATTAAATTTGCTCGGGATAATAGTATTCCTGTTGGTCCGGGTCGCGGTTCGGCTGCAGGTTCCTTGGTAGCTTACACCATGGGTATTACTAATATTGACCCGGTACATCATGGTTTGCTGTTTGAAAGATTTTTGAACCCGGAACGGAAATCCATGCCTGATATTGATACGGATTTCTGTATCGAACAACGTGACAAAGTTATTGATTATGTTACGCGTACCTACGGTGAGGATAAGGTAGCTCAAATTATTACGTTTAACCGCATGACTTCCAAGGCGGTGTTAAAAGATGTGGCAAGGGTACTTAATATCCCTTACAGCGAATCTGACAAAATGGCGAAAATGATTCCGGTTGCACGGGGTAAGCCAGCCAAGCTACAAAAAATGATTTCTGACGATACCCCAGAACCAGAATTTAAGGAAAGGTATGATAATGAGCCCCACGTCCGCCATTGGGTTGATATGGCGATCCGGATTGAAGGGACAAACAAAACTTTTGGCGTTCATGCTGCTGGGGTAGTAATTTCCGCCGACCCCCTAGATGAAATCGTACCGTTACAAAAAAATAATGATGGTTCTGTAATTACCCAGTACTATATGGAAGATTTAGAAGCACTGGGTTTGTTAAAAATGGATTTTCTGGGTCTGAAAAATTTAACTATGATTCAGAAAACTCTTGATTTAATCGAACAAAATCATAATTGTAAAATTGACGCCTACGATATCACCACCCAAGCAAGGAAAGCGCAAAGAATTCTCGAGAAAGGCGAACATAAAACCTTACCGAAAGATGTTCAGAAAACTTACAACCTTTTAGAAGCAGGAGAGCTAGAAGGTGTTTTTCAGTTAGAATCTTCAGGGATGCGTCAAATTGTAAGGGATTTGAAGCCTTCCAATATTGAAGATATATCCTCAATTTTGGCGCTTTATCGACCGGGACCTTTAGATGCAGGATTAATTCCCCACTTTATCGATCGCAAACACGGTCGTGAAGAAATTGATTACGAACATAAAATCTTAGAACCAATTTTGGATGAGACCTATGGAATCATGGTCTATCAGGAGCAAATTATGAAAATTGCTCAGGACATGGCTGGATATTCCTTGGGACAAGCGGATTTGTTGCGCCGCGCTATGGGTAAAAAGAAACTCAAAGAGATGCAGAAGCATCGAGAAATTTTTATTGATGGTTCGGCAAAAAATGGTGTGAATAAAAAAATTGCCGAGCAGTTATTCGAGCAAATGGTGAAGTTTGCCGAATATTGTTTAACTTATGATACAGAAGTTTTAACGGTTGAATATGGTTTTATGCCGATTGGCGCAATTGTGGAAAAAGGTATTGAGTGTAATGTTTACAGTGTTGATAAGAATGGCAATATTTACACCCAACCCATTGCTCAATGGCATAATCGGGGACAACAAGAAGTTTTTGAATATGAGTTAGAAGATGGTTCGACAATTCGGGCGACAAAAGACCATAAATTTATGACAACTGATGGTGAGATGTTGCCAATTGATGAAATTTTTGTTCGGGAATTAGATTTAAAGCAAGTTAAAATCTGATTTTTACAGCATTTTTCTCCTATCTTTTTTCATCACTTAAAAAAAATTGAGAAAATATTGGATTCTGAGTCAAGAAGACGTGGGAAAAATTTCCTATTCAGGCTAAATTGAGAGTTTTGACTTCCGAGTTATGGGAGGGAACTGTGGAAAAAAATACTTTCTTAAGTGATTTAAGGACTTAGAGTGAAAAATCAAATCCTAAATTATGGGTATTCTCAATTTTTAATACTCAGGCTAGGAAAGTAATAAAATTCAAACCAAAAAATTAATGATGAAAGTAGGAATTCTTCGAGAAGGTAAAACTAAAACTGATACTAGAGTTGCATTGACACCAAAGCAATGCCGAGATTTACAAGACAAATATCAAAATTTACAAATCTTTGTCCAGCCGAGCCCAGATCGTTGCTTTGGGGACGAAGAATATCAAAGTCAAGGCATTTTACTTGAGGAAAATCTTTCAGAATGTGAACTTTTGTTAGGGGTCAAAGAAGTTCCCATTTCAATGCTAATACCCCAGAAAACCTATCTATTTTTCTCTCACACGATTAAAAAGCAACCATACAACCGCGAGCTTTTACGTTCAATCTTGCAGAAGAAAATTCGCTTAATTGATTATGAATGTCTGCGAGATACAGGTGGTAAGCGAGTAATTGCTTTTGGACGCTGGGCTGGAATTGTTGGAGCTCATAATGCGACTCTCACATGGGGAAGACGTGAGGGAAAGTTTAACCTCAAACCCATGTACAAATGTCATGATTGGGCTGAAGCTCAAACTTATTATCACAATTTACCTCTTTCTGAAGTCAAGCTGGTCGTTACTGGAGAAGGTAGGGTTGGTAATGGTGCGACAGAAACTTTAGACTTGATGGGAATCAAGAGGATTTCACCTCAAGAATTTCTCGAGAAAAACTTTAACGAACCTATTTACACACAGCTAGGGGTTAAGGATATGTATCGCAAGGAAGGGGAAATTTCCTTTGATGAAAATCACTATTATCAACATCCCGAGCAGTATGTTTCCTGTTTTGAACCTTATACACATACTGCAAATATTATGCTTAATGGCATCTATTGGGATAAGCGTATCCCAGTTTTCTTTACCAAAGATGATATGAAGCGTAAAGACTTTACTATTCGCGTCATCGCTGATGTCACCTGCGATATTGCTCCAGATTCCTCAATCCCCTCAACAATCAGAGCTTCTTCTATTCGCAAGCCAATTTATGGTTATGACCCCTTATCATTCAAGGAAACCGAGCCATTTCAAAATAATTGTATTGATGTTATGGCGGTAGATAATTTACCTAACGAATTACCCAGGGATGCTTCAGAAGATTTTGGTAATCAATTAATTTCAACAGTATGGTCAGAATTAAATCAAAGCAATAGCCGGATGATTTATGAAGGAACAATCGCTTTTGATGGTGAATTAAATAAGCCTTATGAATATTTACAAGATTATGTAAATTAAAGTTTCATTTCAATTAACTTTGATTCAAAATCATAAACCAATCCTCCAGGCTGTTTTTTATTACTTTTTCAGCAGACCCTAAGGTGGTTATTAGTATTCAAAATAAGGTTTAGGTGTTGATACACTCCAAAACCATCTCTGGGATTGGACTTAACACACTTCTTACTTCTTATTTTAATTCTTACTTCCGCGCAGCGGTACCCTTTCTAAAGCCAATAAACCTGCTCCATAAGCAGGTTTAAACCTCGGTAAAATTACCTCAACTCCAGGGAACCTTTCACCAATAGCACTTACAAACCTCTCCCGAATACAACTTTGCCACACACTACCCGTTGTCACAACTTCCAAAGCTTCACCCGGTTGAAAAATCGCCTCAATAACCGTAGAAGTTCCTTTAACTAACTCTTGGACAGCATCATCAATAATCTTATTTGCAACCCGATCGCCTTTTACTGCTGCGCGATCAACAATTGGTGCTAAAGCTGCGATTTTTTTCACATCCCATCCCCTTCTGTATATGACGTCCACCAAATCTTCAATACTTGCGAGTTCGAGATGTTGTTGAAAATCTGCTAGCAAACAAGAATTTATTTCTCGTCCGTCATAAATTTTTAATGCAGCTTGCATTCCTGCGATCGCAATTTTGTAAGCGCTACCTTCATCTCCTAAAATATGACCCCAACCACCAACCCGTTTGGTTTTTCCTTGGGAATTCCGTCCAAAAACAATAGAACCAGTACCAGCAGCAACCACAATTCCCACATCATGACCAATTCCCCCGACTAAAGCAATTAAAGCATCGTGACAAATTATGATGTTGTGGGGTTGTAAATTCCAAGTAATGGGTAACGAACCATTGTCATGTAAATCTTGAATTATATTTTTTATTACTTCTATATCTTTGGGACGTCCAACACCTGCTAAACCTAAACAAATAGCTTTAACTTGAATATTTTTAGTTAGATTATTTGCTGTTAATGTTTTTTTAATTGCAGTTTCTATAGATTTTTTAGCTGCTTCAACACCAATACTTTGATAATTGGATGCACCTGCTTCACCTCTCCCTATTAGCTTGCGGGAACAGTTCATCAAAATACAAGTAGTTTTACTACCCCCACCATCTATTCCTAAGACATAAAACATGAATAAACTATTATTTTAATGAAATTCATATATTATTTTCAACTCAAATATTAAGCTAAAAAATAAGGTGCACGACGCCTACCAAATAACATAATATATTTGTACATTAATCTTACATGGCAGTGCGTTACGGCACGATGAGAACAGTGTTCTAAAAAAGATACTCTCTTGCGCGCCTAACGCACCCTATGAAACAACAAAATAAATAAATTAGATTGTTTTCTGTTGTTTACCTTCTTCTCCATTCAAAGGTAAAAAGAATATTGTCAACATTCCGGGGATAGTTGCTAAAAATACAATCGTAAAAAACAAAGGGTATCCCACAGATTGTTGAATTGTTCCGCTAATAGCTCCAGGTATCATCATCCCCAAAGCCATTAAACCTGTAGATATGGCGTAGTGAGATGTTTTATATTCTCCTTTGCAAATGTACATTAAGTAAACCATAAATGCAGTAGTTCCAATTCCATATCCAAACTGTTCTATGGAAACTAAAGGATACACAAATTGAATTGGAGGTTTAGCTACAGCCATGTATACATAAAACAAATTTGGTAAGTTTAGCGATAAAGCCATTGGAAACAAAGATTTTTTTAAACCAAATTTAGAAATTAATATTCCTCCCAAAATACCTCCACAAATTAGGGAAACTAATCCGAATGTTCCATATATATAACCAACATCTTCCGTAGCAAGTCCTAACCCACCTGCTGCTGTTTTATCTAATAAAAATACAGATGCTAGCTTGAGCAACATCGCTTCACCAAATCTGTAAAACAAGATGAATAATAAGATTATGTAAACTTTATGCTGTTTAAAATATGAACTAAAAACATCTACCCAAGATACGTTTTGAACTGTTTTATTATCTAAATTAGTTTGAGGGTTTGATTCAGGAGCAGGTAAAATCAGGGCATGAAAAGCGAATAAAATTGCAAAAATTACAGCTGCGACACCAATTGCAATTGACCAACTGAGAGGATTATTTCCAGTAGTTTTTTCTAAACGACCTGCTAAAATCACTAGAAATCCAGTACAAAACAGCATTGCCAATCGATAAAAGAAAGTGCGAATACCGACAAAAAAGGCTTGCTGTCCTGGATTGAGTGCAAGCATGTAAAAGCCATCTGTGGCAATATCATATGTGGCTGAGATAAATGCTCCCACTGCAAAAGCTGCTAGGGATATAAAAAAGAAATTTGGTAACTGTAAAGATAGTGCGACCAAAGCCAAACAACCGGACATCGCAAATTGAGTGGTCAGCAACCATCTTCTTTTTGTGGAAAATGTATCAACAAATGGACCCCAAAACATTTTAATTACCCAAGGTAAATAAAGAAAACTCGTCCACAGGGTAATTTGAGCGTTATCAACTCCCAGTCTTTTATATAAAATTGTGGACACTACATTAATAATCATGTAGGGTATGCCTTGGACAAAGTAAAGACTAGGTACATAAAACCAAGGGGAAAGCGAAGACGACTTAGTTTGAGCTTCCATAAATGTGGTAAATGAGTTTGATATAAATTAAGTGTGGAGAAAGGTAATTAAGTAACCTTTACAGACGTGAATTTACGGTTAATTGTTGCAGATGCGAATTATACATGTCTGATGGTTCTTAATTGCACAATTAAAGTACTTTCGTCCAGATTATTTCATTTATCTTCATCAAATTGGACGAATCAGCTCGGTTTATTAACATTTAAGTACTTGTAATCATTAGCTATTCTTCACAGAATTCAATTTTTCCGTCAACAATTATTGATACATCGAGGAGAAGTAAGAAGTAAAAAGTAAAAAGTAAGAAGTAAGAATTCCATTACCAATCACCCATTACCAATTACCAATTACCAATTACCCATTACCAATTACCAATTACCCATTACCAATTACCCATTACCAATCTAATACTACTGCTATAATACAAAGCGTAACCTGTAATTCCAGACAGGTACTCTTTGCCCCCTAGTACATCGTGGCAGAAATAAAGCACCCATTTATAAAAGGTCAAAGCCAGTAAAGACAACACTTATGTCCTACGGACACGCTAGAGGCTTACGCCGACGCCGCAGGCTCTAGCTATAGCTGCGCTACCTACGGAGCCGCTACCTTACGGATCCGCTAATGACTTTTTATTTTTTACTTTTTACTTCCGCGCAACGGTACTAGTAATTAAAAATATTTACATAAATTTAGATCGAAGAGTCCGACTTCTGCTATAAATAGCAACGTCGCCTTCTTTCTTGACCTATTGGTATTTTCCAGCATGACCGCAACAATTACTAATTTACCCAGTGTTTACGATCCCTTTGCCACGGAAGCTAAGTGGCAGAAGTTTTGGGAAGATAATCAAGTATACAAAGCTGACCCCGATAAGGGTGGTGAACCTTTCTGTGTGGTAATTCCACCACCAAATGTCACCGGTACTTTGCACATGGGTCATGCTTTTGATAATACCTTGATTGATACCACTGTGCGCTACCAACGCCTGAGGGGACGTAATGCTTTGTATTTGCCTGGAACCGACCATGCTAGTATTGCTGTCCATACCATTTTGGAAAAACAGCTTGAAGCTGAAGGTAAAAATCGCAAGGACTTAGGACGGGAAAAATTCCTCGAACGTGCTTGGGAGTGGAAAGCTCAATCAAAGGGAACAATTGTTAATCAGTTGCGCCGTTTGGGTGTGTCGGTAGACTGGACGCGGGAAAGATTTACGTTAGATGAGGGTTTATCTCAGGCGGTTTTAGAAGCTTTTGCCCGTCTGTATGATGAAGGCTTAATTTATCGTGGTAATTACATGGTAAATTGGTGCCCCAAGTCCCAGTCTGCTGTATCCGATCTGGAAGTAGATAAAAAGGAAGTAGATGGAAATCTTTGGCATTTCCGCTACCCCTTAACAGATGGTTCTGGTTATGTGGAAGTGGCGACAACCCGACCGGAAACAATGTTGGGCGATACAGGGGTAGCGGTAAATCCTAATGACGATCGCTACAAAGGTTTTGTTGGCAAAACTTTAACTTTGCCAATTATGAATCGGGTAATTCCAATTATTGCTGATGAATTGGTCGATCCGAGTTTTGGTACTGGCTGCGTTAAGGTTACTCCAGCCCATGACCCGAATGATTTTGCCATGGGCAAACGTCATAATTTGCCGTTTATCAATATTATGAATAAAGACGGTACCTTGAATGACAATGCTGGAGAATTTAAGGGTCAAGACCGGCTTGAGGCGAGAAAAAATATTATTGTTCGTTTAGAAGCAGATGGTGTTTTAGTTAAGGTAGAAGATTATAAACATACGGTTCCCTACAGCGAACGCGGTAAAGTTGCTGTAGAACCATTAATCTCCACCCAATGGTTTGTGAAAATTCGTCCCTTAGCTGATAAAGCTTTGGCTTGTTTGGATGAAGGTAATTCACCACGGTTTGTCCCCCAACGTTGGAATAAGGTATATCGTGATTGGTTAGTGAAGTTAGAAGATTGGTGTATTTCTCGTCAGTTGTGGTGGGGACATCAGATTCCGGCTTGGTATGCTGTTAGCCAAACAAGTGGAGAAATTACCGATAGTACGCCATTCGTTGTTGCCAAAAATGCGATCGAGGCACATGAAAAAGCTGTCGCTAAATTTGGCGATAATGTCCGGTTGGAAAGAGATCCGGATGTGTTGGATACCTGGTTTTCTTCTGGACTTTGGCCTTTTTCCACTTTAGGATGGCCAGAAGAAACAAAAGATTTCCAGACTTATTATCCTACCGCTACTTTAGTTACGGGTTTCGATATAATCTTTTTCTGGGTCGCCAGAATGACCATGATGGCGGGACATTTTACTGACAAAATGCCGTTTAAAGATGTTTACATCCACGGCTTGATTTTGGATGAGAAAGGTCAGAAAATGTCCAAATCTAAAGGAAACGGTATCGATCCTTTAGTCTTAATCAATAAATATGGAACGGATGCTGTACGCTACACCTTAATTAAAGAAGTTGTAGGTGCAGGTCAAGACATTCGCTTAGAATACGATCGCAAAAAAAATGAATCATCCACAGTAGAAGCTTCCCGCAATTTTGCCAATAAGTTGTGGAATGCAGCGCGGTTTGTGATGATGAATTTAGACGGTCAAACTCCAGAGAATTTAGGTAAACCAGTTGCAACAGAACTGAGCGATCGCTGGATCCTTTCCCGTTACAACCAAGTTATCCAACAAACCTGTAAATATATGGATGATTACGGGTTGGGAGAAGCTGCAAAGGGATTATATGAATTTATTTGGGGCGACTTTTGCGATTGGTACATTGAATTAGTTAAACCGCGTTTGCAAAAAGACGCTGACCCTGAATCTCGGAAAGTTGCTCAGCAAACTTTAGCTTATGTATTGGAAGGGATTTTAAAATTACTTAATCCCTTTATGCCCCATATTACCGAGGAAATTTGGCAAACTCTCACCCAACAACCGGATAATTCTTCCATAAGTTTGTCCGTACAATGTTACCCGGAAGTTGAAACCAGCTTAATTGATGGGAAATTAGAAACCCAATTTGAATTGTTAATTGGTACCATTCGTACCATTCGTAACTTACGCGCTGAAGCCGATGTTAAACCTGGTGTAAAAGTCAAGATTAATTTACAAAGCGACAACGGAAAAGAAAGAAGACTTCTCAACGCCACACAAACTTACATTAAAGACTTGGCAAAAGTTGAAACTTTAAGTATCAGCGCGAGTAATCTGCAAAATAATACCCAGGAAACAACAACTGAAGTAGAACAAAAACCTCGCATCAATTGGAAGAAGCTTGGAATAATTGTCTTGGGTATTTACCTGTTAAGGTTAGGTTTTACCATTGTCGATACCATCGATAATATTCCTTTAGTTGGAGGTTTATTTGAAGTAATTGGGCTTGGATACGGTATTTGGTTTATTCGTAAAAATCTCCTTTCAACTGAAAACAGACAAAAATTTTTCCAGAAATTCTTTGCTTTTGTTGACAAACAAAACCCAATTTCCACCCCAGAGACAACTCCAATTGAGTCATTAGAAGCGCCTGCAGAACCAGAAACAGAAAAAGCAATTGCTGGAGTCGTTGGTACGGTACAAGTAATTTTACCGTTGGAAGGGGTAACAGATATTGATGCCTTTGCCAGCAAACTGCAAAAACGTTTGGACAAACTTGAAACTCAAATCAAATCCCTCAGCGGTAGATTGGGTAATTCTAAGTTTGTTGAACAAGCACCAGAAAATGTTGTCCAGGGAGTGCGCGACGATTTAGCAGAAGCACAAACTCAAGCTAAAATTCTTGGCGATCGTTTGCAAAGTATTCTTGGTGAAGCAAAAACTGAAGCAAAGTAATTTCTTTAACTATGTCGGGTAATAGTCTTGTTGTACGAGTAAAATATTTCTTCTTCTAGCTGTAGAAATATCCTTAGAAATATGCTGGGAACAAAACTATTATCTGTAGAGGCGCGATGTGTCGCGTCTCTGCGACTCTTAGTCCTACTATAAATTCTAAAATTTAGATATGACATGCAAGTAGACATTACTTGACTGTATTAACATACCTAATTCCTGATTTAGGTTAGCATAGGCTAAGGTGTGGATTTTGATACTCGCAGTTTTGTTTATGCTGTATCTAGCCCAGGTGCATAGAAACCAATTTTTAGACCAATTCCAGTTAAAGCTCTTGGCGCGCCAAGAAGCAGAAAACATTTGGGCTACGATCCCAGAAGAAACTTGTATTTTGTTGGGGAAAGGTAATACTCTGAATGAGAAATTACTTGTACTTGTAGAACTTTCCTCCACAGGTGAAATTGAGCGCATAGAAGAAGCCACAAACTGGATTTTGGAAATAGTTGATAAATATCTCACTAGTGGGATTACTCCAGAATTTTTACGTCAAGAAGCCGAACGGGCGGAACAGTGGCGACAAGACCTGACTTTACAAAATCAGGACTTAGCACGTCGTTCCCTGGAGTTAGAAGCACGTCGGGAACAAATACAAGCATTAGAAGAAAGTTTAATGCGGGAAAAACAAGACGAAAATAAACCAAATTCATGACCTAGGGGTTAACCAAAATTTTGTCATCAACAGTACAAAACTTTTGAATCTTAATATTTTTGTTTTAATATCTCAGTTTTTATGTTTTAGTTTTGGGTTCTATGAGTGCTAAGATTTAGTGTCGGTCGTTTAGTGTCATCCAAAGTGAAAGCTAAATAGACAGTGCATTTGAGGGCATAATTCAGGTATTGTGTTCTCTTCGGGAGAACTAACAATTACCCTGTATTGTGCCAGTCTCCATTTTCTCAAAATATAATCCGGTGAATTTCACCCTCGGAGCTAGGAAAGTGGGAGTTGTAGAAAATCAGTTTCTTTTGTTTTAATAAAAAAGCTTAAAGCGAATGGAAAATAAGAGAATACGGAACATAAAGTTCTAAGATAATATATGCCGTAAATATTAAACTTAATATGCGCACAAAGTTGTAAACCTCAAATATCATCAAAAATTCAATTACCGTTGGTATTTATAGCTTAGTCATCATCTACATCAGTTAGTAATTTGGTAATTTCTGGTAAATCTAGAATTACCTGGCTAAAATGCAGACTTGGGATTTAATTCCTAGTCGAGGTATACACTAACGACTTGTGACGCATCTAATCCTACAAACTCAAATGCCTGCAGGATAAAATTTTCCCATAAATATCCTAACGGCACCCTATTGTTAACTGCACCACACAAGCAGCTAAATTCGTTTTACACCAGAAAACATGATAAAGCTTGGTTCATTAGTGCGTTCGGGCACTAATAACTTGGGGATAGGAAAAGTAATCGATGTATCCGATCCCCAAATAACTGTTGAATATTTTTGTTCAGTTGCACAACGCGTTAAAGCATCTGTACCCTTAAACTCCCTATCTCGTATTCGGCTACAGCCCCAAACCAGATGTTACATCCGGGATGAACTCCAAGATACTTGGAATATAGGTAGAATTTACGAATGGGACGAAGATAGAAGCCATTATCAAATCGACTTACCGGATTGCAAAACAATCTTGGCTCGGGAAGAAGATGTTTATGTTCGTTGCAACATGCACATCGCCGACCCAATCGAAACCTTGGCTATTAAAGGTCATGAAACACCTTATTTTCATGACAAGCGATTGAACTTGGTTCAATGTTTAATTGAGCAACGCGCCCTTAGTCATGGAATGACGGGCTTGATGTCGGCGAATATCAAGCTTTATCCCCATCAAGTGGAAGTTATCCGTCGCGTTCTTGAAGATCCCATCCAACGTTATCTTCTAGCTGATGAGGTGGGGTTAGGTAAGACTATTGAAGCTGGTGTAATTCTCAGACAGTATTTGCTGGATGAATCAACCGGTACAGCAATAGTAGTAGTTCCTCAATATTTAGTTGAGCAATGGCAAACTGAATTAGAACAAAAGTTTTATATTTCCCATTTTGGCAAACGGGTACAGGTAATAGCCTTCGAGGATATGAATCGGGTTAGCCTGAATCTTGAATTGGGTTTAATGATTGTAGATGAAGCCCATCACATCGCAGCAACAGCCATATCTACCGATTCGATTCAGCGCCGACAGTTTCAGACTTGTAAACAACTCGCACATAAAAGCGATCGCCTGCTCTTACTTTCGGCGACCCCAGTCCTGAACAACGAACGGGATTTCTTGGCAATGTTACACTTGCTAGATCCCATTAGCTATCCCCTTGACAATTTAGACGATTTTCGTAACAGAGTAAAAAAACGCTCCTCAGTTGGTAAGGTTTTACTTTGTTTCCAGGAAGGAGCAAAATCGTCTGTTTTAGAAGAAAATATCGGTGGATTGCGCCAGCTATTTGCTGAAGATAAATGTGTTTTAGATTTGGCGACGGAATTAGAAAGTTGTTTGCAGAAGAGTTCTGCAAGTGCAGATACCGATAAAGATAAACTGATTGGAAAAATTCGCAATCACATCAGCGAAACCTACCGCTTGCATAACCGGATGCTTCGCAATCGCCGTGCTGCAGTTGAAGATGTGATATTTGATCGCAACGTAGTTCCAAAAGTCGAATACGATCTAGACGAACGTAGTTTTGATATCCACGAATTACTAGAAAATTGGCGTCAAGCAGCCCCTCAACAGGAAAAATACCAACGAATCTTTTCACTGCTATTCCGTGGAGCAGGTACCTGGTTTGGAGTCCTCAAAGATGTAATTACAGCACGTTTGGGTAGTAAAAGCTCTGCAGTACGCTTGCGTGAATTTAGTGCTGATGACATCCAAAAGTTAATCGCAACCCCATTGTTTGAGGGAGAAGAAAAGATTCTCCAAGATTTACTGAAAACCATCAATCAACCTTCTGAAGATGGCGATCGCCTCGAGCTACTCAACACAGTTATTCTTTATCGGCTTTCAGAAATTTTTCAGTTACAGTCTTGGCGCAGCAATCTTGGTAAGTTATTAGAATTGTTAAAACAACGAATTCACAGACCAATGACCGGTCAGAAATTACCAAAAATCGTTGTTTTCACTAGTTTCAGCCAAACTGGTAATGAAATTATCAAGTTTTTGCATCAGAAATTTGGTGAAGTTTCCGTTGCGGGTCATATTTTGGGACAATCCCGGACTCAAATAGAACAAAGCTTAACCAAGTTCAAAACTAATCCCAATTGTTTTATCTTAGTTTCTGATTTCTCCGGTGAAGAAGGACATAACCTCCAGTTTGCTGACTGGATGATTAACTTCGATTTACCAAGATTACCCAGTCGTTTGGAACAAAGAATTGGTAGGATAGACCGTATTGGTCGTCCTTTGGAAGTTGACTTGACCGTATTTGCTGGTGTTGATTTAGAAGATAGTCCCCACGATGCTTGGTATCAGCTGCTGAAGAATGGTTTTCGTATTTTCGAGCGCTCCATCGCCGGATTGCAGTATTACGCAGACGAAAAAATCCCAGAGGTTGAAACAATTCTATTTAAATCTGGGGGAAATGGGTTATTAAAAGTAATACCTGATATTCAAAAGGAAACAGCCGAAGAAGAAGTAAAAATTAGCGAACAAAATATCCTGGATGAAATTGATGTTGGGGATGAGAGCGTCGCAGAGTATTTTGAGAAACTTGATGATTACGACGCCCGTCACCAAGAAATTCAACGTGCGATAGAAGGTTGGATCTGCCAAGGTTTATTGTTTCAACAACGTCAAGACGTAAATTTGAAAGGAGTAGGACGTTATCTGGCGACAAAACGTACCTTAGTTCCCGCAAATCAATTAAAAAGTCTGTTTGCGAAACATATTAAAGACCCAGGAACTTATGATCGCAGAATTGCAAACCAAACAACAGGAACTAAGTTATATCGGATTGGTGAAGGGTTAATGACAATCCTCACATCCTATGTTCGTTGGGATGACCGGGGTCAAGCTTTTGCATTATGGCGCACCGATGAATCTTGGGATGCAACCGAAGGTAAGGAGTGGTTTGGTTTCCGTTTTGATTATGTAGTTGAAACCGATCTGAGTGCAGCTAAAGAAGTTGTGAAGAAGTATGGGCTTGATGTCAGGAAATTAAAAAGCTTAAAACGCCGTGCTGATGCTTTATTTCCACCACTGATTAAAACTGTATTTCTGGATACTCGAGGTGGGAAAATGTCAATTGTTGAAGATGAAAATATACAGCAGATTTTGCAACGTAAATACAGTGGTAAAAGCTATAAAGCCACCCGAGATTACAACTTAGCTAAAAATCGCTTAGAAATTTTGGATCGATTCGTTCCTGCTGAAAATTGGCAAGATTTTTGTCGTCAAGCACGCACAACCTCGGAAGAATTACTGAAGCAACAACCTAACTTCATGGAGTTATGTCAAAAACGTGCTTTCTTTGCCGAAAATAAGCTAGAAACCCGTATAAATCAATTGCAACTGAGACTTAAACGACATTCCGAGACAGAGAAAATACCGAATTCTTCATTAACTGAAGAATTAGATACCGAGACTGCTTTAGGTGAAGCTGTGATGGAAGGAATTTATAATCCCAGTATCAGACTAGATTCCGTTGGTTTCATTGTTGTTTCTGGACAACCCCCACAACAAGCTGAGGGAGAAGAATAGTCACAGCGAAAGAAGAGGGAAGAAGGAAGAAGGTTTTGTGTTTGGAAGAAGCTTGTACTCCTCCCTTCACGAAGTGCGTCCAAAACCTTCTTCCTTCTTCCCTCTTCTTTCGCTGTGACTATTCTTCTCCCTCAGCTTGTTGTGGGGGTTGTCCAGAAACAACAATGAAACCAACG
>NZ_JASJDK010000177.1 GCF_030065675.1 Mastigocoleus sp. MO_188.B34 | reverse complement strand
TTAGATTATTCGTAGTTATTGTTTTTGATTAAGTTTAACTAATACCAATTTCATTTAGTTAGGCTACACTTACGAAAACCAATTACAAAATATGATTTTATTCCTGACATACCATCTGTAGCTTGATTTTAGGAAATTGGTATAATAAATATTTACTCCCTCAGGGTTTGGGTGGATTGGGTCTGTGCTTATTTACTATTTCTTCTAAATCCAAGGGAGTATTACAGTTATACAGCATTAAATTTATTTCTGAATCGACATGTAAAGCTTCTACGCAAATATGAGAAAACCATTTTTGAAACGATCGCCCACCTGTTTGTAAAAAACCTTGTAATTCCGCGAGCACCTCTCGGCGGTAAAAAGCACACATTGGTTCCCAAATCTCCGAGCGCTGAGGGGCTAAAGCACTTATTGATGATGGTAGTTGTGGAAGTCGTTCTATCCAACCCTGCAAAACTTCTACCTTGAGTAAAGGTAAATCGCAAGCTAACAATAAAATCCAATCATTAGGAATTTGACTTAAACCTTCCGCAAAACCAAATAAAGGTCCCCTTCCGGGTTGAGATTCAATCAGATATTTGCACTCGGGCGATAAAATTTGCTGATAGCGTTCATTCCAAGGGCTTAAAACATAGATATTTTCAGTACAAGCTGTAGCGACTTGATAAACACGTTGCAATATCGGTACGCCATTGTAGCTGATTAATGCTTTATCTTCACCCATACGGGAACTTTGACCACCAGCTAAAATCAGTGCAGCTAAATCTATATTGCTGTGAAACGTAGCTGTCATAATTATTCATTCAACTAAAGAGAATTATCTGATTAATCCGAATTCTTTCAGAGCAGGATAAAAATTTTTATTTTCATGACTTGGACGACTCAACTTAATTAAAGCGAAGCGTTGTAGTGGTGTCAAATTTTTCCACTGCTCAATACTAATAGTTACACCACATTCAGCAGCTTTATTTTCGGTTGTGGGGGGAATTTCTTGCTCATTACTCCAAGGGGGATGAGGATCTATCTCTAGCTCCCCTGCTTTTTTACCTGTTTGTTTTATAACTAAGCCTTGCAGGTATTCACTATAACCTTGACTTTCTAGAGGAGTGTTACAAGGCATTTCTACTAAAGTCCGACGTTCGTGGTCGCTAAACTGATTCCAGTGAAATAACTTGAGCTTAACACCGCAAGTATCAAGTTTTAATCGTACCTGCATAGGTATACAACGCAGTGTATCAACAAAGTCTGCTTCGAATTGAAAAAAGGTCATTGGTAATTGGTAATTGGTAATTGGAAGTCCAAAAGTGTTCTTAGTAAATAAAAATCAAATAAATAAAAATAAAACCTATGTGACCTGTGTTAGGCGTGCAAGAGAATGTCTTTTCTCCGGTCACTGTTATCATTGCGCTGTCAATACAAGCAAACTATCACAACTTGTACCGTGGCATGAATCATTTCCTGAGTTTCTCCATCCTTTGAGGAAACAATTTTTTAGGTATACAGCATTGTAACTACTAAAACACGGTTGCAATCAGTTGATTTGCATAATCATTATTTTTCTAGAATATTCTGTTACATCAGTTACTTTTTATTAAAAAAATTAGTATATTTAATTACTTTTTGCGTAATTTTTATAAAATTAAATCATTGAATTCTTTGCTTGGGCAAAGTTTGTTGCCATGAAAACTAACGACTTAAATCACTCTAATAATTTTGATTTGGTGTCGAGAGAAGTCTCGGTTAGCCAACACAAACAATCTTCCACCCAAGTAGTTGTTGGAGTCATTTTGACTTCTTTTGTATTGGCTTTAATCCCGATTATTTATGGCTTTAGTTTGACGTCTTCATCAACTCAGAAGACTGTAATAGTTCCTGGTGAGGCAACTCTGTGGTCTCCTCTGGGAGAGCGCTAACAGCTAATATTTGGACAGCGCAAGCTTTTAACTCAGGCTGTAAAGATGTCGGACAAGCCTCATGATGGGTCAGTAGGTTAGCTTCAGCATCATTAGACCATAAAGCACCCCAGTGCATGGGGACAAAAACAGTGTGAGGAGCAATTGCTTTGGTAATTTTTGCTGGAAAACGAGCTTTTCCTCGTCGCGATCGCAATTCAACTAAATCTCCTTCTGCAATTTTTAATTTGGCAGCATCGCGGGGATGAATTTCCATGAAAGGATGGGGATGCATCTTAACTATTTTCTCTATTCGTCCCGTGCGGGTTTGGGTATGCCAATGACCGTAAAGACGCCCGACTGTAAGCACGAAAGGATACTCATTATTTGGTGGTTCGGCCAAGCCTTTAGAGTGATAAGCAGCGAAAATAGCCCTTCCATCATTAGTTTTAAAACGTAAGTCCGTATACAGACGTTTACCTATATGTGTAATATTTTTATCTTTGTCCCGATGACTGAAGAGAAATGAAAAAATTCCCATTCTGGATGTAGACTCATCTTCTTGTAGTAAAGCAGTATCTGGACAAGGCCATTGTATTGGACCAAATTCGGCTAATTTTTCATGACTGATTCCAGTCATGTCACACAGACGTCCGCGAGTTGTCTGTGTAAATTCAGCATGGACTGCAGTAGCATTAGCAAAATTAAATTCTCTGGTAAAACCGAGACGACGTCCCACTTCGGCAAATATTTCCCAATCTGGACGAGCTTCCCCTGGAGGGGACCGAAATTGGGGACAGAAAGTCACAACTCGTTCTGAGTTGGTCATAGTCCCAGTTTTTTCACTCCACTGAGCAGCAGGTAGGAGGATATGGGCGTATGCGGAAGTTTCTGTCGGATAATATGCGTCTTGATAAACCGTGAAGGGAGATTTTAATAAAGCTGCTTTGGTTCTTGCTAGGTCTGGCATACTAACAGCAGGATTTGTTGCAGCAATCCATAACAAACCAACTTCACCGGTTTCCAAACCAACTATTTGATTCCAAGCATCTCGACCGGGAACAGGGGACATTTGTCCTGGGTTTAATCCCCAAAATTCTTCGATTTCTGCTCGATGTTGGGGATTTTTAACTGAACGATATCCAGGAAGAATGTGAGCTAAACCACCAGCTTCCCTTCCTCCCATGGCGTTTGGTTGACCGGTTAAAGAAAAAGGTCCAGCACCAGGTTTACCAACATTTCCAGTCATCAAATGCAAGTTAATTAAAGTTCTTACCTTTGCTGTCCCCTCGGAAGATTGATTCATTCCCATAGACCACAAAGATAATACTCGCTCCGAATCAGCCCAATAACGAGCAGCTTGTTCAACATGATCGATTCGGATTCCACATCGACGAGCAACTGTTTCCGGTGGATAGTGGCGAATAACTTCTGCATAAGCAGGAAAACCTTTGGTACACTCATCCATAAACAAGGTATCAGTCGCATTCCATCGCATCAATAAATGGGCAATACCATTGAGTAGATCGATATCTGTACCGGGTTTGATTGCTAAGTGTAAATCAGCAGCTTCCGCTGTTTTTGTGCATCGGGGATCGACCACAATGATTTTGACATGCTGATGCTTTTTGCGGTACTTGTGCAAACGGTTAAAAACAATTGGATGACATTCAGCAGTATTAGTACCAATTAAAAAAGCACAGTCAGTTAATTCTAAGTCTTCATAACAACATGGCGGTCCATCTGAGCCAAAACTTTGCATGTATCCCGCAACCGCTGAAGACATGCACAGACGGGAATTTGCATCAAAATTATTTGTTCCGAGACAACCTTTAAGGAGTTTTTGAGCAATGTAGTAATCTTCAGTTTGGAACTGACCGGAACCGTACATGCAGATCCCATCTGCACCGTAATTTTGACGTACAAACTGAATCCGATCAACAATTTTGTTAAATGCTTTATCCCAACTGACCCTGCGAAAAGGTTCTGATAAAGAATCCCTCATCATTGGGTACTTGAGACGACTTTTATCTATAGATTCGGTAACAGTTGCACCCTTAACGCAAACCATCCCCTGACTAGAAGGATGGCTTTTATCTCCGATTGTTTTCCAAATTGGGTTCCCTTCACTATCTCTATGGGTCGAACGACCTGTTCCAGCAGGAGGAGAAACTGTTAAACCACAGCCAACACCACAGTAAGGACAAACGGTTTTAATAGACTCGGACATAATGTCAATTATCTTTAATATTAAAAATTTGTATTAATTTGCTATTGTTTATATTTTTCAGATTTACTACACCCAAATATGTACAAAAATGATTATATTTATTAATTTTTATACCAGAAAATGCAAAATGATTCTCAACAATATGTTTTTATCGAAAGATAACATCAAAATATTTACCTGTAATAAACCCGGCTATTGAAATAACCGGGTTTATTGAGTGCGATTTAGATGATATCGTTGGGGTTCATACCCACGGGAATTTCAGATCCTTGGTTTACAGAATCATCTTCTTCACCTTCATGGTGTTCAGCAAAAGAGCCTTTGGGTTCTTTGAGGAAAAACCAGCACACGAAAGCAACTATTAAAGCTGCTATTCCCATCATTTGGAAGAAGACCGTGTTGGACTGAGCAATAACTGCTGCGGTTTGTTCACCACCACCGCTCAACCATTCTGGTAATAAGCTAAAGATGGTCAGATAAGCCACCGCACCCACATTACCATAAGCACCAACGTTACCAGCTATTTGCCCAGTAACCCGACGCTTGACCAGCGGGACAATAGCAAAAGTAGAACCTTCTCCTGCTTGCACGAAGAAGGAACAAGCCATGGTCAATAAAATTGCCAAAGGTAACCACCAAGAGCCGTTTACACTGCCCATAATCATGTAGCCTATACCCATACCAGCTGTAAGTACAGCCATAGTATTTTTGCGGCTTCCCAATCTATCGGAAATTAAACCACCACCGGGACGAGACATAAGATTCATAAAGGCGTAGCTCGCAGCAATCATTCCCGCTAAAGCCTTATTTAAGGAAAATGTTCCCTCATAAAATGCGGGGAGCATAGAAACTACAGCTAACTCCGAACCAAAATTAACTATGTAGGTTAGTTCCAAAATCGCAACTTGAGAAAAATTGTAACGGTCTTTGGCTGGATATTGCTTCTTTCCTAAGAGTAAGTCTTTATTTACAACCCAGCAGTTATAGGCTTGGAATAAATACAAAGCTGCTAATCCAGTCCAAACCAGATAAAGGATATTATCACCATACAAACCAACCTTCTTCAAGCGCCAAGCTAAGACTCCCAAAATTCCTGATAGGGGTAGGTTCATTAACATCAAGAACCAGAAATCCCGTATGCTAGTAACTTCTAGACCTCTAGCATTTTTGGGTTTTTGGTAAACTTTTCCAGGAGGATGATCTTGGACGTTAAAGAAATAGAGAACACCATAGAGAGCTGCAAGTATACCACTTCCCGCAATACATACCCGCCAATTGAGTAAAGCCTCTCCTGTTTGTGGATTCAAAGCTCCAAAAGCTAGCCAAGCACCGATTGTGGGTAAGGTTAATGCCGCACCTGCAGAACCAAAATTACCCCAACCTCCATATATCCCTTCAGCTAAACCAATCTCTTTTGGGGGAAACCATTCTGCAACCATGCGGATACCAATCACAAAACCAGCACCTACAATACTCAGCGCCAAGCGGCTAATTACCAACTGGGTAAAGTTTTGGGCGCTAGCAAAAGTAATACAAGGGATTGCGGCGTAAATTAGCAATAAGGAGTAGGTAATTCTTGGACCGAATCTATCCAACAGCATCCCGATAATGATGCGGGCTGGAACCGTGAGAGCAACGTTACAAATAGCTAAGGTTCTAATTTGACTAACTTCTAAACCAAAGTCTGCCTTTACCTGTGTTGCTAACGGTGCAAGGTTAAACCAAACAAAGAACGAGAGAAAAAAGGCAAACCAAGTCATGTGCAGGATTTTATACCTGCCACGGAAAGATAAAAGTTCTGTAAGCATCTCTATTTTTGTATTTCTCTAGTTAAAACAACGCTGTCAGAAAGTTAAGTGCAAGTGAATTTGTACTGGAGATGAAGAAAAAGCAAGTTTTTCTGAGTTTTTAAGTTTATGAAAAAATTCCTAGTAAAGTCGATTAAATAGAAACACCCAAAATAGTTAAGCTCTCCGGAACACAAGGTTTAAGAAAATCAAATCTAGGAATATTAAGCTTAATTTTCTTAAATTTGATTCTCTTAAATTCGAGACTTTTAAACTCGAGACTTTTAAACTCGAGACTTTTAAATTCGAGACTTTTAAACTTGAGAAGACTCATTTTGTTTTGGTCGAGCACCAAAATCCTTTGTCAAGATATTCCGTAATACTGGTAGTAAATCTTCGCAGGGGATACCTTTTTGGATGCAAGTTCCCAAATGAGCATCTTTACCTACTTTACCGCCCATATACAGGTCTACCCCTTCAACGGTTTTTCCATCTTTACGCACCTTAGTTCCCATCAAACCGATATCTGCTACCTGGGGTTGACCGCATGAATTAGGACAACCAGTCCAGTGAATTCTTACATCTTCGGGGATGTCTAATTCTCTATCTAATTCTTTAGCGATAGCCAAAGCTCGGCTTTTGGTCTCAACCAAGGCAAATTTGCAAAATTGTGCCCCGGTGCAGGATACTAATTTTCTTTCCAAAGGTTTGGGATTGATAGTAAACTTTTGCAGCAGTGGTTCGCTGAGGAAAAGATCTAGGTTCTCTTGAGAAATATTGGGAATAATGGCATTCTGTTCTACTGTTAAACGAATCTCTCCGCTGCCATAAACCTCCGCCAGACGCGCCAAGTCAAACATTTCTTGAGCGTCAAGTCTTCCTACAGGGATGTGTAAACCAGCATAGTTCAAATTAGGTTGCTTTTGCACGAAAACACCGATACAATCACGTTTTTCCCAATCAATTTCATCTTTTTCTGCAGCAGTAGTGAGAGAACGAGCCATTTCCTTCTCAACTATTTCTCGAAACTTTTCGATCCCCAACTCATCAATTAACCACATCAATCGTGATTTTTGCCGGTTAGCGCGCAAACCGAGATCGCGGTAAACATTTAAGATTTCCCGACATAGATCTACAACATCATCATTGGGAGGAACCCACACATCTAAAGGTACAGCTGCAGCACAACGTTTGGCGGAGAAAAAACCACCAACCAAAACGTTAAAACCTAACTTTCCTTCCTTATAAGCTGGAACAAATGCTATATCATTAATTTCAGCATGGACAGAGTTATCTCTTCCCCCCTCAATTGCAATATTAAATTTACGTGGCAAATTGGTAAATGCATAATTACCTTCACCTTTGTTGGTAATCATATCTTGTACTCGCTGAACTAAATCGCGAGTATCAATTAATTCGTCTCCATCCAATCCTGCGACTGGAGATCCAGTTATATTCCGTACATTATCCATTCCAGACTGCATAGATGTCATCCCCACAGCTTTGAGACGACGGAAAATATCTGGTATGTCTTCGAGACGAATACCCCTTAATTGAATATTTTGTCTGGTTGTTATATCAGCGCTACCATCAGCACCATAGCGCTGAACAATTGTTGCAAGTACCTTTAGCTGCGAACTTGTGAGAATACCATTCGGTGTTCGCATCCGTAACATAAATTTACCAGGAGTCACAGGGCGATAGAAAACACCCACCCACTTGAGACGATGTTCCAGATCCCCTTTGTCCATAGCCTCCCAACCGATTTGGGCAAAATGTTCTAGTTCGTCTTTAACTGCAAGCCCATCTTTTTCAGCTTTGATTTTTTCAAACTTATTGAGAGTAGCTGCTTTTTCTGTTTTAGTAGAAGGCACTCGTGACTCCTTAAAAATTTTTATTTATGTTACAATTAAAACCCTTGCAAGAATTATTTAAATAGTAAAAATCTTTTTGTATATCAACTTAAATGCTTGATATTACAGTCATCATCAAGTTATATTGATACATTTTGAAATAAAATAAATACTTATTACACTTGTTACAACATTTTTATTTAGTTTTATTTTTTACTTTATTTCAATTATTTAACCGGTTATCATGGCTTGATTTTGTGTATTTAGTTACCGTTTTTAATTTTTATTGAAAGAAAATGTCCCAAAAGGTAGATGTAAATGTTGTAATCTTAAAATATGTGGAAGATTTCTTATATTTGTAAACTGTATTACCAAATATTGAGAATTTAGTTATATCTCATCAAGTAAATACTGTAAATTTGGTGATTGTAATTTAGAAATCGTAAATTTAGCGATTAATTTGATTGGCTTATCATTACTTGGAATGCAGTGTCGAGATAGGAATAATTCCTGGATATAATATGCACGAAACCTTAAAAAGTTTACATACTGCCGCGAAGCAAGCAAATTGGTCGTTAGTCAATCGATATTTGCAACGAATTGTGTCAAGTGACAAAGGTAGTAATCGGCAAACTAACAAGGATAACCTGGGGTATGAGTTCAAATTCGAACAAATATTGGATTTTGCATTGCAAGTTTTGCATTTTGGAGATTTTCAAGAACGTTGGGAAGTTGCAAAAATATTTCCTAGGATGGGTGATGGAGTAGTTGTTTCCCTGATAAATATTCTCGAAGATGAAGAAGAGAATTTAGAAAGTCGTTGGTTTGCAATTAGAATTTTGGGAAAATTCGATCAACCTGCAGTTATTATATCTTTAGCAAAGGTACTTAGGAATACTGAAGAAGAAGACTTATGTGCAATTGCGGCGACAGCATTAGCAAATATTGGTATTTCTGCGATCAAAGCATTAAGTGAATTACTCCAAGATGAAAAATCGCGATTATTAGCAGTTCAGTCCTTAGCAATTATTCGCCGTGTAGAAATTATTGAGCCCTTAAAAACAGTAGTTACAGATGTAAATCCAGAAGTTCGCGCTACAACCCTAGAAGCACTTGGTAGTTTTCACAATCCAGAACTCATTCCTTTATTTATAGCAGGATTAAAAGATGTGTCTGCGTCAGTTCGTAAAGAAGCGGTAGTTGCTTTGGGTATGTGCGGTCAATTTAAAGCAGATTTTGATATTGTCGGTTACCTTCAACCTTTACTTCATGACCTTGACTCCCAAGTATGTCAGCAAGCAGTTTTAGCTTTGGGACGTATGGAAGATGAGCGAGCAACTGAAGCATTATTTTTAGTTTTGATGTCTGCGGTTACTCCCAATTGGCTACAAGGAGAAATTGTTCGGGTTTTAAACTGGGGAAATCAACCCCAGTCTTTGGCTTATTTAAAGAAAGCTCTTTATTCCAGTCAACCCAATCTCTGTAAAGAAATTATTACTGTTTTGGGGCGTCAAGATTCGTTAGAAAATCGTTCCCAAGCGACTCAAATTTTAATTGATTTCTTTAACTCGAAACAAGATTTAGTAAGTCAATCTCCAATAAAACAAGCAATTGCAGTATCTTTAGGAGATTTAGGAAATCCAAACGCCACCAGTATTTTACAAACACTCGCTTCAGATAAGAATTCTCGGGTAAAGTTACATGCGATCGCAGCTTTGAGAAAAATATCTCAAAATTGACTGAATGTTTGCATGGTATTTTTTACGAGTTATTTACACATAAAAATTTAATTTATAATCTCGATACTACCATTTTTGAAAAACGCAAGATTTGTGTGGTAAATCAACCATTAAAAGATTTTTTGATCAAATTTGAAGAATTATTCTTAATCCTGTTCAGTATTTAGCTGATCAGAAGGTTATATCATGTCCGGTAAAACACTTGCTGGTTTTTTCCAGGGAAAGGTAACGTGCCTGCCGTATGCGTGGATTTTCATGAAACCCTACCATCCCAATACAAAAGGGGATGCAGTTTTCCATTTTCAGAAAGCTTAGATTCGACCCCTTTGGCATTATGTATCGCTTGCTTGCGAGTTTGAATAAAAGAGTTAATTTCCATGGCGAATTTTGGATATTCCTGCACGATATGAATAACGCTATCCGGTTCAATTGCGATCGCCTTCAAATCATCAATTACGGTTACTGATACCTGGCTTACCTCTGTGTGCAATAAGGCGGTTTCACCAAACAAGTCGCCAGTAGACAGGAAAACCACCTCTTGTTCGCGATTGCTATTATCCTTAACCGAGATCGAAACACTACCTTCTAAGATAATATAGACCTTTCGGTGAAGTTCCCCCGCTTGTACAATTCGTTCACCGATGCCAAAATGTTCATATGTTGCTGATTGTGCTAAATATTCTATAGTCTTGGTATCCAAAAATGTGAAATAGGGAAGAGCTTTTAAAGATGTAGTTATCTCTTCAGTAGTAATACCTTGCAAGTTAGGCATCTCACCTAGTTTATACTCTACCTTGTTGCCATAGGGCAGGGTGAATTTATAACGTTTGGCAGCATAGTAAACAAGGGTAAGAAATTCAGCTTTAATTTCTTCTAATCCGCCGTAGTCTTTAATATACAATTTGACTTCGTAGTCGATCGCAGTATTTACATACTGCTGAGTATCAATAATTGGTAAGGGTTCTGATGCGACTCCTTTGGTTGCAAGGGCTGTTTGTCTGAGCATACGGATAACTCGATTGGGGGGATCGAAATAAGAAAATTGCAATCTAACCCGTACTACATGTAAGGGATCTATAATTGTGTAATTTTGAATTGTATCCTTGCCCAAAATACCATTGGGAATGACAATCACATCACGTTCGCGGGTTTTCAAGCGTACTGCACGCCAATTAATTTCAATCACTTCCCCTTCTGTTTGTCCAACTTTAATCCAGTCACCGATCTTGAAGGGAGCCTCTAAAATCAGCAAAAACCCGGATACTAAATTACTTAGGGTATCTTGGAGTGCTAACGCCACCACTAAGGAACCAACCCCAGCAGCAGAAGCAATCTGACCCAAGTCAATCTTCCAAATTACCCCTAGAATATAGGCTGTAATGCCCAAAACAACAGCACTACGAATCACCTGAAATAATATGTTAGGAAGGTAAATTTGCCATGTTTTTTGCTGTCTCCTGGCGGTAAAAAGGGTGTTTAGTAGGGATAACAAGGTGTAAATGAGTGCAATGAGAAACAATGTTTCTACTATTTGCAAGGATTTGGCTGTATTAGCGACCCCTAAAATCTGGCGCATTACCAACAGAATTGCAAGGGGAGGAAGAAGCCAATACTGGATATTAAGTAAAACTTTGGTAAAAGGGTTCCCCCGGTGTTTTAATTTTTCGATCCCTTCCCCGAGTACAATGGTGAAGATGGGAAATCCCAGAATCAGAAATAATCCCCAAATAAACAGCGATTTATTAAGCATAGATTTTAAATTTTCTACAAATAATTCAGCATCTATATCTGCGTTAGTTATTAAGTCATCAATAAAATTTTGGAGTCTCCATGATTATCTATCCAAGCAGGTTATTTTCTGTTTGACTGGATTTGCGATCTGTGAAATTATCATCATCAAAATCTAAACCTACAGTTATATCATCGCTAATAAAATTCTGTAGTTCTTTTTTACCTAATATCCAAGTTGATATTTGATATCCGTCCTGGACAATTACCAAACCCTTGCTAAAATCGTAAATTTCATGAACGCGATCGTACACTATCTGAGTGACTAAAATCGTATTTGGTTTAGCGTTTTGTTGCAGTTGATTGGCAATATCCACTGTTTCACCCCATACCTGATACCGGAATTTTTGCTTTCCTACAATTCCTGCCATTACAGAACCTGTATGAATACCAATTTGGAGGCTAAGGTTAATATTATGCTTTTGGTTAAAACGTTTGATAATATTGAGTGTTAGAGAAGCAAATTCTACACTACGATTGACATGATCCAGTTGTGCTTTCGTTAGTCCGCAACCCACTAGATAGCGATCGCCAAGAATAGACAGCCGTTCCAGCTGATATTTTTCCCCTGATTCATCCAAAGTATTAATAAGTTCATCAAATAACTTGACAGTTTCTTCTACAGTATCATTTGTGGTTATCTTCATTAAACCGCCAATACGGATACAAACTATTGTTACTTGTTGCAAGCGATCGGCAATTTCTATATTGCCTTTCTTGAGCCGCTCGACAACTGAATGGGGCAAAATGTTTAATAGTAGGTTCTCGTTTTCTTGAGTTTTTTCCTCCAGCAATGTACTGAAAGTACGTAATTGCTGCACCATGTCATTAAAAACCTGTGCAATTTCGTTAAACTCATCCTTCGTATTGAATACAACCTCCGTATCTAATTCACCTGCTTTCACCTTCAGGGAACTTTCAATCAGACTCTCAATGGGTTTTACAAATTGCTGAGCAGCAATGACAGCATAGAGAAGAACCAGCAACACTAAAATTACGGTGGAAGCTAAAAAATAAAATTGCAGTTCCCTGATGGGCTGATATACTTCGGTTATATCCATCTCAGCAATAATTGCCCAATTAACACCAGGAATATTGACTGGAGAATAAGAACTGAGGGTTGCGTCACCCAAATAATTCCAACCCTTTTGAGTACCCGATTTACCAGAGATTGCCTTTTTTGCAACAGCTGTATTTACTTTTTTCAAGAGAATGGATGTGTTTAATTTTATAACCTGCTCAATAGTCGTATTTTTTATATTGCGATCGCGTAACTTATTTAAGTATGATTTTCTATCTTCTAGTAGAGGACGAGCTACAGAACGCATTAATAAATCTGCTCC
>NZ_JASJDK010000050.1 GCF_030065675.1 Mastigocoleus sp. MO_188.B34 | reverse complement strand
GCAGATCCGTTCCGCAGGTAGCGAAGCTAAGGTAACGTAGTTAGAGCCTGAGGGTCACCTGTGGTTAAGCCTGACGGCATATAGCTTGGCACGCTTCTAACGACGTAAGCACAGCCGTACCGTAAGGTTTAATGCATACTAAGTCGTCAGAAGCGTGTAATCAGTTACGCTTTGCTAGGCGCTAAGAGCATATGCTGGGGCTTTGAAGTTAATAGCTTGTCGTGACTGGATTTGAGGCTTTTCCTGCTTGTTTTTTGTCTAAGTTCCGATAAAAGTATTATATATAGCCAGGAATAAAATTTAACATATAATTTGCCTAGCGTTCGTATACTTTTGCATTTCTTAAACTCGAATGTACTTCGTCCTTAATACTTACTATCAGAAAATTATAACTACATAAATCAATTTAAAGTCATTTGTAAAAGTAATTTATTGTCAGAGATTTATTTATAATTTTATGAAAAAACATCGTAAATGTAAGTCAATATTTTAAATTAAAATAAATATGATTGTGACTTTTGTGATTTTGAGTTAATTTAAACACACTATTTTAGTGCTTTTTTCGGTATATTTTATCAATATTCAACAACTAAATAATTACGAAAAATAAATTTAATTGTTGGGGTTTTTGATAGTAAAAATCAAGCATATTTGTCTAGTTTTATAGACGAATTATGGAACATTAAATGTTTATTTATCTATTAAAAATAGAAATTAATGATGTTTGAAAAAAACGAAAATTCGATTTTAGTAACTACACTACTAATAACTTTAGGCCTAGTAACTGGGGTTTATTGGTGGATAGCTCATACCCATAGCATCAACATAAGTACTTATTTCCATCATTCTCTCAAAGAAAGGGTACAACCAAACTCATTACAAAATAGTAAATTTAAGGAAATATCCCACATACCCTCGGGTTTGTTTAGTTATGGTGGTAGTAGCACTTGGGCACCAATTAGAAGTAAAACAGAAAAAGCAATAGAGAATGTATTCAAAAAGTATGATTTGCGTTATACAAACCCGGCGACAGGTTCTCCTGGTTCTGGTGTTGGAATCAAAATGTTACTCAACAACCAATTAGCTTTTTCCCTTAGTTCTCGTTCTTTGAAAGAAAAAGAATACCGACAAGCCCAGAAAAAAGGTTTTACGCTCACAGAAATTCCAGTTGCAATTGATGGTGTTGTAGTTGCAGCTCACCCAACTCTGGACTTACCTGGTTTAACTATTGATCAGCTCAGAGAAATATATACAGGAAAAATTACTAACTGGGAAGAATTAGGAGGACCAAACTTAAGAATCATACCTTACTCCAAAGAAACTGAAGGAGGTACTGTAGAGTTTTTTAAAAAAAATATTGTACGCCAAGAAAAATTTGGCGATAACATTCAAGCAGTTAAAACTACCACTGAAGCTTTGAGAAAAGTCGCGAGAAATCCAGGCGCTATTTTCTACGCATCTGCACCTGAAGTCGTTGGACAATGTGGTGTTAAACCTTTAGCAATAGGAAGAGTTGAAGATAAATTAATTCCACCCTACAAAGAACCTTTTATCCCACTTTCCCAGTGCCCACGAAAGCGTAATCAATTGAATTTAGAAGCCTTCAAAAATGATGAATACCCAATGACCAGAAGATTATTTGTCATCGTTAAACAGAATGGTCAAGTTGACGAACAAGCAGGATTAGCATACGCAAAATTACTACTTACTCAAGAAGGTCAAGAATTAATTTCTCAAGCTGGCTTTGTAAGAATTCGTTGAGAAACAATTAGCTGCTCTCTTCTAAACTTTTAAATAGAGGTTTATTAAATATTTAGTACGCAGTCTTTTTGTTTACTTATGTCACGTAAAAATGAAACAACTGTTTTTGTATTATCTCTGTTGATTACTCTTGTACTAGTGGGTAGTGGCGCATGGGCGGTCAACAATTCTCTTATTGATATTACTAGGATATTAAACCTGTTGGGAGATAAGAATGGTAATTCTGCAGCTAGACCAGATTACACAATGAAAGGAATAGATAGGAATAGTACTTTTCATTCTGTTCCCAATATCCAAACAGGAAGATTTCCCTACGGTGGAAGCACTACATGGGCACCAATTCGTAGAGATGTTGATGCAAAAATAAGACAAGAAATACCACAATTTCAAATCGTTTATACCGATCCAATTGGTTATCCCCCTGGTTCGGGTACTGGAATTCAAATGCTTTTGCGTAATCAATTGGCTTTTTCTCAGTCTTCTCGTTCTGTCAAAGAGCGTGAACATCTGCGAGCACAAGTACGGGGATTAAAACTGAAGGAAATTCCTGTTGCAGTAGATGGAATTGCAATTGCTGTTCATCCAAATCTGAATATTCCTGGATTAACTCTTTCCCAACTCAAAAATATATACACGGGTAAGATTACCAACTGGAAAGATATAGGAGGACCAAACCAAAAAATAGTTCCCTTATCAAGACCAAACCAAGGGGGTACAGTAGAATTTTTTATCGGCAATGTTTTAAGAAACGAAGAATTTGGTAGTAATGTTGAAACAATTAACACTACTACTGAGGCTTTAAGAAAACTTAGTAGGGACAAAGGTGGGATATATTATGCTTCTGCCCCAGAAATTGTTGGACAATGCGGAGTCAAACCTTTACCAATTGGTAAAACATTCAAGAAATTAATTCCTCCTTACCAAGAGCCTTATATTACTTCATCAGAATGCCCTAGGAAACGCAATCAACTCAACACCGTTGCTTTTTCTGAAGCAAAGTATCCTATTACCCGCAGGCTATTTGTGATCGTAAAGCAGGATGGTCAAATTGATGAGGAGGTAGGAGAAGCTTACGCAAAATTACTACTAACTTCGCAAGGTCAAGAGTTAATTGCAAAAGCTGGATTTGTCAGAATTCGGTGACAAAATACTTTTCATTTATGATTAACATCTATGAATTTGATGACTAATCCTTAGAAGTGCAATAAATATTTGTAACAAAAAAATATATAGGCAGAGAAGATACATATCCCCCAGCCATAAGGAAAAAATTCGAGCTGTATTGTTATGTTTATTATGTCTGATAAATTGGGAAGTTGACCTTTTGGTCATTAAGTCAAACTTGTTTCCACCGCCACCCAAGCATTAAATCAAATAATTCAAAATCCAGGAGGTATTTATTTTCCTTCTGTCCCAGAGGTAGTTCCCCAATGTTCGGTCAAAGGCTTACCCAATAGACAAGGCAAGTTTATTGCTCCTTACCTAGGACAACTTGTCCTCTCATCAGAATGTCCTAGTACACGCAACAAGTTGAACATTGAGGCTTTTGTCTGGAAGCTACCAGATTACACGCAATCTGTTCGTGGTGGTCAAACAGAATGGGCGTATTGAAGAACAAGTAGGTAGAATATATGCCGATTTGTTATTAACCTAGCAGGGGCAGGAATTAATTAACCGACATAGATCTGTCAGAATTCGCTGACACCTGCTGTAGTTAACCAAACTGCTTTAACTTAGCTAGCTCTACTGATAGATTCTGCTGGTAGACAAATCAAATTATCACCTTGAGTCAGGATTAAGCCACGCTGACGCAACTTACCCATCAAGCGAGTAACTGTTACACGAGTTGAACCAATCGCACTACCAATTTGAGCATGAGTTAGTGGGAATGGGAGACAATAGCCACGAATTACATCAGGGTCTGTTTCACTCATTGCTGGCTCGCCGTATTCCTCAATCAACAATGTTAGGAATCCCAAAAGTCGATCAATTGTCCGTCGTTGCCCTAAGGCACTCAGCCACAACAGCTTACGCTGGTGCTGATACCTGAAAGCATCCATGACTTCTCGACGAAAATGTGGCCAATTATCTAGATCGTGCCAATACATCCACAACACGGCAGTTTGATCTACATGAGCATAGGATTGAAGGGTAAATGGTGACTGAGCCACTATTTCAAATGGTTGTCCAGCTCCCACAAACCCCAAAAATGCTTCTTCTGGTGTTCTGTTAATACGTCGAGATGTTAACTGAGAAGCAGTGGCACTAACTTGTGCTGTTCCTACCATACGGATTGCACCCCTTTGCACCAAATATAGCAATCCAGGTCTTGCTGGAATGCGCTCATCTTTGCTAAAGGTGCGGCAGCGGTAGTGTTCTTGAGCCCAATCAAGAATTCGTTGCCAAGTTAAAAAAGGCCTTGATGCTTCTGAAAAGGAGGATGGAGATTGCATAGGTAACAAAGAGCGTTCGGCTGAAGACAAAGAAAAGACGTCAAAAAAAAAGGTGCAAGGAGTGTCTTCTCGTTGGCGATATAGGACTTAGCCTAAAATCACCAGCCATGCAAAAAGTAGAAATATAATTTTCTACTCTTTTGTTATACTTCTCTACTGTACAATGATTGTAGTAAAATTTACCCATAATTCAAGAAATTTTGCAAAATTCTCATATTTTCTCCCTCAATATTAAAATTATGTCTAAAGGGAGATGACAGATATTCAGTATTTCCGATTATAACTCCCTAAATAATCATACAAACTGGATTTTATGTGTATCTCAGAACCTCAGCAAACAAATATACAGCGATTGCACAGCTACTACACGTTATTTTAGTAGAAGCCTTAAGCAATACAAATACGATTAAGGAATTAGACTACATTAGTCAAACAAATATTCATCTACATAAAAGTAGAGATTTAAATAGGGTTTTATATATTTCTGGGGTCGCACTACAGCAGAAAAAATCTCAGAATCTTCATTCAATGAAGTTCGCTCAAGAGATAGTGTGTTATCTCTGGGCAAACTATGACCAAGAATTGAAAGTAGAAATTGTTTCTCCGGGTTTAATCTATATAGAGCTAACTTCATATTTATTAGCTGCTTTTTTGCAGTTTCTCAGCAGTGGGGAACTCTGGGATGAGATAAAAACACACAAAAATCAGAGTACAAGTTTTCATGAATATTCAAGTTCTAAGAAATATTTGAGTTTGAGCAAAGATAACTTGAGCCAAAAATTGATAAATTCCCGTGGCTCATTTCCTCTCCAATATGCTCATGCTCGCTGTTGCTCTTTATTACAGCTGGCAGCAGTAGGGGAGGAATTAATTAGTTTGGATGTCGGCTGCACTTCATGGGCGATAACCCAACCATCAGAAATACCTTGGCTTAAAGAGGAAGGAGAGTTACGTTTCTTCCATCCAGCAGAATTTTGTTTAATGAGTAAGTTAATCGAAACTCTAGATAACTTGGATAGCAAGACTATAGATAAGACAGTGAAATGGGAAAATGTAGCCTTAGGTCTAAGTCAAAGCTTTGAAATTTTTTGGTCTAACTGCCAAATTTGGGGTGAAGTAAAAATAAATTATCGGGAATTAGCCCAAGCAAGATTAGGGCTGATAGCGATTGCTCGATTCGTGTTTCAGCGAGTATTAGAGGAAAAACTTGGTCTGACAGCATGCTCAGAACTTTAATATTTCTGAATATGCTGAAATATCAGTGTAATTATGAAGTAAAAGTAAAGACTTCAAATAAACCGTTGACTTGTCAAAAAAACAGGTATATATTGTTAATTGTGTGAGGAGCGAACCAGCGAGAGCACCGAGACGAAACACGGCCAGTCGTCGGTGCTCTTTCTGATGTTTATAAGCCTCCTAAAGTATTAATTCGTAAAATATTACTTGTTTTCTAAATACTAGTACTAAGTAATTATAACTAATAATATATGAGTCAGCAATTATTACTCCCTTTTCAAGACTTCCCGCTGACTCATTTTGCGTTATAAAAAAAATATTATATTTAGCTTGATAATAAAAAACTTTCAATTGCGACTGCTGCTCCATCCTCATCAACACTGGGAGCAATCCATCGAGCATGGGCTTTAACTTCTTCTGGAGCGTTTCCCATAGCGATACCTGTACCGGCATACTCTAGCATTTCAATATCATTGAAGTTATCGCCAATAGTCATCACGTTATTTCTTTCTAGCCCTAATAGTTCTTCTGCTAAATAACTAACTGCTGCACCTTTATTTACTAATGGATGAGTTGCTTCAAAAAAAGTCGCAACAGATTTGGTCAAATATAATTCTTTGGGAGTGTATCTGTGACGTAAATTAATTAACAGTTGATTTATTACATCTGTATCATTACATAAAGCTAAAATTTTTGTTGGTTCGTTGTCCAAAGTATTCCGTAAATCGCCCACTGCGATCGCATCAATGTTAGAGCGTTCGGCATATAATTTAGTGTCTGGGGTCAGTTCCCGGACATAAAGTTTATCCCCAATGTAGAAGTGGATAGATAAAATTTGGCGTAGGGAGGGCTGCTCAAAGTGATCGAGCAGTTGTTCAGAAATACTTTTGGGTACAGATAAATGTTGATGTAACTGTTGTGTTGCAGGGTCTTGAATCCAGGCTCCTTGATAAGAAATTAATGGTAATCTGGAGCTAATTTCTTGATGGAAACGTAACGCGGAACTATACATTCTACCAGTAGCAACAGCAACTTCGATTCCTTTTGCTTGTGCGGCGTTAATTGCTTGTTTTACTCGTTTACTAATGGAGTTAGATTTCCCGGCAATTGTACCATCAATATCTACGACCAAAAGTTGAATATCTGATTCAGAATTCACTCCAGTTTGTGACAAGTCTAATTGACCGTTAGAAGTTAAATGCATAAGTTACCTTTTGCTTGCCCTGTGTTTAGTTTAGTAAGTTATGGTAACGAGGTTAACAGTCTGAGAGGTTCGGTGGGGAGCTTTGAAGATAAACTACTACCTGTAATAGTAATCATATTTGATTTATAAACAGATAAATTCCGCTCATTTCTTACAATTACTTCGTTGCAGGTAAACTCATTAATACTTTAAGTACTACAGTAAATTTTTTCCTTTGCAATTAAAACTGCTACTTAAAATAGGTCTATGTCCGAAACAACAGTCTCAAACCAGTTGAATTCTAATCCTTTGATTTCTGATTCTTTAACTTCTGACTCTTCCAATTCGAATCGCCCCAAGTTTATTTTAGTTGATGGACATTCCTTAGCTTTTCGTTCCTACTATGCTTTTGCTAAAGGTCGGGATGGAGGATTAAGGACAAAAGAAGGTATTCCTACCAGTGTATCTTTTGGTTTTCTAAAATCTTTACTAGAGGCGATTGCCAGCGAAAAACCCCAAGCAATTGGTGTAGCTTTTGATTTGGGTATACCAACATTTCGTCACAAAGCAGATAGTACTTATAAAGCTGACCGAAAGGAAACACCGGAGGATTTTATTCCCGACCTGAAAAATCTCCAAGACTTAATTTCAAAGTTAAACTTACCTATCTTAACTGCTCCGGGTTTTGAGGCTGATGATGTATTAGGAACTATAGCCCAACGTGCATCTGCTGCTGGTTATCAAGTGAAGATTTTAAGTGGCGATCGCGATTTATTTCAGCTTGTAGATGATGAAGAAAAAATCAGCGTACTTTACTTGAATAAAGATTCTATTAAGCGCTCTGCAACTGGTTTTGGTGAGTTTAACTCGGCGGAAGTTAAGGAAAAACTAGGTGTTTTACCATCACAAGTAGTTGATTTTAAAGCGCTTTGTGGTGATAAATCAGATAATATTCCTGGTGTGAGGGGAATTGGAGAAAAAACAGCAGTTAAGTTAATTGAAACCTATGGTTCCCTTGATAATATTTATGACTCTTTGGATCAAATTAAGGGTGCAAACCATAGAAAGTTAGTAGAAGGGAAAGAAGATGCTGAAAAATCCCGCTTTTTAGCAAAAATAGTTTTAGATGTACCTTTAGATATTAATTTAGAAGATTGTAAACTGACAGGTTTTGATACGAGTAATCTTTTACCGATTTTAGAGAAGCTAGAATTTAAGTCTTTCATCACAAAAATCAATCAACTTCAAGAACAGTTTGGAGGAAAAGTTATTGAAGTTGGAGGTAAAGAAGCTGGTAATTTATCTAATTCATCTAATTCATCTAATTTGAATTCTGAAGGTGAGGACTTATGGTTTTTCAGTGCTGAAGATACAGATGTCGCAGAACAAGAATCTGCTTTACCAATTGAACCGCGCATCATTGATACTCAAGCAAAACTTCAAGATTTAGTGGAGTTACTACAAGGGTTTACGGATTCAAAAGCACCTGTTGCTTGGGATACGGAAACTAGCGCTTTAGAACCCAGAGATGCGGATCTAGTTGGAATTGGTTGCTGTTGGGGAACAAAAATTGATGAAGTTGCTTATGTTCCCGTAGGACATAAATCGGGAAACAATCTAAGTAAAGATTTAGTTTTAGAAGCATTACGTCCAATTTTAGAAGATAAAAAATATCCCAAGAGTTTTCAAAATGCTAAGTTCGATCGCTTAATTTTCCGAACTCAAGGAATTCAGTTAGATGGGGTTATTTTTGACCCGATGCTAGCAAGTTATGTAATTAATCCAGATAGCAGTCACAGTCTTGGTGAATTATCCCAAAAATATTTAGGTTTAATAATTCAAGATTATTCTGAATTAGTTCCTAAAGGTCAGACAATTGGTGACATAAATATAAATAAAGTTGCTGCTTATTGTTGCTTTCAAGTTCATGCAACATTTCAATTAGTACAAAAATTACGGGAAGAGTTGGAAAAATTTCCCACTTTACATGAATTACTGTTGGAGGTCGAACAAACTTTAGAACCTGTTTTAGCGGATATGGAATATCAAGGTATCCGTATTGATAGTGATTATTTAAAAACGCTATCAAAACAGTTAGAAACCGATCTAGATAAGTTCGAGCAACAAGCTTATGAGATAGCAGGAGAAAAATTTAATTTGGGTTCTCCCAAGCAGTTGAGTGTAATTTTATTTGAAAAACTCGGTTTGAGTACTAAATTCTCTCGCAAAATTAAGACCGGATATTCAACTGATGCTGCAACTTTAGAAAGGTTACAGGAAGTTGATACCAGTGGAATTATTGACGCGATTATTGAATATCGGACTTTATCAAAATTGAGATCGACTTATGTGGATAAGTTACCGGAATTAGTACGTGCTGATACCCATAGGTTACATACCAATTTCAACCAAACAGTAACTTCCACGGGAAGGTTATCTTCTTCTAACCCTAATTTACAGAATATTCCCATTCGTACGGCATTTAGTCGTCAAATTCGTAAAGCTTTTTTACCAGAAGAAAACTGGTTAATGGTTGCTGCGGACTATTCCCAAATTGAGTTAAGAATTTTAGCGCATTTATCTCAAGAACCGATTTTAGTGGAAGCTTACCAAAATAATCGGGATATTCATACTTTAACGGCTCAGTTAATGTTTGAAAAAGACGAAATTACCTCAGAGGAAAGACGAGCGGGGAAAATTATTAACTTTGGGGTAATTTATGGAATGGGTTCTGTGAAGTTCTCCCGTTCTATTGGTGTGGATAAAAAACTTGCAAATGAATTCATACAAAGATTCTACAGTCGTTACCCAAAAGTTTTTGAATTTTTGGAAGGGGTGAAGAAGCAAGCTATATCCCAGGGTTACGTAGAGACAATTTTGGGACGTCGTCGCTATGTACAATTCACTGGTAATAGTTTACAAAAACTCAAAGGTCGTAATCCAGAAGATATTGACTTGAGCAAATTGAAAAATTTGGGACCCTATGATTCTGGGTTACTCCGTGCTGCAGCGAATGCACCAATTCAAGGTTCTAGTGCTGATATTATCAAAATTGCAATGGTGCAATTGCATAAAGTTCTGAAAAATTACCAAGCACGGTTATTGTTACAAGTTCACGATGAATTAGTTTTTGAAGTTCCACCAGAAGAATGGGAAGAGTTAAAACCAATAATTAAGTCGGAAATGGAAACTGCTGTAGAGTTAAGTGTTCCTTTACTGGTAGATATCAATTCAGGTGATAACTGGATGGAGACGAAGTAGTTTTTGGAAGAGAACGGGGAACAGTGAGATATATTCAAAAGATATTTTCTCAATATTCTCCGTCATCAACAAAAAATTCAGCATCATCTTCATATCTGGATCTACCCGAACCCATAACATTCCACACGGGTTGTAATATAGCCACACCTACAATCCCGACCGCGAAACTGAAAGCTAGTACTAAACCAAAGGGAATTCTAGCTGATTCTAAACCAAAAAATCTTAAATATACTAGTTCAGCATTTTGAACGGAGACGATCGCAATAAACAATACTAAACAAGCAATTAATAGAGATATCAGCAAGCTTACAAGATTTTTCATTACTCATTACTCATTACTCATTACTCATTACTCATTATTTGTTACTCATAATGGTTGCTCGAAGAGACGTAGCAATGCTACGTCTCTACATTATTTGTCAAAATTAGCTCATAAAATCAAGCTGTTACGGGCTGAATTTGATGAATCTTGTTGTCCATTTCTTGAGCAAGTTGGTCTAACTTTTGAGCAGAGTTAGTTTCCATATAAACCCTTACCAAAGGTTCGGTTCCTGATGGACGTAGTAATACCCAACTACCTTCCTCTAAGTAAAGTTTAACGCCGTCTTTACGTCCTACTTCTTTAACTTTAATTCCTGCTACTTCTGAAGGAGGATTTTTAGTATAAGATTCCATTACAGCTAATTTATGGCTGTCGGTGAGGTGTAAATCCAGACGCTTGTTGTATAGAGGACCATCAGCTTCTGTGATCGCTTCTTTGACAAGTTCGCTTAAGGGTTTACCTTCATAAGCAATGGCTTCTGCAACTAACATGTCCGCTAGAACACCATCTTTCTCGGGAATATGACCGAGTACGCTTAAACCTCCCGATTCTTCTCCACCAATCAATACGGTGGTTTCCCGCATTTTGGCACCAATATATTTAAATCCTACTGCTGTTTCAAATAATTCTAGACCATACTTGCTGGCAAAATTATCTAATAGGTGAGTGGTAGCAACAGTACGAACAATTGCTCCCGTCAAACCCTTATTCTTCATTAGGTGACGTGCGAGCAATAGTAAAACTGTGTTGGGAGTAAGAACATTACCTAGTTCGTCTACAACTCCAAAGCGATCGCTATCCCCATCAGTCGCCAAACCTAAAGCGGCTTTATCTTTCTTGACAGCTTCGACTAGCCCTACTAATTGTTCTCCTTTGGGTTCGGGCATTCCCCCACCAAATAATACATCGCGATGGGTGTTGAAACTTTCTAGTTCGCAACCACAATGTTCTAACACTTCATCTAAATAACCGCGAGAAGTAGAGAATAAAGCGTCGTATTTTACTTTTAATTTAGCGCTGCGAATTTTATCCACGTTCAGAAGATTGTAGATAAACTTCATGTATTCTGGTTTGGGGTCAAAGCTGGAAATGGAACCCGAAGGATTACCAGAAGGAAGAGCATCCGATGCATCTGCAATATTCGCAACAATAGTATCAGTAATTTCCGGTGTTGCTGGGCCAGCATAATCAGGAATATATTTGATTCCACAGTAGGGTGCTGGATTATGACTAGCGGTAAACATTAATGCACCAGCCGAATTGAGATGGCGGGCATTATAAGCAATTACCGGTGTGGGGCAATCCCGCTCGCTAACTTTTACAGTCCAACCCAAATCAGCCAACACTTCAGCTGATGTTTGGGCAAATTTATCAGCTAGAAAGCGAGTATCATAAGCAATCAGTACGGGTCTGTCTTTTGTATAAGCTTTCTCTAAATAACTAGCGATCGCTCTTGTGACTTTGCGTACGTTTGGAAACGTAAAGTCATCAGCAATAATTCCTCGCCAGCCGTCTGTGCCAAATTTTATCTTAGTAGTATTGCTATCAGCGCTCATTGATGCCACCATTACTCATCCATCATCAATACTACAGGATGGTCACTGATGATTGGTGGGGTATCACTTGTCATTTATCACTTGTTACTTATTACCGATCGCTTTTGGTTGCAAATTTACGAACAAAGTAAAAATTAAAAATGACAAATGACAAATGGGCTAAAAGGGAGGTAATTCCTCTAAAATTGTAAATCTAATATGATTGATAGCCAGATCCCCGATGGCTACATCTTCTTTGGTAAGTCGCTTACCGTTACTAGTAAGAGTTTCAAAGGTAATGCCTTTACCAATTTCGATGTGATACCAACACAAACCCATAAAAAATCTTGTGGGGTAGGGACCGCGACTATCTGTATCGTCGGTGTTGGATTCCATTGGTAACCAACCATAACCAGGTATATAAAACTCCAACCACACGTGATTGTAATCCGGTTGCAAGGGAACGCCCTTTCGGTCAGCCTGGGAGGGACATTTGTAACGACCGACGGTACGACAAGGAATACCATTCAATCGACACAATGCTAATAAAACACCAACATACTCACCGCAGGAACCCACACCCCTTTCTAAAACAACGTCAGGGGTATCAATATACGGTTTGATGCCATAGGATAGTTCGTCATAAACATAGTTACGAATGCTGTACATTTTTCGTAACAGATTTGTTTCCCGCCCAGTAGCTTCATTTGCAGCGTGACGAACGATTGCTGTATCCATGGCTAATTCGTCATCGTCCACCAAATAGCGTTCGTGAAACTCCGCTGGGGGGTTGGAGATATTTTCCACATCTGGGGGCGTTATGCGGTATTTTACACCTCTGACCTCTAGAAGTGCCTTCCAACCGAATAAATGTCGTTCGCCAGGGGTGAGGGTTTCAAACTTAAATACTGCTACACTTTGCCCATCAATTAGTTCTTCAGTAAAAGGTAAACCTATAGGTTCGACACTTCTAACTTTTTGACGGTCGGTGTTTGAAGGTAAAGCGATTCGCCATTCTAAATCTTGTAGGTATACCTCATCTAGAGGTGAAATCTCCTCCGCATAGGACATTTCAATTAAATACCCATTGGAGAGGGCACAACGTTTTTCCGGGTCGTAATGGTAATGTAGAGGATGAATGAAAGTGCGATCACGACGGGCGATTTCATAACTGGGGTCGGCATTTGGGTTATCGCGAATGTAAGTTTCATCGGAAGCATAAGCAATGTAAATATTCTTTTGCTCCTGCTCGTCATCTTGATGAATTGCAATCCCAGTCGGCGACTCAAAAGGGGTAAGGACGCTGAAAATAATTTCTCCCGTCCCCCTGTCAATCACATAAACTGTTTGTTCCAGGTTATCGCAAACCCATAGAGTTTCTTCATCGACCGCTAAATTTTCAATTCCTACACCTGGTGCATTAAAACTGGTAATTTGTCGTCGCGTATCCTTTTCAAACACCAAAATCTTACCCAGTCTTTGGCAAGTAACATAAATTGCTGATTCCCAAACAGCGACACCATCAGCTTCATAGGGTAAGGTAACAAAATGTTCCAAACCCAAAGAATTGAAGTTACACAGGTATACACTATTACCCCGGGTTACCCAAAGAGTATCTTGCCAAATTGATAGACCCGTAACATCCATAAATTCCCGGGTTTGATGGGGATTAATAATTTTTGTGTTGTCGGAAACTGGGTCTATTTGTAAAAGATGTCCCCTAGGAGTGTCGATCGCAATCAGGGTATCTTTAATGAAAGCTATGCCGCAGATGGCAGCAGCACTAAGGGGTCTAATGGTCTTTTGCCCAAACATTTGGCTCGCTAGAAAACGGGGGAGTGCAAAACTCATATTAAACTGATTCACCTGAAGGGCTATTGTGCTAATGGGCGTTTTATGACTTTAATCGATTGTGGTGTAACCTGTCTGCATAAAATATTAGATTTTAATTACTCACAATTGATGATTTAAATTGACGATTTAATGTGCTATATATTGCTAGAAATTACACAAGATAACGTACATAATTTGATAATTAAAAAAGTAAAGTTAAAAAGTTTATCTGTGTATAACATCTATAGATATAGCCTGGAGACAGGGAAAATGTAAATTTAGGTGATGGTTTTCCCGCCATCACTAAATTATGATCGAATTTTGTAACCATTTCCTTTAATCTACAAGATGTCTGCTAATTCTCTGCCTGAAAATATTGCTGCTTGGCATACTTTGGAAGTTGATGAAGCACTAGAACTGCTCTCTACTCAAGCAGACACTGGTTTAGCGCCTCAAGAAGTTAACTCGCGGTTGCAAAAATATGGTGCTAATGAATTAGAAGAAGCTGGCGGACGCAGTGCTTGGGAAATTTTGGTAGATCAGTTCAAGGACATCATGTTGTTGATGCTGATTGCCGTTGCCATTATTTCCGGGGTGTTAGACCTTGTTGCTTGGCGTTCGGGCACATTACCTGCAGGTGAAATTCCTTTCAAAGATACAATTGCGATTATGGCGATTGTGATCCTAAATGGAATTCTTGGTTATATCCAAGAAAGTCGTGCTGAGAAAGCCCTTGCAGCCCTCAAACAACTTGCTTCTCCTAATGTTCGCGTAATTCGTGACGGTAAAACCCTGGAAGTAACGGCAAAGGAATTGGTGCCAGGGGATATTATGTTGATCGAAGCTGGAGTACAACTTGCAGCAGACGGTCGCTTAATTGAACAATCTAATTTGCAAGTCCGCGAGTCTGCACTAACTGGAGAAGCTGAAGCGGTTAATAAACATGCTAAGAAACCATTGTCGGAAGAGTCTTCCTTGGGTGATCGGGTAAATATGGTTTTCCAAGGTACAGAGGTTCTTCAAGGACGAGGAAAGGTTTTAGTTACCGGTACCGGGATGAAAACCGAACTGGGCAAAATCGCTCAAATGTTGCAGTCGGTTGAAGCGGAAGATACGCCACTGCAGCAACGTATGAGCCAGTTAGGTAATGCTTTGGTGACTGGTTCTTTAGTACTAGTTGTAATTTCAATTGGTATTGGTTTACTAATGGGTGGAAACTTCCTGGGTTTAGTAGAAGTTTCTTTGAGTATGGCTGTGGCAGTTGTTCCAGAAGGTTTACCGGCAGTGATTACAGTCACTTTGGCATTGGGTACCCAACGTATGGTACGCCGTAATGCCCTAATTAGAAAATTACCCGCAGTAGAAACTTTGGGTTCTGTAACTACCATTTGTTCGGATAAAACCGGTACTCTGACCCAAAATAAGATGGTGGTTCAGTCAACTTTTGTCGGTAAAGAATATTTCAGTGTGAGTGGGGAAGGTTATGCTCCATTGGGAGAGTTTTTGTTAGATGAACGAGCAATTATCCCCGAAGAATATCCCGAAATACCACCCTTAATGGTAGCTTGTACTGTTTGTAATGATGCCATCCTGCAGCAAGAAAAAGGGGAATGGAAAATCTTAGGAGATCCGACAGAGGGAGCATTGGTAACTTTGGCAGCAAAAGCTGGATTTGAAAAAGACCAATGGGATACTAAACTACCCCGCGTAAGCGAATTTCCTTTTTCCTCAGAACGAAAGCGAATGAGTGTGATTTGCCAGGTGAAGGAAGTTGAAACTGGTTTTTCGCCCCTTCGAGATGTTGACCCCCAAATTAGTAATTTATTGACAAACGAAAGTCATTTGATGTTTACTAAGGGGTCGCCAGAAATAACTTTATCCCTTTGCGATCAAGTTTTCTTGGGTGGAAGTTCTGTTCCTCTCACCGACGAGCAACGAAAACAAATTTTAGCAGCTAATAATAAAATGGCGAGTGAAGGTCTTCGAGTGCTAGGTTTTGCTTTTAAAGCATTAGCACAAGTTCCTTCCGAAGCTTCAGAGAAAGAAGTCGAACAACAATTAGTCTGGCTGGGATTGACCGGTATGTTGGATGCACCTCGTCCTGAAGTCAGGGCTGCAGTCCAAGAGTCCCGTAATGCTGGAATTAGACCTGTAATGATTACTGGCGACCATCAGTTAACTGCTAGAGCAATTGCTGCCGACCTAGGAATTGCTAATGGAGGAGACCGGGTGCTTACAGGTCAAGAATTACAACGCATGAGCGACCAAGAACTAGAGCAAAATGTTGACTTAGTAAATATCTATGCCAGAGTAGCTCCCGAACATAAATTAAGGATCGTTAAAGCCTTACAAAACCGGAATAAGTTTGTGGCGATGACTGGTGACGGTGTAAACGATGCTCCTGCGCTGAAACAAGCTGATATTGGTATAGCCATGGGTATTACTGGTACTGACGTCAGTAAAGAAGCCAGTGACATGGTCTTGTTAGATGACAACTTTGCAACAATTGTATCGGCGACCAAGGAAGGTAGAGTCGTTTACACCAACATTCGTCGTTTCATTAAATATATTTTGGGTAGTAATATTGGTGAGGTTTTGACCATTGCTGCAGCACCTTTATTGGGACTTCCAGATGTTCCCCTCACACCCCTACAAATTTTATGGATGAATTTAGTTACAGATGGTTTACCGGCTTTAGCTTTAGCTTTGGAGCCAGCAGAACCAGATGTGATGAAACGTCCACCTTTTAGTCCTCGCGAAAGTATATTTTCTCGGGGTTTGGGTTTTTATATGATCCGCATTGGAATTATTTTTGCAATTACTACAATTATTCTCATGATGTGGGCGCATTCTCACGTCCAGTCTGTTGATGTAAATGGACTGAGTCCGGAGCGCTGGAAAACGATGGTATTTACTGCTTTATGTATCGCTCAAATGGGTCATGCGATCGCAATTCGTTCCAATAACAGGCTGACAGTTGAAATGAATCCATTTTCTAATCCCTATGTCCTAGCCGCAGTAACTGTAACCACAGTTCTTCAGTTGATGTTAGTTTACGTCCCTCCCCTCAGAGGATTCTTTGGTACCCACGCCTTAAGTTTGTCTGAATTAGGTATTTGTCTTGGTTTTAGTGCGCTGATGTTTATTTGGATTGAAGGTGAGAAATTATTTTTAAGGATTATTGGCAAAAAAAGTGTGTAGAGTTTTGCTGTCAGGAGTCAGAAGTCAGGAGTCAGGAGTCAGGATTTAAGTCTCAGAATCCACAAAAAACAAATAACTAAAACACTGATAACTTAGTCAGTAAGGGCTGGTGTTAGCTATAAACTTTTAGGATTTACATAAATTCTTCTTTGCAGTATATTTGCTCTATAAAGTAGTTCTCAGTGTTGTACGGACGTTATCCGCGTTAGTGCATTAACTAAATATTTTGCAGAACATTACAGCGATTTGCAGGTCGTTGAGGTGCAGGAAAAAAATAGAAGTCAGACGTAAAGGTAAAGGGTATTTCTACTCCTGTCTTCTGTCTTCTGACTCCTGAGTTCTGCTATAAATGTCAAAAAAATCAATGGAATCGATAAAGTCAAAAATCTGTTGTTTGGTTTCCTTTGCTTGCTGTTCAATATTCTCAAAGCCTTTGCTATCTTTAAGATAATTTTGCTTGCTAACTACATACAAAAAATTATGTTTCTTAAAAATTAATAGTCCTCGGTAAGCATTTTTTTTCGCACCCGAACCATTACTTTCTTGATGAGGAACTGTCGCTACATCTGGCATATAAATTAAGATAAAATATGCCCCTGACATTACTTGTTCGATAAATTCACTGTACTCCACTTTAGACTTGGGTAAATTAGCGACTATTCCCCAAGGTACATACTTGTCTAAAAGAACATGGGGTAAATACTCCTTGAGCCCCAAAGACTGAATTTTTTTAGCTTGTTTCTGAGAAATAGAATAATAATCAATTCTGAGCAAAGTACCAAAATTATCAGAAAACTCGACCATTCCTTCTTGAAACTGAAGTTTCCCACCTTTATCAACCCGAACGGGAATTTCTAAACGAAAATTACCCAGGGGTGAACTATAAAATTTGTCATGAAAGTTTTCCAAAATAATGGTTTCATATTCATCATCAACATAAGATGTTTCTGCTTCTTTAATCGCCGCTATCACCTCATCGATTAATTCTCCAGCTTCAGTTTCTTCTACTCCTAAGGTTTTTTGGAATTCCTTGAGTAAAGTCATTTTTGATAGTGGAATAGAGAACGTTTCCTCATCTACCAATACAGAAACGCCCACACCAAAAGCATCCAGTACTAATTCTTCACCAATATATTTATTTGCCGTATTAAAAACTACTCCTAATTCTTCATCTTCGGCAATTTCTAAAACTCGATCAAGAATATCCAACAAATCTTCATTGGAGTATTCTTCAAAAATGTCAAACTCCCATAGGACATCAGCGAGAAAGTCAACATCTAATTCATCAAGGGAAGTATCAGCTGCAGCGACCACAACTGCGATCGCTGCGACGGCTTCTTCTGCTGTCAGTTCTTCAGAGGATACCCCAACTGCATGAAATATGTCGTCATACTGCGCCATAACTGCTCCCTGCGTCAATATCTTGATGATGATAGTCGATTAATGCCATCAATGGGTAGTTTAGCAATGCAGCAATATTTATTTTGATTTATTTTGTTTATTGCTGGAGCTTAAAGATGCTAACTCCATGCACTTAACTGCTTTTGAGCAATTATATTAATTTAAAGAACTTAACAATTTCGGGCACAATTCGCTTACATTCTTTTACTAATTTACTATCTGGTGGTCTTTGTGCCACCGTTCCAATAATAATTTTGATTGCAGTCCGGGCTACTTTCTTTACTTGCGTCTCTGCTGGGTTTTGACTGGCTAATGCAAGATTTAATATTTGTTCTAATACTTCGGTTTTATCTTCAGTTCTTAGCTCAACATCATTCTCAATAATTGTTTTGAGTCGATTTAATAACTCTTTGATTCCTGATTTTTCATCAGAAAATGATTTATCTGGTAAATCTTCAATGATTTCATTAATTTTTTTTACTGAGTATAATTCATTTTCTTGGATACTATATTTAATTTCCTTAATCTCCTTAAGGAGTTTTTGTGCTTCTATTAATATTGTATCTAAACGTTCTATTTTATCCTCAATAACTACAGTTTTGATAAATGTATTGTTATGAAAAAAATCTGGAATTTCATTTGCGGTTTGATTATATTCTTTTATCTGATTTAATATTGGAGTTTTATTTGTTTTTTCTTTATAGCTAATGGTTGAATTAATTTGAGTTAAAAGTTGATTTAATATTTGTGCAGAGCTAATTCCCAAGTTTTGTAAAATTCTTAAGGAAACTCCTTCTCCCTCACGAATTAAAGCCAATAATAGATGTTGAGTATCTACATATTTTTGATTTGATTGGCTAGCTTCATGATAAGAAAGTTTAATTACGTTGCTAGCCCTTTGAGTAAAAGGTGCTTCACCTACAAAAGAACCAGAACCTCTACCAATACTTTTTTCTACCTCTGTTCGGGCATCTTTAAGAGTTATACCTAAAGATTTTAAGAGATTGGCAGCAACTCCCTTTTCTTCCGCAATGATTCCTAATAATATACTTTCGGTGCCGACAAAATTATGACCTAATCTTCTTGCTTCCCCTTGGGCAAGTATAATTGCTTGTTTTGCTTTATCAGTAAAATTTTCCAAATTATTTGCTCCTAAAATGACCATATAATTTACAGATAATCAATGATAACGAGAACAAAAAATTAGAGTCTTTTGATATTTTTGTTTTGCTTAATTTTTAATGATTTTCCAGAGATTATATTTTTGAGTTATTAATATTGAATGAGATTAAAATCAAGCTTTCTGCATTGTTCATAACCAGTTATACTTAACTTATAAATTGTGATGGATAGAGTATTTTCACAGATAGTGAATATTAATTCTGTATTAATTTTTATTTTTATTTTGGTTTTTTCTTGTTTGTAAAGCAAGGTTTTAGCTAGGCGAATAAGGTAACGACCTGAAATTACGTATAATCTAAATTTTGCTATAACATTTACCCTACAAAGCATATTTTGTGGTGAATTCACCTATCACTTCTATTTTGATGCAGTGGGGGACAATAAATTCAAGCTTGACGAATGCGAGCACCATTATGAATTGAGGAATTTCTCAAAAACCATGCTTTTAAAATTTGAATTAAATTAAAGATAAGGCGAACGGTTAATAAATAGACAGACTAGCTTTCATAAGCTGTTTTGGAATACATCTAAATAATCAGTGCGTTTACTAGCATAGGTAATTACTGATGGTTAAAACATCTCAGTATCAACTATCTGAAGATTCTCAAGAACAATCCCTTGTCCTTTGGTTTAACGAAATTGGCATCAATGATATTGAGTTAGTTGGCGGTAAAAATGCATCCTTGGGAGAAATGATTCAGCAATTAACCCCTCAAGGTGTAAATGTTCCCGCTGGTTTTGCTACTACAGCCCATGCATTCCGCTATTTTATTGAGTCGGCTGGTTTAAAAGAGCAATTGCGATCGCTATTTGCCGATCTAGATGTGGAGGATGTCAATAATTTACGACAAAAAGGACGAAAAGCAAGGGATTTACTGTTGCATACCCCGTTTCCTCAGGAATTAAGAACTGCGATCACCCAAGCTTATGAAGTTTTATGCGCGCAGTACAACCCAGATACGGATGTAGCCGTTCGTTCCAGTGCAACAGCAGAAGATTTACCAGATGCAAGTTTTGCAGGACAGCAAGAAACTTATTTAAATGTGAGGGGTGTACGAGGGGTTCTAGCTGCTTGTCATCGCTGTTTTGCTTCCTTATTTACCGACCGTGCGATTTCCTATCGTCACACTAAGGGGTTCGATCATCTTAGCATCGCTCTGGCTGTGGGCGTACAAAAAATGGTGCGCTCCGATCTAGCATCCTCTGGAGTGATGTTTTCCATCGATACTGAAACAGGTTTCCAAAATGCAGCTTTGATTACTGCTGCTTATGGTTTAGGGGAAAATGTAGTTCAAGGTGCGGTTAATCCCGATGAATATTATGTTTTCAAGCCAACTTTAAAAACCGGTCATAGTCCAATTTTAGATAAGAAGTTGGGCAGTAAAGAATTACAAATGGTTTATGATGACGGCTCCAAGTTTACCAAAAATATCCCAGTCCCTGGCGTATTGAGAAACAGGTTTGTTCTCAATGATAATGAAATTTTACAGTTGGGGCGTTGGGCTTGTTTAATTGAAGACCATTATTCCCAAGTTCGCGGTACCTATTCCCCTATGGATATTGAATGGGCTAAAGATGGTATTACCAATCAATTATTTATTGTCCAAGCCCGTCCAGAAACCGTACAGTCACAAAAAAACCAAACTGTTTTGCGGAATTATCGTTTTCGAGGAATAGGGGACAAGGGACAAGGGATAAGGGACAGGGGAGAAGAAAATATTAATAGAGAACAGGGGAGTATACCCCCTCCTTTAGTTACTGGACGAGCAGTAGGGGAAGCGATCGCTCACGGTAAAGTCAAGGTAATTTTAGATGTAGCAAGAATAGACCGGTTTGAAAATGGTGATGTATTAGTAACGGATAGAACTGACCCGGACTGGGAACCAGTCATGAAACGCGCAAGTGCAATTGTCACAAATTCTGGAGGAAGAACTTGTCATTCAGCAATTATCGCCAGGGAATTAGGAGTTCCTGCAATTGTTGGGTGTAATGATGCGACAGAAGTTTTAAAAACAGGTCAAGAGGTAACTGTTTCCTGTGCTGAAGGTGAGGAAGGAAAAGTCTATCCCGGTTTAATACCATTTGAAATTGAAGAAAATAATATAGAAAATTTACCCCGCACTCGTACCCAAATTTTAATGAATGTGGGTAATCCTCAAGAAGTTTTTAGTTTATCAGCAATTCCTAGCGATGGAGTCGGTTTGGCGCGGACGGAGTTTATTATCGCTAACTACATTCAAACCCACCCAATGGCATTACTTTACTTCGATAGTTTAGAAGATGAGTTTGCCAAAACCAAAATTGCTCAAATGACGGCGCTCTACAATGATAAACCCAGCTACTTTGTAGAAAAATTAGCCCAAGGTATTAGTAGAATTGCTGCCACATTTTATCCTAAACCAGTCATCGTGCGTATGTCCGACTTCAAAAGTAATGAATACGCAAATTTATTGGGAGGAAGACAATTTGAACCCAAGGAAGAAAACCCAATGCTAGGCTGGCGGGGAGCAGCCCGCTATTATGATGAAGGCTACAAGGAAGGTTTTGCTCTGGAATGCAAAGCCATTAAACAAGTCAGGGAAAAAATGGGTTTAACTAACGTTATTCCAATGATTCCTTTTTGCCGTACTCCCGAAGAAGGACGTTTAGTACTGGCGGAAATGGCACATAATGGTTTGCGTCAGGGTGAAAATGGCTTGCAAGTATATGTAATGTGTGAGTTACCCAATAATGTGATTCTGGCTTCCGAATTTGCGAAAATATTCGATGGGTTTTCGATTGGTTCTAATGATTTAACCCAACTGACTTTAGGAATAGATAGAGATTCGGCTTTGGTCGCCGGGTTATTTGATGAACGTAGCCAGGGTGTAAAGCAAATGATACTTTTAGCAATCCAAGCAGCGAAAAAGCATAACCGTAAAATAGGAATTTGTGGTCAAGCACCCAGCGATTATCCAGAATTTGCCAGATTTTTAGTTGAAGCTGGAATTGACTCTATCAGTCTCAACCCAGATTCGGTATTGAAAAATATCTTAGAAATTGCTGAAGTGGAAAAAGAAATTGGAGGTTAACAACAATAATAGACACCTCCCTTGGAGGATATTATCCAGAAAGTCTTAATCGGTAGGTAATACAGCTTAAAAAAAAACCCAAAATATAATTGATTTTTTGCCATTAGTTAAAAAGTAAATCCGAGAAATAATAGTCAGTGCTATCCTACTTAAACACCCTGCAGATAAAAATCACTAATTACAGTTATCAGTTAACAGTTGACTGTTGAAAGTGAAAAATAATTATTAGTATCTTGCCCATCTCCAGGATGAAGTGCGACAAAAAAGCTGTTTTTGTCAATTACTGCTGCGCTGTGATTCCTTTTGAAATATTGATTTCTTTGGAGTGAAGGCAAGAGATCCTATTCCCATGTTTTAAGAGGATGTTTTCAAAACACCATTGAAAACTAATGGCAAATTATCAGCAATCGATAACAAATGACTAAGAAATGGTTTTGGATCGGCATAGCCGGTATATTTATACTTTCATTTGCTATACGCTTTTGGGAACTGGAAAGGTTTAATACTTTAGTATTTGATGAAGTGTATTATGCAAAATTTGCCCATAACTATCTCAATAATGTCCCATTTTTTGATGGTCATCCACCCTTAGGCAAATATATTATCGCCATTGGTATTTGGTTGGGCGATCTGCTCCCATTCGGGAAAGATACTGTCAACGGATTAACCGGTGCAACGCGATCGCCTTGGAGTTATCGCTGGATAAATGCTTTTTGTGGTGCATTTATTCCTCTCATTGTGACAGCAATTACTTATCAAGTAAGTAGGCGGAGAATTTTTGCTCTCGTAGCTGGCTTATTTACCGCCTGTGATGGCATTTTTCTTGTAGAGTCACGTTATGCCTTAATTAATCAGTACTTGGTCATTTTTGGATTATTGGGACAATTATGTTTATTATTAGCCTTAAATAGTTATCAAAAGAAACGAATTATTTGGCTGCTAGTTTCCGGTGTTGCTTTTGGAGCTTCCGCAGCTACTAAATGGAATGGTTTATTTTTTCTATTGGCAGTTTATCTTTTATGGGGAATTGTTTGGTTATTTCAATTTCTGTCGAGATTTAACTTTAAGAAGTTAGGATTACAGCTAGAAGATGATTTACAAAGATTTCTTGAATTAGGTTTTTTTAAGTGGTTATGGTATTTACTATTTGCTCCTGACAGATTAGATAGAGCGAGGGACGTTCGGTATTTTCGTAGGGGTTATATTCATCCCCTGCAAAACTTAACTCAGTTTGGTGTCGGGCAAATGGTAATCTTTTTTGGTATTTTACCTGTCATCGTTTACAGCATAATTTGGGTTCCACATTTATTATTAAATACGAAATTTGGGTTTATTGAAGTCCATCAGCGAATTTGGCAATTTCATCATCGCCTGGGTGGTAATGATTCAGACGTACATCCCTATTGTGCAGCTTGGTATAAGTGGCCCCTAATGATACGCCCGATCGCTTATTTTTATCAGAGAGCACAGTCGGTTGAAGATCCTTTACCTGTGATGGGACCACACTTAAATGAAGTCAATGGGAAAATAATTTATGATATCCACGCCATGGGAAATCCTTTACTGTGGTGGTTGGGTTTAGTAGCTTTATTTTTTCTCCTAATAGTCCTAATTGCCCAAATATTAATTCCTTGGTTTGAAGAAAAGCGCTTTCCCTATACTGCTAACTTCAGTGTGGATATTTGGATTGCTTTATATTTACTGGTCAATTATGCCGCTAATTTATTACCTTGGGTGACAGTAAATCGCTGCGTATTTATTTATCACTATATGTCATCGGTAATATTTGTATTTATGGCATTTGCGTGGTTAGTAGAATGCTGTATCAGTAGCTATTACAAGGAAACTCGTGCTCTTGGCGTAACACTTACTTTCCTGGTGATTGCTGCTTTTATTTTTTGGCTACCACTATACTTGGGTTTACCACTTTCTGCCGAAGATTATAAATTAAGAATGCTATTTGATTCCTGGATTTAATTTATCATTACTGACGGCAAGTAGTCTGTGTGACATAAATATACACAGAATTTTATTTTAGGTTTGGAAATTTTTTGTGAAAAGTCAGTATAGCTACATTGATTAATATGACAGTCCTAAAAACTCCATAATCAAGATTTCTATTTTTACTACAAGATTCTTTAGCCAATAATTGTCTATATATATCCGTAATTACACTATAGTATAATATTTATTTTTTCGTAGAAATGGTACTTTCATCCAGGACTTTTCTGGATAAAGTCAATATTTGTATTGAACTCCTACAAATTATTTTTATTAGTATATGTTTTTTTAAATTTCTCAATATATACAAAGGTATACAATCAAATTTGATTCATATTTTTTATCTGTATAAAGCTTAGCTGTTTGTTAAAATTTAAACTATAATTAAACACGAAAGTAGATTCTATTCAAAATATTGAAAGCTAAATAACAGTAATTAATGTAATTTTATAAGCACATTAATTTAACTCTTGTAAGTCTAGTTTTGAAAGCTCTACTTAATTTTTTATATATTGTTTTAATATTTGATTAGTCTAGACTTTAATATTAATTTATTTTCAATAATCAAGGTTCAAATATTAAATGAAATTTGACATTTACTAATTATTAGCAATAAGGATTATTGTCATGCTTATCAGTAGTTAATTTGCTCATTTATCTTCGGATTAAATCTTAGATATTTCTTTAGATATTTCTAAAGTTAAATAGTAAAAACATAAATCCATATTGACATAAGGCTAAAATTTTATTGACCAAAAGTTTTTTATACTTTTCATATATAGACTTATTTGATATTAAATTTCACTTTATAAATTTATTTATTCCCAGTATTTAATTATTAAACTCTCGACATTAGTAATATCAAATTCTAGTAAATATTAGTTTGAAATCAAATCAACGTAGTAAATATGTTGTATTAAATAGTAAAACTTCAACAACTAGATTTAGTGCCAATCAAGTAAGTAAAATTTATACATAGGGAAGATTGATTATGAGTCACCTAGAATTTCAAGAAACTAAATTTCATGATATTCAAACTCAAAAGAATAACTCTCAAGATGTAAGATTAGTAGAACTAGCAGAAAAACCCATTAATCGTAATAATAAAATTCAACCCCATGGAGTATTACTAGTATTACGAGAAACAGACTTAAAAATTTTACAAGTTAGCACAAATATTACAGAAATTCTCAACATTGAACCGAATCAGGTACTCGATAAAAGTCTTGAAGAATTACTAGATCCTTTTCAAATAGAGAATATCAAAAAGGGATTATTAGAAGAAAGTATAGATCTGATTAATCCCAGTAAAATTTGGATGCGCAAAAAAGGTGATGATTATGCAGTTTTTGATGCTATTTTTCACCGCAATCCTCAAGGGTCTTTGATTTTAGAATTAGAACCAGCTTTTTCTCAAGAGAATATTCCATTTTTAAGTTTTTATCATCTGGCAAAAGCATCAATTAGTCGTTTAGAAGAAACAGCTAATCTGGAAGATTTCTGTCAAATTATTGTCCAAGAAGTCCGAAAAGTAACAGGTTTCGACCGAGTTATGCTGTATAAATTTGATGAAGATGACCATGGTAGCGTCATTGCAGAAGAAAAGATTGATAGCTTAGAACCTTATTTAGGTTTACATTATCCAGAGTCAGATATTCCTAAACCAGCAAGAAAACTATTTTGTGCGAATTGGATTCGATTCATTCCCAATAGCCATGCAACAAATGTAGACCTAATTCCTAGTATCAATCCAACAGTTGAAAGCGCTACAGATTTAACTAATTCTATCCTTAGAAGTGCTTCCCCATGCCACATAGAATATTTGCACAATATGGGTGTTGGTGCTTCTTTAACTATTTCTTTGGTCAAAGAAGGTAGACTTTGGGGATTGATTGCTTGTCATCACCAACAACCTAAATATGTTTCTTATGAACTGCGAAAAGCCTGCGAATTTTTGGGAAGAGTAATATTTTCAGAAGTTTCAACAAGGGAAGAAACAGAGGATTATGATTACCGTATGAGACTGACATATATTCAATCCACATTGATTGATTATATGTCTCAATCAGAAAATTTTATTGATGGTTTAGTTCAACAACAACCAAATATTCTTGACCTGACTAGCGCTCAAGGTGCAGCTATTTGTTTTGGTGGAAATTGGACTACAGTGGGTGAAACACCAACAATAGAAGAATTAAATTTTTTAGTTGGATGGTTGAAAAATAATGTAGCAACAGAAATCTTTTATACTGATTCACTCCCACGCATTTATCCCGATGCAGAAAAATTTAAAAACGTTGCAAGTGGATTGTTAGCTATTCCCATTTCTCAACGTAATTATGTATTGTGGTTCCGACCAGAAGTTATTCAAACTGTCAACTGGGGGGGGGATCCTAATCAACCTTACGATCTCAAACAAGAACAGGATAATTTACAACTATGTCCCCGTAAATCTTTTGATTTGTGGAAACAAACCGTTCAATTAACTTCTTTACCCTGGCGAGCTGTTGAAGTTAAAGCTGCATTAGAATTACGTAAAGCAATAGTTAATATTATTCTGCGTCAAGCAGATGAATTAGCACTATTAGCTGCTGACTTAGAACGTTCTAATGGAGAGTTAAAAAAGTTTGCTTATGTTGCTTCCCATGATTTACAGGAACCCCTCAATCAAGTAGCCAATTATGTGCAATTACTAGAAATGCGCTACAAACAATCACTAGATGAAGACGCAGATGAATTCATTAATTATGTGGTTGAGGGTGTTAGCTTGATGCAGACCCTAATTGATGACGTCCTAGCCTATTCTAAGGTGGATATGCAAGTCGGTAATTTTCAGCGAACTGAGGTGGGAAAAGCTTTGGAACGTGCATTGAATAACTTGCGGGGACGCATTTCTCAAAGTGAAGCAGTAATTAACTGTCCAGATCTACCAATTATCTTGGCAGATGGAACCCAATTAATGCAGCTATTCCAAAACCTTATTAGTAACGCGATCAAATTCCGTAGCGAAAAACCTGTGGAAATTGATATTAATGCTTCCCGTCTTGAAGATGAATGGTTATTCAGCGTTAAAGATAATGGTATTGGTATCGATCCTCAGTTTAGCGATCGCATATTCATAATTTTTCAACGCCTACATGCTCGGGATGAATACCCAGGTACGGGTATGGGATTGGCTATATGCAAAAAAATTGTTGAATGTCATCGGGGACGAATTTGGGTAGAATCCCAACTTGGAGAAGGTGCTACATTCTACTTTACAATTCCAGTCGGAGGAGGGAAAATACGCGATCGTGAATGGAGAAATAGAAATCAGTAAAAAAATAATCTTTTTGGTAGAAGACAACAAAGCAGATATTAGGTTAATTCAAGAAGCACTCAAACATAGCTCCGTACCCCATGAAATAATTACAGTTAGGAATGGGATGGATGCAATGGCTTACTTGCGCAAAGAAGGAGACTATGCGGAAGCAATTCGTCCCGACCTGATTTTGTTGGACTTAAATCTACCAAAAAAAGATGGTAGAGAGGTCTTAGCTGAAATCAAAAGCGACCCCGACCTCAAGCGTATTCCTGTAGTTGTTTTAACCACATCTCGCAATGAAGATGATATTTTTCAAAGCTACGACTTACATGTAAATTGTTACATTACCAAATCTCGTAATATTAGTGAACTATTCCAAATTGTCAAGGGAATAGAAAGTTTTTGGTTTTCGATTGCAACTTTACCATTGCATTGAAAAAGACAGGGAACAGAGAACAAGAAACAGGAAACAGGGAAAGATAATCTTGATGACAAATGACAAATGACAAATTATGTTAGGAAGCTCAGTTAACATCTTATTAATAGAAGATAATCTTGCAGACGCAAGATTTTTACATGAGGTGCTGAAGCAACCTAAATTCAAGAATTTTAGTTTGTTTCATGTTAAACGATTAAAAGAAGCTCTAAATCTTTTAGAAAAATCTTCACAAGTTTCTGTCTGTTTTGATGTTATTTTGCTGGATTTAACTCTTCCAGACAGTCAAGGACTTGATTCTTTACAACCCCTAATGGAATGTGATGCTAACTTACCAATTGTCGTACTAACAAATACTAACGACAATGAATTAGCGATAGAAGCTGTAAGACAAGGAGCACAAGATTATTTAGTTAAACGTCAGGTAAATGATGATTCTCTTTTACGTTCTTTGAGATATGCAATCGAACGCAAGCAAACTCTTGAAAGTTTAAATACCCTAAATCAAACACTCAAAGAAGAAGTTGATAAATGTACTTTAGAACTAGTCAAAGCCCAAGAACTTAATCAGTTTAAATCTGAATTTGTTTCGATTTTGTCTCATGATATTCGTAATCCCCTAAATACCATTCTTCTAACTGCAGGATTATTACAAAATAGTGACGAACAATTATCTAAAGAAAAAAAATTAACCCATTTTCAAATGATTCGCTCTGCGATCAAAAATATGGCTTTACTATTAGATGAGGCTTCATTTATTGGTAAAGCTGATACGGGTAGACTTAGATGTCAAATTTCTCCGTTAGACTTACAAGATTTCTGTAGTGAAATTATCAAGGGTATCAAAATAAGTGCTAAATATAGGAATATTCACATCACATCTATTCTTCCTGAAATAGATTTTGAAGTGTTTTCTGACGAAAACTTATTGCGACATATTTTAGATAATTTACTCACCAACGCTGTTAAATATTCACCCCCTGGTAGCACAGTTCACTTTGAACTCAACTTTACAGAAGAGTCTATAATATTTTTGATCCAAGACTGGGGTATTGGTATTCCGAACCAAGAACAACAGCAACTATTTCAACCTTTTTATCGAGCTTCTAATATTGGTATGATCCCTGGTACTGGTTTGGGATTATCAATTGTAGCAAAGTGTGTTGATGCACTGCAGGGTGAAATAGAATTTAATAGCCAAGTAGATTTAGGTACAAAATTTATTGTTAAGCTACCATTGGTCAAAGTTTAAATTTTTAATTATTTTACACTTCTATTTTCTCAACTTTTGCACTATCTAGACTCAATAAATCTCTAATTTCTTCTAGCATTTTTTCAACCTCATTGTAGTTAGAGTTACGATACAAAAGGATTTTTTTCTTGGAATCGAGAACAAGATTAAGTTTATGAGTCCCAGTGTCATAATCATCACTTTCCGATTCAATAGATAAATTAAAATTATTACCAAGGGAATACTTATTTTTTTTGAACCAAAAAACCATAAACTTTAGAACTATTAGGTCTCCAGATTCACGATCAAAAATCATTTTTTCGTAGAATGGCTTCGATTCTAAAAGCGAACAGATGACAAAGAGAAAGAAGCCATAAAATATCATAACTCTTACTTTCCCTGAATTCACTTCATGGGACAAGTGGTCTGTTTGCGTATTTTCGGAAATTGTTTCTTCTGAATATGTCAGCAAATTATTAATATATCTACCGGCTTTTTCTACTTCGTTTTGAAGTTTTTTTAGATTATCAAGTTTAAGTTCTTTCCTTTGAGATTTATGTTGATTTGGATAAACAAAAGAAGATAATTGAATCGTTTCAGGCTTATTGCTTGCTATTATCTTCGTCAATGCTTCCGACTTAGTTTGCTTGTTTTCAGTTTTATCCCCTTGAATCATATTATCTTTAAATTCACATTCAAGGGATTGCAAATTTAAATGAGCGCAATTGGATTTAAGTTCTTTTTGTTTTAATTCATCAGATTTAAAAAGTGGGTAGAGTAAAAAAGGTGCGACGATAATTGAAATTAGAGCATAAAAGCCAGTTCTATTGACATAAATAGTCAGTTTTTCAGATGCTTTTTGAATAGTAGTCATGATTTTTGATGGTTAATAAATATCCGTTGATAATTTAGCAGAATAACTAATTAAAAATATCAGATTAGTATTCAGGTTTAAATTTTAAGTGAGATTATATATTGTAATTTTTCTATATATTGAATTATTTACACTCAAAAATTTATAATTTATTGAGAATCCATAATTTATGAATTTCCCTCATAATCACTACAAAAAATTTTATGATTTTGTTTGGTTTCTATTTGATTTTTACAACTATTTAAGTTTTGATATGGCTACCTAAAACTTAATTAGACTAAGTTTAATTTGATTAAGTTTTACTATTGCACAAACCAAACTACTGTATTGAAAATTACTGTATTGGAAATTACTTTTTGGACACTATTTAAACTCACATAGCTGCTGTTTAATATTTTGCCCAACGTAAACTATTCCCATCTTTTAAAAGCCTTACCATATACTCCATTATGGGGACTATTCAATGAGAAAGGTGCAAAAAATAGCACCATAAGTTCTATATGTGCAGCATCAATTTCTATATTTAATGCCTCTTATTTGTTTTAATTCATCGGTTTATTTGCTAAGGCTTTCGCATTAGCACCCACTAAAAAATACTCCCTTTTTGTTGGGGATTATCTCGTCCAAAATTCTCTGGTTCATGAAATTTTAAGTCACTTGCACCTGTTAAAGTCACTCAGGCTTTCAGGAGCAATATCATAATACTAGGTAAATTGGCAAAAAGCACGCCTATTATCAAAAAATCCTCCAATTAGTATAGTCCGCAGATCACTTGAATAATCTACAAGTTTAATAATTCAAGTACTACATAAAAGGTAAAACAAGAATTTAGATAATTGCTGGCTAAAATACGATTAATTACTAACTACATACCTGTAATTCCGGTAAATACAACCTGATCTTAACTGAGGAACAAATTTAAAATTCCAATTGTAAATCTCTCATTAGACTTGAAATTGTCTCAGGATCGCCCTGGGAATAGTAACCACCATTCAATTGAGCTATCCGTTGCAGCACATCAGAATTGAATTCTCCGTCTTCTCCATAACCAACGGTTAAAAAAGTAATCCTTTTCTCACTATTGAATCCACTACTTTTCAGTTCTTTCTCCAAATCTTGGAGCGAAATCTTTGACTCAGAGTCTTCCCCATCAGTTAGTACAAGAACAGCATTAATTGTATCCGAGCGGAGATTTTGTTGTAACCAATTACGTGCATAAATTGCAGCGTCATATAATGCGGTTCCACCATCGGCTTTTAAACTACCAATAAATTGCAAAGCTTTTTCCTGTCCTTTCTGACTTGCATCCACAATTACAGGACGTCTAACTGCAGAATCAAAATCAATTAGAGCAATTTTTTCTTTTGGTCCCAGATTACTTGTGTAAGTTTGAAGAGTATTTTGAACTGCAGGTAACTTATTTCCCAACATTGAAGCAGAGGAGTCAATAACCACAGCAACCAAAGAAGGTTTTTTCGCTGTTTTTTGCCAAGAATTCAGCATAGCTTCAACAACAGAGGGTTTTGGTGGACCCAAAGAATCATATTTTGCTTGTGCTCGAACGCCAAATTCTGGAGAGAATTTTGCACCTAGAGCAACTCCAGGTATACCTGGACGCAGACCTAAATTAGTTGCAATTTCTTGAATTTCGGGAGAACGGAAATATTCAATAACTTGTTCTGCAGCTGCTTTTTCATCTGCACTTACCCAAGGAGCATTAGGTACAATCGCTCGCATATTAGAAGTAAAAGTTGACTTGGGATACACTGCTTGATAACGATTTTTCCCTGGTTGTAAATTAGAATTAGCAGAAATAACTGAAGACTCATATACAGAACCGACAGAAGCCCAAGAAGGACCATTTTTAACCATAGCTTTTGCTAAGGAGCTAGTAGAAGAACCGTATCGAGTAATTTTACTTTGAATTTTCTTGACTTGCGGTTGATATTTTTGCACATCTGCGACTGTCATTTTTTCTGGTGATTTACCAGAAACGGCTGCAAATTGTGCAACTAAAGCTTGTAAACCAGAATTGGAACGAGTAGGTGCTGTGTGGACGTAATGTACTTTGCTTGATGGACTTGAAGAATGAATATCCTGGTGAGTTTTTGCTTTAGCCAGAGATTGAAACTGATTATTTACTTTCTGTAAACCCTTGGCGATATCAGAGCGTGCCATAAATACCATAGGGCTATTTGCCAACATCGGTGAATCAGTTATTTCGGGAATATACTTTTGACCAGGAAATAATTTATTAACTCGATAAATTAATTGATTTTGATAAATTTCACCATCAACAGAGACTATTGTTGGAAACTCTTCTGCATCCGCTTGAAGAACACCATTCTTGAGCTTAGTTGCAAGACCCACCACTTTAGTAACAACATCACCGCTACCTTCTGCTTCACAGTAAACTTTAAACTTTGTCCCATTACTTAACTCGGGTCGTGTGTCATTGAATTTTTGTGTAGCTTCCTGACAAAATTCACCTAAAGCACTGCCGACTAGCAGCTTAATCTTTAACCCAGGAAAGTTATCTGCTGCATAGTTATTGCTTTCTTCTGTTGTGCAAGCTGTAAGGAGAAAGACACTTAAGACTATCGTAAAAAAATTAATGGATAGATGTTTTTTTTTATTCATAGTAGCAAGTATATAAAGGCAGATAGATCATCCCTAAAAAACGTCAAAAATAAAACCAAGTAAACACTTAGAAAAATATCTGTAATTACAAAAAAATCAAGATACTAACTGATGCTTTATTTACTTGCCAGTGCTATATACAACTAAATCAACAATAATTTGTGAGGAGAATAATAATTTGAGAGTATGACAAAATGCGTGATTGGTAATACTAGCAATTTTGATGTGTCAAAAGTAATATTACTGAGATACAATTAAGTTTGCAAACCAAGTATTGATACTTGCACGTGCGGTTTTATCTTTCATTCGTTTCTGCGTCTATGATTTGGTATTAAAACCAATATTGAAAATCTATGGTTTTAGTATTTAAGTTTTTGATGTACGCCTAAAATCAGTGAAAACCACTGCTAATTCCAGCTTAAAAATGCGACAAAGAAGTAATAATTGCAGAGTAAGCTAACATTTTGTTGCAAACAAATAAATCCCTACCGGGTAAGCATATTTTTGTGTCATGATTGCAAACTAGAAAACATATTTCTTTGAAATCACAGGGAATCTCAAATGGCTCTCCGACTAGGTGACACAGTACCGAATTTTACCCAAGCTTCTACCCATGGAGAAATCAATTTTTATGATTGGGCTGGTGATAGTTGGGTTGTTTTATTCTCACACCCAGCAGACTACACACCTGTTTGCACTACCGAGTTAGGAACCGTTGCCAAGCTTAAGCCAGAATTTGATAAGCGTAATGTTAAGGCTGTGGCTTTGAGTGTTGATGATGTTGACTCCCATAATGGTTGGGCTGTTGATATCGAAGAAACCCAAAGTACTAAACTTAATTATCCCATTTTGGCAGATCCTGACCATAAGGTTTCCGACCTTTACGATATGATTCACCCCAATGCGAATGCTAAGGTGACCGTAAGGACGGTATTTATTATCGATCCCAATAAGAAACTACGACTAACTCTAACCTATCCTCCCAGCACCGGACGTAACTTTGATGAAATTTTGCGGGTAATTGATTCTTTGCAGTTGACAGACGATTACAGCGTTGCAACTCCTGCTGACTGGAAAGACGGTGATGATTGTGTAATTGTCCCCACACTCCAAGATCCAGATGTTCTCAAGGAAAAATTCCCCAAAGGATATGAAGTTGTCAAACCTTATTTAAGGATGACCCCTCAACCCAACAAGTAATAACACGTTTGTTTAACTGATGACTTGACTAATTTCGATACAATTAGCTGGTAATTGGTAATTGGTAATTGGTCATTGGTAATTGGTAATTAGTGTAGTAGTTAGTGGTAAGCATAGATCGTACCGCTAAATCTGATGCTGATTCCTCTTAGCACATTACCTATTACCCATTACCCATTTATTTACCTATCATTTAAATTATTGACCGCCTATTGACCGCCACAATAGGCCACAATTTTTATAGTAAATCTTCGCGTGGATATTATTTATGGATATTAAAGATGGTTTTGTTGGTACTGTTGGCAATACACCACTAATTCGCTTAAAAAGTTTCAGTGAAGAAACAGGTTGTGAAATTTTGGGAAAAGCGGAATTTCTCAATCCTGGAGGTTCAGTCAAAGACCGCGCCGCACTTTATATTATTCAAGATGCAGAAGAAAAAGGTTTACTTAAACCAGGTGGTACTGTTGTAGAGGGAACAGCGGGAAATACGGGTATTGGTTTAGCACATATTTGCAATGCTAAAGGTTATAAGTGTTTAATTATTATTCCTGAAACTCAATCACAGGAGAAAATGGATGCTTTGAGGGCATTAGGTGCTGAAGTTAGACCAGTTCCTGCGGTACCTTACAGGGATCCAAATAATTACGTTAAGCTTTCTGGTCGCATTGCATCGGAAATGGAAAACGCTATTTGGGCAAATCAATTTGACAATTTAGCTAATCGTCGCGCCCATTATGAGACTACAGGTCCAGAAATTTGGAAGCAAACCGATGGAAAAGTCGATGGTTGGGTAGCTTCAACTGGTACTGGTGGTACTTTTGCTGGTACGGCGATGTATCTTAAAGAGAAAAATCCTAATATCAAATGTGTAGTTGCGGATCCGATGGGCAGTGGTCTCTATAGTTACGTTAAAACGGGTGAAATCAAGATAGAAGGGAATTCAATTACTGAAGGGATCGGAAATAGCCGAATCACTGCAAATATGGAAGATGCACCCACCGATGATGCAATTCGGATCGATGACTCAGAAGCACTACGGGTTGTATATCAGTTACTTCGAAAAGATGGTTTATTGATGGGAGGTTCTACGGGTATTAATGTTGGTGCGGCTGTAGCATTAGCCAAACAGATGGGACCGGGACATACAATAGTCACAATTTTGTGTGATAGTGGTGCTCGATATCAGTCACGCATATTTAACCGTGAATGGCTAGCCTCAAAAGGTTTATCAGTTGACCCTTGATATTTTTAAGATTAAAAGATTTTTCTCTTTAAAGCACCTTTTAGCTTAAGCATAAAATGATGCCATGCTTAAAGCTTTGGTGCATTTCAAAATAAATTCATCTTATAAAAATTATTCATCTTATAAAAATTAAATACTATCAGTTAAGGCGGCACGATTTTTTTAATAGTTCATTTCTGATTCCTTCGATAAAATGACTCCTATGGGAACGGCATTATGAGTAGCATATCCCAACCATCCGACTCATCAAGACAAAATTCTTCGTCTTATCCTCAATGTGTGCGGGTGTGTGTCAATCGTACTTGTCGCAAACAAGGTGCAAAGTCGGTATTAGCAGCTTTTGAGGTTAGTACTGTTCCTGGAATAACAGTAATGGGGAGTGGTTGTTTGGGACAATGTGGTAATGGTCCGATGGTATTAGTATTGCCAGATATGACCTGGTATTGTGCAGTCCATCCCAGTCAAGTTCCATTAGTGATAGAAAAACATCTACTTGGTGGCGAAAAAGTCGAGCAGATGCTTTATCGTCGTTTTCATAAGAGTTAACAGTGTTAGCGTTCACCATACAGTTATTAATTACCGATTAACAGTGAACTGATAACTGATCAGCAATTCTCATTTTGAAAATTTCATGCAAACTATTGATAAAATTTACTAATAATTTGTCTTGAAAACCCTTTAGTCCGGTTCCATTTGCTTCCATTTTTTTTCGGGTTAAACGATTATTGGTCAAAATGAGAATTGC
>NZ_JASJDK010000176.1 GCF_030065675.1 Mastigocoleus sp. MO_188.B34 | reverse complement strand
GACTTGAGGAGCATCCATATGGTTAGCAGCAGTTGCAATGGCTAAGGGTATAACTTTTCCTTTCGCTTGTCGTACTAATAAAGCTGCCATTTCCATTAAATGCTGTTGCGTTTGGGGATTATAAACAGGTACAACAATAGTATAGGGATTATCTCCTAAAGCATGCTTAGTAATTGGCGAATTTACTGGAGTTTTTTCTGTTACCTGAATTGTATTTAAACCTGCTGAAACCTTAGAAGTAATTAAAGGACCCAAAGCTGAGCTTAGCAACATTAGAGCAACAATACTACTTAAAACTTGCTCGTTAATTAATTCTGCTCGAAATCCAATTAAGCTTGCTGCCAAAGTTGTTCCAACTTGAGGTAAAGATAAAGACCACATACTCAAGGTTTCTTGCCAGTTGTAATGGTATATAAATCTACCCATTACTGCTGCAACAAATTTACTGACTAGTAAAATAATTATCAGTAGAACTGTTAAATTGAAAGTATCTGGGTTAGTGATAACAGAAGCTAAATTAACTTGAACACCCAAGTTAACAAAAAATATCGGAATAAGTAAGATATTGCCAACAAACAATAATTTCTCTTTAACTGCTCCTTTACCCAATAACTCATTCAGTGCAAAGCCTGCCAAAAAAGCACCAATAATTTTTTCTACTCCCAAAAATTGAGCTCCAGCAGTTGCAAGAAAAACTGCCAACACTACAAATAAAAATTGATTACCTTCATCATCACCAGAACGTCGAAAAAATTCTTTTCCAGCCCAATAAAAACCTGTAACTAGTAAAGTTGAATAAATAGTTAACCAGCCCAAAAAAGCAAGTAATTCAAAAACATTTAAGCTCAACTGATGAATGACCAAGCACACACTAAAAATTAGCAGTGCTCCAAAATCACTCAGGATGTTAGCTCCAATGGTTGTCGCGATCGCTCGATTATTAATAACTCCCAAACGGCTAATAATCGGATATCCCAGCAGGCTATAAGAAGAAAGTAAAGAACCGATCAATAAGGCTGTGTTCCATTCAAAACCACATAATCGTGCCAAAAAAGTTCCTAGTATTAAAGGTATACCAAAACTAAAGCAACCAAATCCCAAAGAACGATTTAAATGACATCGAAAAAAATCTATATCTACTTCTAGTCCTGCGATAAACATCAGATAAACCAATCCGATGTTGGCAAGCAAATTCATTATACTGGAATTTGCATGAACTAGATTCCAACCACCAGGACCAAGGAATGTTCCTGCGAAAACTAAACCAATCAATCCTGGTATCCGTAGCCGTTCAAAGATAATCGGCACGGTCAGAATCACTACCAGTACAATTGCAAAAGCTCCAATTGCTTCTGGTTCAAAAACTTGTATGTTGGCTCCTAGAACCAGAAATTGAGATAAGAATTCCATAGGTAGGAAATGCATATTGAGGGCAATAATCAAGGCTGGGACTATCCCAAATCAATTGCCTTTACGAGCAAAAAACAAACAGTAGAACCCAAGGAAACAACACAAAAATTTGGCTGATATTTATATTCGTAATTAACTGTCTTAGAACTCTACCTACGGGTGGATTTGACTTAAAATAAATCGCAAGCGATCATAGTCATCTTTTAAAAGTACACTTAGTGTTCGTCCAGCATTAACAAGCCATTGCCTGTCGGCTTTACGTAATCTGTATACTTCTCTAATTGCTGCTGCGGTTAATGAATCTACTGGCGCGCCATTAACCATTAGTAATGTGCGTAAAAAATCTAGTTCTTCGGTAAATTTTATGATATCTTCTGGCTCACATCGATAAACTGCTTGATGAATTTGTGGAGGACGAGGGGGTAAATACTGATACACAAAATCGTCCTTAACTGCTATCTCTGATGACGGCTTATACCCCACAATTGCCGCCCTAAACTCAGTTTTGAGCATAGCAAATATTTGAGGCTGCTCTTCTCTTAAATCCTGTAAAGATAACCCTAAAGCTACGGGTCGGTGTACGGAATCGATGGGCATCGTTGTTACATAATATACAATTCCGTATATCTGATTGCCTGATTCTTCGTCAGTACAAGAAACCCAACTACCAAAAGGCGGCATTGGGGGAAAACTTAAATCTTCTGGTTCCAAACACTGAGCTAAAAATTCCGTTGTCGAAGTTGCAATTACCTCCGCAATATGATTTGGATGGCGATCACTCCTGTCAAACTGTGGCAGGGGAAGACGCATAGCAGTGCTGTCATCATAAGGTTGTAGATATGCAGCTAAGTAATAATAACTTGTTACTTAGCTGATGGGAAAGTCAAAAAGAAAAATCGGTAATAAGAACGATGATATTTTTACCGTTCTCGAATATTTTAACTATCTTAGCTTCAATTTTTTACTAATAAATAATTTCAGTAATAATTTTTGGAGGAAAATCACAGAAAAATTACAAAGAAAATACAAAAAACTTATGTAGGAGTAATGGATAAAATACCACGTTTTTTAATATCTAGAAACCGCCGGACTTTTATCAGGTTGCATCTAAAGAGAAATATTAGTTAAGAAGAAAAATAAAATTAGGTAAAATCTTTATAGAGATTTATCTAAATTTCTAGTTTCTACTTGACACTTAATTCTTGCTTGGTAATTAGGATATTACAATCACCGAGCAAGAATTGTTGATGTATATTTTGTTTTGGAATCTTGAGAGTAGATTATTTAGTTTTTTTGCGTCCTGCTGTTGGCTCTACGGGCTCTAACTCGGATAACCGAAAAGTAACTAATTTATCCCAGTTTCCACCTTCAAACAACACAGCAACTTTACCATCGCTCACCCGTTGTACGAGTCCTTCAAAGCGATAGTAGGTATCTGCAGAATTTTTAACGCGAACAATTGCTCCAGGGAGAATCATAACTTCTAGCTTTAAGTTTTTCCAATGATAACTTAAATCATATATCGCTAATACTTTTGAAAATGACGGAAATTAGCAACTGACTCCACTAAACCGATGGCAAGGAAGTTTGCTAACATTGCCGAACGACCATAACTCATCCAAGGTAAAGGAATACCTGCTACAGGTGCTAAACCAATAGTCATCCCAATGTTCACACTCATTTGGAATATAATCATAGCCAAGACGCCAATGGCCAAGAGCGAACCAAAATTATCCTTAGCTGTCTTTGCTATGTGCAAAAGTCGCATACATACGAAAAAGAATAAAGCAATTAATATTAAACAACCAATAAATCCAAATTCTTCACCAACAGCTGAAAAGATAAAATCTGTATGTTGCTCGGGAACAAAATTAAGCTGAGTCATTGGACCTTTATTTAAGCCCCAGCCAAAAATCTCTCCTGCTCCGATCGCAATTCGGGAATTAATAAGTTGATATCCAATACCTAAAGGGTCTGCATCTGGGTTTAAAAATGAGGTTATTCGACCTTTTTGGTAATCTTTTAATAAATGAGTCCAGGCAAACATTCCCAATTGACCGCACACAATGTTAACCAATAATGGGCCAAAGAAGTTAATACTGTAACGACGCCAAGGTAGGGTACGCCAGCCAATAAGACCCATTGTCAACGCCCAAATTAGTCCTAAAGGTGCAAGGTATAAGTCTTTTGTTATGGAGACCGAAAAAGGCCACTGTATACTAAAAACTATTGCTGCAACGACTGGTGAAATAAGAATTATTAGCCATCCTATATTTGCATTTGCCCAATAGAGCATAGCTAAAACTACCGCACCAAATACTAAAGATGTTGCCAAATCTGGTTGTAAAAATACCAAAAGCCAAGGAACTGCAGTAACTGCTAAAGCACGAATAAAATTGGGAAGTTTATCCGCAGTATGTTTGTGTAGTAAAGCAGCTAGAGTAATAATTACCCCTATTTTGGCAAATTCGGAAGGTTGTATGTAAAACCCCCCAATAGGAATCCACCTTTGGGCACCTTTAGCACTTGTACCTGCTATCATTACTGCAATCAGACTTGCATTGGTTATTGCATAGGTGATCCAATGCCACTGAATCAAATTTTCGTAACGGATACGAGCCAAAATTAAGGCGAAAAACAGACCAACTCCACCTGTAACTAAATGCCAGAACCAATCATTTAGTCCTTGGTTAAGTTCGGCGGAACGAATCATAATTCCGCCAAAGATTGTAAGTGTAACTACTAGAATAAATAATAATAAGTCAACTTGATGCCATGGTCTAAACCAAGACTTCCAGCGAATTTTGGCAGTAGAGTAACGTGACCTTTTTAACAACATCGGTGATTTTATATTATCGTTTTTAGATTTTAAATTTAGGTGCTTCTAAAAATCTGTATTCCCAGACAATAGACCGGGAATCAGACAAAAATGAACTTATTTTGGTATTTTGGTGTGACTTTTACTTTATGTAAGTGCTGCAACTGACACTTTACCTGCAATAGCAAGGGCAATTTTTTTTAAAGCTTGTGCAGAAGCTGAATCTTCTTGAGACACTACTATGGGCACGCCACTGTCACCGCCTACTCTGGCAGATATTTCTAATGGGATGCAACCCAACAAAGGTATTTCTAATTCGGCTGCAGTTTTTGAGCCACCACCAGATCCAAAAATGTCATATTGTTTATCTGGCATATCTGGGGGAATAAAGTAACTCATATTCTCCACTATCCCTAAGATTGGGACATTCATTTGTTGGAACATGCGCAAACCTTTACGCGAATCCAACAATGCTACATGCTGAGGGGTAGTAACAATTATAGCTCCTGCCATTGGTACTGCTTGTGTCAAAGTTAACTGAGCATCCCCTGTACCGGGTGGCATATCAACAATTAAATAGTCTAGTTCCCCCCACTGAACTTGATAAAGAAACTGGCGAATAACACCATTTAACATCGGTCCGCGCCAAATCACTGGTTGGTCCCGATCAATTAAGAATCCCATTGAGACTAGTTTAACGCCATGATTAAAAGCTGGGTGGAGGATATCTCCTTTTTCTGTAGATTCAACTTTAATTTCGGCATCGCTTAAACCTAACATTGCTGGATCGTTGGGTCCATAAATATCTGCATCGAGCAAACCTACTTTGGCTCCGGTTTGGGCTAGAGCAACAGCAACATTTACTGCAATGGTACTTTTTCCTACCCCTCCTTTACCACTGGAAATAGCCAGAATATTCTTGACCCCAGCAATACCACTACGGTCTGGCAAACTTTTCTGTTGGGGAGTTTCTGCTGTAACTTCTACGGATACATCTGTCACACCTGGCAAAGTTTTGACTGCTTTTTGACAATCTTCAACAATAAATTCGCGCAAAGGACAGGCTGGTGTTGTTAGTACTAAGGTGAAACTTACTTTACTACCATCAATCTCAACGTTGCGAATCATATTCAATTCCACCAGACTTTTGCGGAGTTCTGGGTCTTGAACCGGTCGCAGAATCTCCAGTACTGAATCAGAATCTAAGACATTATTCATAGTGTTATCACCCTTGCTACCACAATATTGTTGACAAAATGCAATTTCTAATTGCATCTTATCGCTATTGGGTAATAAGAGCTTGAGGCTTACAAATACTTTTTCTCTATGACTATCTTTAGGTATATCACTACGAACAACCCTTAGTTAGTTTTGAGGAAGCAGCAATTTTCTATATTTTCTAGCTTTTAATAAGCAAATTTAATTTAAGATTGTCAAAAGCTAAATAGCACTAGCAGATTTCTTTTGATGATAAATTCTACTCACCAAAATTAAAAATCAAAACAACTATTTTTTAAAGATTTATTTTTACTGCTAACACTACTGAGTCTCGCTTCTTCAACTGCTTCAATTAAGGCTCGAGCTACACGATCTGCGTAGGGACGAGAAAAAGACCAAATCAAAGGCGATAACCAACCACGTAAAGTTACTGAATATGACAAACAAGTACCACAAACCGTAGATTCAACTCTGTAGGTCAATCGCTCTTCAATACCCGGAATTGCCAAAACTCGGATACTCAAAAGTTCTCTGGGGCTGACTCGCTCAACAAAAATTCGGATCGGAATCGGCGAGAATCTGGTCACTGCTTGAAAAATCAATCCGGGCTTCGGTACTAAACCGGATGGAACATTAGTACTTTTAAAAAGGGGATGCCAAGAAACATCCCCCAAATCTACTAACTTTTGCCATAGTTCGTCCACTGACACGGGACTAATTTCTCTATAAGTTCGTACTAAAGAAGCACAAAATCGACGACGTTTGCGGTGGATGAATTTAGATAACCAACTTCTCATTTTCCTAAATCCTCCTAGCGCTTAATTGTTGACAAATTTGGCTTGATAGATCGGTCTTTTGTAGCTGAATTTCCCAGCTGTGTCTACTCTGCTGATAATGAAAGGGAGCAAATTTCTATTTGAACATAGTAAATACAAAATACAAATATCAATTAAATATAAATATAGTTAACAAGCCAATACTGTATTAATTAAAACTATTGTAAGGATTAATCTTATCAGATAAGGCATTCAGCGCAACTATTTTACAAAACGAGAAAGTGCAACCCATGACTTTAATTGTTAGTTGTAGGTTACTAGCAAAACTGAGGGAAAATTAAGATAAGCACTCCCTATCCCAGCATACCTTTTAGATTACAAACAATTCACTACGCATAAAACAATATTTTTTTACTAAAAACTATTTAAGTTCAAATTAATTAACAATTATGTTTTGGTCAAATATCGAGCTTATACTTGATAGTTGCTCTAGATTGACAAAATCTTGTATCAGTCAAAGAGAAAAACCGGAATTTTGAATTTTTAGCCAGTATTACATCAGTAAAGCTTGCTCTTAAGTAAAAAATGTCTCTTTGTGAATTGAATTAAGTCACAAAAAGTTAACTAACGTTCAAGAGAAACCAAATTTAAGAGAAAATAGCCTTCATGTCAGTAATGGCGTAAATCCGCAAATTTCCTGGCAAAAAATCAGCAAAGCAAGGCAAACATTATTGTCTTTGTCTATTTGCTAGAGCAAAATCCTGGTATCTTGCACAAAAAGCAAACCTTGGTTAATTACGAAAAAATAAGTATCAAAAGTCTTAATATTTCGTGTATTTTCCCGGATAACTAGGTATTGTTGAGAATGGTGCAAGATATTAAGAATCCATAATTCATAATCATTAACGATCTATGGATTTAAGTTGGAAAAATTCATTTGAGCAATGGGAATCTTAATCTAGGTCCGAGAATTTATGTTGACAAACTCGCAAGCACCCACATCCCCCCAAAAAGATCACAAATCTTTACCTCCCACTGATGCTAAAGAAAGAGTCAGTCAGTGGATGAAACAGTTACAAGATGAAATCGCCCAAGGTTTGACTGAAATAGATGGTAAAGAAACATTTCGCGAGGACAGTTGGGAACGCCCAGAAGGAGGAGGCGGTCGCTCGCGAGTACTAACCGATGGCGGAGTTTTTGAGCAAGCAGGGGTTAATTTTTCCGAAGTTTGGGGTGAAAATTTACCCGCATCAATTTTGACACAGCGCCCAGAAGCTGCGGGACATAAGTTTTATGCAACCGGTACTTCAATGGTATTGCATCCTCGCAGTCCCTACGTACCAACTGTTCATTTGAATTATCGTTACTTTGAAGCTGGACCTGTATGGTGGTTTGGTGGTGGAGCAGATTTGACCCCCTACTATCCATTTGCTGAAGATGCAGCACATTTTCATCAAACCCTGAAAAAAGCTTGTGATGATCATCATAAAGAATATTACCCAGTATTTAAGAAATGGTGCGATGAGTATTTTTATTTGAAGCATCGTCAAGAAACCCGAGGTGTTGGCGGCTTATTTTTCGACTATCAAGATGGAAGGGGTTTGCTTTACCGTGGTCGCAATAAAGACGGTGATGCAGCAAAATATAGTAGTGAAATAGGTGCGCCCGAGCAACGTAGTTGGGAGGATTTATTTAGTTTTGTCCAGTCATGTGGTGAAGCATTTTTGCCCGCCTACTTGCCAATTGTTGAAAGGCGTAAAGATAAAGAATATGGCGATCGCGAACGCAATTTCCAGTTATATCGTCGTGGTAGGTATGTAGAATTTAATTTAGTTTACGACCGAGGTACAATTTTCGGCTTGCAAACTAATGGACGTACAGAGTCAATTTTGATGTCCCTACCACCTTTAGTTCGCTGGGAATATTGTTATAAACCAGAAGCACCATCCCCTGAAGCCGAGTTGTATGAAACTTTCTTAAAACCCCAAAATTGGGCTAATTGGACTCCAAGTCACAGCAAATCGGTGTGAGTTAAACTACTAAAAATAAGTATCTAGCGATTAAAGTCATATTTATAGCTGTAGCTTGTAATGTCAAGCTACAGTATATGTTGTTGTTCCGGTGATTTTTTTGCTATTTATCAGCAGAGTTTTGCTGGAACAACATTTAAGCTAGAAAAACTGTAGTTAATTCAAAAAGTGCTAAGGGGAATCTCAGTGATTCAAATAGAGCAAAAGAGTTATACAACCCAAGAGGGTGATACTGTTATTGTTTTGACACCATCAGGACGCTTAGATATCACTACGGCTTGGCAATTCCGCCTAAAGTTACAAGAGTGTATTTCTAAACTGAGCTCTCATGTGGTGGTTAATTTAGGTCAAGTTAATTTTATTGATAGCTCTGGTTTGACTTCCTTAGTTGCTGGCATGCGTGATGCCGATAAAGTCAAAGGTAGTTTCCGTATTTGCAACGTTCATCCAGAAGCAAAGTTAGTGTTTGAAGTCACAATGATGGATACCGTATTTGAAATTTTTGAAACAGAGGAGGAAGCTTTGGAAGGAGTGCCACGTAGTATAAAAACTTAAGATGGGGTTAAATTTAATCTAGATATTTGCTTAGGGTAGTTTCGTAGTCTTTTTGTGAAAGATTATCTATTGTTCAGAAAACTTAAGTAAAACCTCAGAAACTTAAGCAAAAAATCCATACTGTTTTCTCTTAGTATAAGAAAACGGGCCTAATATTGCTCCCCAAGTTGCTTGTCCCGTTTGTGGGTCCACTCCTTTGTCATAACTAAATAACTGAGAGTTTGTGACTTCAAATCCCAGGGAAACTTGTATTGTTTTATCTTGAAACGTAAAACAACATTTTGTGTCTCTTGGAGGCTTTGCAGTGAAATGATAGTTATTGTCAGTAATTATGCGCTTTTCAATGTTAAGAATGCAGCCTGGAAGTAACTCTAGGTCATAGGGTTTTAATTTCTTTAACAATTCTCTGTCGCGACCTGCACCAGCTAACTTTGTAGGATTTTTGGGTAAGTAATACTGTACTTGTAATAATTCTTTGCTAGTGCTGCGGTTGATTTGTAATCGCATTACACGTTGGCGATATGGATTATTTGGGGTAATTGTATTAACTTGTTCGGCAAACAAAGCTAAGCTGTCTTCAGGAAATAAATCTACAGGAACTTGCCAAAGGCGTAGATTGACATACCAAGCAGGTTCAGCTATAGCTTGTTCCTGATTATCGAATTCACCCGCTAAATAATTGCCCAAAGTAATTAAATCTGACGATACGTTCATAAGCGTAATCAACAATTATGAAGCATTATAATTTCTTGCTAGTAACACAGAGAAAATATTTAAAATAAAAAAGTAAACTTTCAGGGATCCGATTGGGGATCCTCCAAAAGTCCATTAACTTTTTCTAACTCGATAGCACAACGTCATGCTTTAACACGACAAAATACCTAAGTTGTTTATGGAGTTTCATAAACTCAACAGATTTACGTCCGTTGAATATTATTGAATATACCCTGATTGAAAGATTGAGCTTGGCAAAGATCGCCTGACGAGAGAGAATGAGTATACGTCGCCCTGACATTATTGAATAATTAAATTTTTCTACGTGAATAACGTTCGTACTGTTTCTGATACTAAAAGAAGTTTCTACACCCTTCATACCCGCCCGATTAACAGTATTTATCGTCGGGTAGTTGAAGAATTAATGGTGGAAATGCACCTGAATTCGGTAAATGTTGATTTTTCCTACAATCCAATTTATGCCTTGGGCGTCGTCACAGTTTTTGAACGCTTCATGAAAGGCTACAATCCACAAAAGGATACCGAATCGATTTTTAATGCTTTAGTTAAAGCTATAGAAGAAGAGCCACAAGTTTACCAACAAGACAGCCAAAAACTGCAAACCTTGGCAAAAAACCTAGGTTATCAAGGGCTAATAGCTTGTTTAGGACAGGAAAATTATTCGGACAAGGATGCTGAATTACAAGCGCTATTAGAATCAATTTCAAATAATCCTAAATTTAAATACAGTCGCCTATTCGCTATTGGTATATTTTCTTTACTGGAATGCTCAAATCCAGATTTAGTTAAGGATGAAAAGCAGCTAGCTGAAGTATTACAGAAAATCGCCACTGGTTTAAATCTTTCCCAAGATAAATTCAGTAAAGACTTGGAGTTGTATCGCTCTAATTTAGAAAAGATGCAACAAACCTTGGTTGTCATGGCAGATATTTTGTCAGCTGATCGTAAGAAGCGCGAACAGCGTAGTAAGTATTCTACAAGTTCAAAGCCTGAAACTTCTAATCCTGAAACTTCTAATCCTGAAGCCTCCAGCCCTAATACTTCTGAGAATGAGAATTCGGATAACACAGTAACTACTCCTCCAAGTTCAAATTCTGGGGAGTAAGTAGTTAAGTTAAGATATTTTCTGATGGTAACTGTATCTTAGATTATTCTCTAACTGAACTGGGTTCTACATGGTAATAGTTTGGCAAAATAATGCACAATGAAACCTTGTAAAGACGTAGCTTGCTACGTCTTTATATTCAGATAATTTTTAGTGAAGAATTTTAGTCAACCTCAATGTTTCTCAAGGATTTATTGGTTGGGAGCAGGAGGTGCTTGAGGTGCAGGTGAGCTAGTTTTGGGTTGGATTGGTAATGTTGGTAATGGAATATTATTAAAACTAGGATTAATTTCAGAATTATTAGGAGTTTTTTGTAACGAGTTGGGTGGTAATGAGTTTGGTAAAACTGGCAGTCCAGGATTATTTATCGAAGGATTCAAATTGGGGGATAAGGGTTGTTGAGAACTTGCTTCCTGACCTGGAATAATTCCTAAAGCTACGCGCTCACCTCCCACTTGTCTTAGTAAATCTAGCAGTTTTACAACATCATTATAAGTTGCCGAACGAGAAGCATTAAGAACTAAAGTTCCTTGAGGATTTTCCTCAAGATATTTTTTTAAATTAGATTTTAATTGAGTTTCATCGACCTGCTGTTTTTCTACATAAGTTAAACCAACAGCATCTATGGTTATGGGTAGTATATTGCGTTTCCCTTGAATATTAGTTGTAGCAGATGTCCCTGAAGATGCTTTAGGTAAATCTACATTAATTGCTTGCTGTCTAGTAAAATTCAAGGCAGCTAACAGAAAAAAAGTCAGAATACAAAAAACAACATCAATCAGGGGAAGAATATGAATTTGAGCTTCTTCTGTTGGAGAATGCAGGTTAATTTTCATTTTTTTAGTGTCTCAACCCGATAGCAATTAAAATTGAGGTCGATCTGATTATTCTCGGTGGGATTTTGGTGGTAATTCAGGATTTTCCGATGCTGTATTTTTACGCTTTGAGCGGCGAGAATTAAAGCGATTTTGTTTTGAAGCAGGTGTACTTTCCATACCAGAAGGTAAACTTTTTTCAGTAGCAAGATTACTAAAATCTGGCGGATATTGTCGGTAAAGTAGCTCTAAATCATTTCCAGCTTTGCGAAATATTTTCACTTGATTTACTACAAAAGCTTGGAATAACCGATAAAATACCAGGGCTGCGATCGCCACCAATAAACCTGTTGCAGTACTAATTAAAGATTCTCCAATACCTTTAGGTACACCAGCAGCAGCATCTGTTCCCAGGTCCCCTAATTTAATTGCGAATAAAGACTGAATTAATCCCAACACCGTACCTAATAATCCTAGCAACGGCGATAGAGCAATCACTAACTCTAAGATTTTTTCACCACGCCGCATTCCTGCAATTTCATCTTCTGCAGTTGCTTCCAGTGCTAAACGAAAAGTCTCAGCATCGGCTTTTGACAAACTAAGGGGTGCGTAGAGAAATCTACCAATGGGTTGATTTGTTGCTTTTCTAGCAATTTCAGCTGCTTTTGACCAATTATTACTAGCAGCCTTTAATACCTGGTTAACGATTTGACTTTCTTGAGTCAAAATTTGTAGCCAGAACCATAAACGTTCAAAAATTACGCTTACAGCCAAAACTGATAGGGCAAGTAGCGGCCACATTGCTGGTCCACCCTTATTAAACCAATCTACAATATCCACTGTTTTTAGTTGCCTCCGTTCCTCTCACAAATATTTTCTCATCGTTATTTTGGGATTAAATAAATTAATCCAAGTTTTTATACAAGTGTTAGATTTAACTAATATGCCTTTAGAACCGTTAATATTGAGATTTTTCATTCCTGTAGCATCTTCCAGACAAGTTAGGACGGTTATTTCCACAGGACGCTAAAGATGATTTTTGTCAAAATTAAAGATAGTTAAAGGATTAAGATATGAAGTTCTCAGTTCAATCTGTTTATGAATGGTATCGCAGTACACTACGTAATCCCAAGTACCGCTGGTGGATTATTTTAGGAACACTAGTTTATCTTGTAAG
>NZ_JASJDK010000175.1 GCF_030065675.1 Mastigocoleus sp. MO_188.B34 | reverse complement strand
TACTCCTTACTCCTTACTCCTTACTCCTTACTCCTTACTCCTTACTCCTTACTCCTTACTCCTTACTCCTTACTCCTTACTCCTTACTCCTTACTCCTTACTCCTTACTCATTACTCATGTTTCCCACAATACCTGCTATCTTTTAACCTAGTTTCTCTGGACGTGCATACTTGGGAGTCAACATGGAACGCCTCGTGTCAGTACTGGGTTTATTTGTTTTTGTGGGTATATCTTATGGCTTATCAGTTAATCGCCGCGCTATACGATGGCAACCAGTACTATGGGGAATAGCTTTACAATTAATCTTTGGAGTATTAATTCTCAAAACAGCATTAGGCTTTGCAGTATTCAAGTTTTTGGGGGATGTAGTCAGCCGCTTTTTAGATTTTTCTGATGTGGGAGCCAAGTTTGTCTTTGGCGATAATTTTGAAGAACATTTTATTGCGTTTAAAGTTTTACCAACTATAATATTTTTCTCTTCATTTATTACTGTTCTTTACCACTACGGGATCTTACAACAAATTGTTCGAGTAGTAGCAGTTGTGATGATGAAAACGATGAAAACATCTGGTTCGGAATCACTTTCTGCAGCTGCGAATATTTTTGTGGGACAAACGGAAGCACCATTACTAATTAAACCCTATGTTGAAAAGATGACCAAATCAGAACTACACGCGATTATGACGGGGGGATTTGCAACGATTGCAGGTGGTTTGATGGCTGCATATATTTCTTTTGGGGTTCCAGCAGAACATTTAATTGCAGCTTCAGTAATGTCTGCACCAGCAGCTCTTGCAGTTTCTAAAATACTTTACCCAGAAACTGAAGAATCCCTGACAGCAGGTAAAGTCAAAATCAAAGTAGAAAGTACCTATGCAAATGCGATCGATGCTGCTGCAACTGGCGCTAGTGATGGAATGAAGTTAGCCTTAAATGTTGCGGCGATGCTGATTGCTTTTTTGGGTTTATTGGCTTTGGTAAATGGGTTTTTAGGATGGATTGGTTCTCGCATCGGCGTCCAAGAATTGTCGTTAGAGTGGATTTTTTCTTACATACTTGCACCGGTTGCTTGGCTGATGGGGGTTCCTTGGGCTGATAGTCCAGCAGTGGGGGTATTGTTGGGAAAGAAAACGATTTTGAATGAATTTGTTGCTTATTTAGATTTAAAAGCAATTATTGAGAATATTGACAAAATCAAAAGTGGTGAAACTGTATCTAAGTCTTTACCAGTAATATCTGAACGAGCCAAGCTAATTGCAATCTATGCACTATGTGGGTTCTCAAATATTGGTTCTATTGGGATTCAAATAGGTGGAATTGGCGCGATCGCACCGAGTCGTCAAGGGGATTTGGCACAAATGGGAATTAGAGCCATGATTGGTGGAAGTATTGCTTGCTTTATGACAGCCTGCATCGCTGGAATTTTATTGTAATAGTGCGATGATATGTGTGTTATTTTTTACATTTTTTCGATTTGTAAGTTATAACTTTTGAAACGTTCCTTGGGATAGTTGATATTTATTTGTTGCAAAAATATTTTTTCTTTGCACAAGAATATCAATCATCTCAATCATAAAAACGGCTAAATCTCATCCACTTTGGAAGCTTAAGTTTTGGAAGTTTAAATTTTGGAAACTTGAGTTATATAAGCCAATACAGTTTAGTTAAGACTTTTTTTAACAAGTAACCCTGTAGAGACGCGACATGTCGCGTCTCTACGAAGAAATTTAGGTTTATCTGAACCGTATTATTATGTGAGCTGGAGTTTCCCTTGAATGCAAACTGTGAGTTTAACAATGGGTGAGGTTTGTTGGTGAATAAAATGCCCAATTTATCAGATGAGGAGATTTCCGTGGGTTGTTTCTACCGTTTTTCCCCTAAAAAAAATTATTTACTGGCTTTTGGACTAGTAATTACAACAATAAATTCAATATTTTTAAATTCAATATTCTTTTCTCCTTCCAGCTTTGCTCAAGATAGCGATCGCAATTCAGAATTCTTTTTTCCTTCTGATTTTGGTCAGGATAGCGATCGCAATTCAGAGCAAATTTTGGGTCAGTCACAGTTTTCGTCTACTTTATTTTCCGACCTTGGGATAAATTTTTGGGCTAGTCCTTTTATTCAAGCTTTGGTAGAGAGGAATGTAATTACTGGCTTTCCTGATGGTACTTTCAGACCAAACCAACCAGTTAAACGTGCTGAATTTGCAACTATGTTGCAAAAAGCTTTTAATCGAAATCCTATCAGACAGTTAAATCCGGGAGGATTTGCAGATGTTCCAACTAATTATTGGGCATCTTCAGCCATTAGGGAAGCCTATGAGACTGGATTTATGTCGGGTTATCCAGGAAATTTATTTGAACCAAATCAAGAAATTCTCAAGGTGCAAGCAATTGTTGCTTTAACCAACGGTTTGGGATTAATCCGTGAAGACGTCTCAAATGATATTTTAGCTACTTATTATAGTGATGCTTTTTCAATCCCAAACTATGCAACAAATAGTGTACTTGCGGCAACAAAAGCCAATATGGTTGTAAATTATCCTGATGTGGGCGTGCTTAATCCTGTAGGAATTTTAACTCGTGCCGAAACAGCAGCACTGATATATCAGGCTTTAGTAACACAGGGTCAAATACAACCCTTAGCCAGTAATATACCTGCAGCCAGTTACGTAGTTGCAGGAACTCCTAATTTAAACTCCAACAATAACGATATTGTATCTATCGCTTCTTCTAGTAATTCTTTTTCCATCTTAACTTCTCTATTAAAATCAGCTGGTTTGGCAAATATTCTCCAACAACCTGGTCCATACACAATTTTTGCTCCTACCAACGAAGCATTTGCAGCTTTACCACCAGATGTTGTAGAGCAATTACGGCAGCCAAAAAATAAAGAAGTACTGATGAGTATCTTAAAATATCACGTCGTTCCTGGAGAACTTGCTGCGAATCAAATTTCAGGGGGAAAACTCCAAACCTTTGAAGGAGAACCCATCCAGGTTCAAGTTGATTCCAACAGTAATCAAATTGTAGTCAACAATACAAGCGTTATCCAAACAGATATAAAAGCTAGTAACGGTGTCATTCATGCAGTCAATCAGGTATTGATCCCACCCGATTTGGGCGGTCCTGACAAACCAAAGACTGATGTTGAAATTGGGAATGCAGAAAATAATGGAGATAATAATACAGATAGTGATGATGTGAAACCAGGTCGTGCAACTCGTGGAGGTTCTAGTTATATTGGCGTTGCTGCAAATATCGGTCTGGAAGGTGATACAGAACTAGGCGAGACAAATTTTGCAGTAATTAGCAAAATTGGTTTAACAAAGTCCCTTTCAGTACGACCTACAGCGGTAATTGGAGACGATACTGTATTTTTGGTTCCCCTGACCTTAGATTTTTCCCCACGTAAAACACCATCCGTCGGTGGAAAATCCGTTGGGATTTCTCCTTATCTTGGTGCTGGTGTGGCGATAGAAGCTGGCGATGATACAGATGTTGGTTTATTGGTTACTGGTGGTGTAGATGTTCCATTAGGTTCTCGTTTTACCATTAATGGTAGTGCTAACGCTGCTTTTCTGGATGACGACACAGATGTCGGTTTAATGTTTGGTGTCGGTTATAACTTTTAGCTTAATACAAATTGACAAAAAAATTGTTGCTACTGTTGCGTAACTTTTGAAGATGACAACTCAACGAGACATCAAGGGGATCCATCCTCATTGAATGATTATTTTATTCGTAGGGGCGCACATCGGTGCGCCCAATCAAGGATTTGCACCCAATCACCGATAAATATCCTACAGAGAATCTACATCCGATCAAGAACCTACAGCAGGTAGTTAATTAGCACCGCACCCACCCAGTTGAATCTGCCTATAAACGATCAGCTTTGATGTTATTAGGAAAACCTAAATAAAAAAGATACCACTCATCAGGGCGCACCGATGTGCGCCCTCATAATAGTCATTCATTATACACAAGCAAAGGAATGTACTTTGCTAAACTCCTACTAGGCGAAATAACCATATTGAAACAACTTATCCTGAAGTTATACAATCACAATCAATACTCGCGCCCTGGAAGTTGTAAAATTTTTGTTAAATCAACAATCATTTACAATCGGTAGTTATATTCGTAGGGTAGCCAGCATGACAGCAATGACTCCAAAGGTGACTTCCGCCCATCCCCCATTTTGTGAAGGTATTCAATATTTTGGGGAAGCATTTCCGGAATTTGAAAAGTATGGGCAAACAAGCGCGATCGCATCCGGACAAACTTCAGTTAGTGACCCTCAAGACCCCACAGCAGTTTATCAAACCTTACTTGCTGCCGATGCTTTACGTTATCTAACACTACAAGTTACTGGAAGTAAAGCTTCAGGGCATCCGGGTGGTTTTGCTTCCCAAGCTGAGGCTTATGCTTCACTGGTCATGCTGGGTTACAAGAATATTATCACCGAAGTCGGACACCACGCCCCAGGATTTTATAGTGCGATGTTCCTCGATCGCTCTTTAGAAGATATGGGAATTAGCACCGTTCAACAATTACGCGATCGCTTCCGGGAACGTGATGGATTGTTAGGACATCTTTCTGGTTTTATTCCTGGGATTTTGGCACCTGCGGGACCTTTGGGACAAGGTCAACATTTTGCAATGTCGGCTGCGTTTTTACATCGGGATAAACTATTCCCGTTTACACTTGGTGATGGTGGTTTGGGCGAACCCTACATCATGAGTTCTATGGCTCACTTTAATACCGCATATCCTCAAGTTACCAATTTCTTACCAATACTGGTGTGGAACGGTTACAGCCAAGAACATCACAGCATGGTATCCCTCAAAACTAATGAGGAAATGATTACTTATTGGCGCGGTAATGGTTTTGCAGAAGTTGTATTGGTAAATGCAAAAGACTTTGACGATCAAAATCAGCCTGGGGAATATGTTGATAGTACTGAATTTTCCTTTGCCAAGCGGTTAGAATTTGCCAAGGCTGTTTTAGTAGGTATGGATCGAGCCGCCAAATCTGCAATGAGTGGTAAGCTCACAGTGTTTATTATTAAACAACTTAAAGGTGCAGGAGTTCATGCTAAAGGTTCCAAATCTCACAACCTTTATCCCAAAGATACCTTAGATGCACCCCACATGATTGAGTCTTTGAAAGCACGCGCTCTCAATCCTGAAGCTTGGGAAATTGTGCGGACAAACTGCGAACGTGCAGGTGGTGGACCTGCGGGGAAAACAGTTATGACCGAATTTGAATTAGAATTACCGGAATTAGGTAAATTAACTTTAGAAGAATATGCTGTAGGTGGTGATGCAAAAATTTCTACTACGGCGATGGGAGCATTGGTTGCTCAAGTTGGACAAACAGACAAAAAATTTATTGTCAGCAATGCTGATGGTAACCAAGCATCCCAAATTGGTAACATCAACGAAGCCTTGAAAATTGTTCACCCCACCCCTGATGATGAATACAATCAAGGACCAGACGGACAAGTTTACGAACCCTTGAGTGAAGATGCTTGCGCCGGGTTCGCTGCTGGTTTATGTTTGATGGGTGGACGTAGTTTGTGGTGTTCTTACGAATCTTTTGCCATCAATGGTTTACCGATTTGGCAGACCGTCACCCAAGCAATGGCAGAGTTAAGACGCCCTACACCTTCAACTATTACTTTATTCACCGCAGGGGCATTAGAGCAAGGACGTAACGGTTGGACTCACCAGCGTCCGGAAATTGAAGCTTATTTTGCGGCGATGATGCGCAACGGTAATATTTTCCCCTTATTCCCCACCGATGCTAACAGCATTCAAGCTTGTTATGAGTGGGCGTTAAATACCAAAAATAAAGGAATTGTTATCACCGCAAGTAAATCACCTTTACCAATCCGCACTACTTTTGAACAAACCCGTCAAGGTTTACAGGATGGTGCAATAGTATTACAGGAAACTTCCGGAACCAAGAAAGTTGTCTTTGCTGCGATCGGGGATATGATCCTCAAACCAGTTTACGAAGCTGCTAAAACTTTAGAAGCAGAAGGAATCGGCGTAAAAATTGTTTCGGTAATTAACCCCCGTCGTTTATACCTTCCCCACGAAACCGCTTGGGATACCTGTTCTCAAGCCGATGGTATTTTCTTGGATAACATCAAATTTGCCCAAATCTTTGATGGTGATGCTTTAATTGGCATTACCGGTGGTGCAGGTGCAATGTTAGAACCAATTATGCTCAGAAGTACCGCTCCTCGGACAACTGTTTCTTGGAAACGGGGAGAAACCACCTCAAGTGCTGGCGAACTCATGGCGTTTAACGGTATTACTGCTGAAACCTTGGTTAAAAAGGTCAAGCAATTGGTGAAGTAAAATGACTCGCACTTAGCATTATGGCTATTTAATTAAATATTTCTTCAACAAATTGATACCGCTCTTCCACCAATAGAGCGGTATTTTTTACTGCAGGGCTTCTAAGTTTAATCCATGCAGTAGCTCTGTCGAGATGAATGAATGCGCCTGAAATTCTTTAGAATTACGAGTTATAATTTTGACAAATCAATATGTACCAGACTAAGTACAATATTTTCTTGCAACCCAAATTAAGATAATTGAAAACATTATGTACTTTGTATAGGAATTACATTTGATTTTTGTTGTTTCAAGCCTGCACCTCGAAATCAAAAACTTTCGGTCGGCTTATTGTCTGCGTGATATACCTCCTGGAAACCAATTTGTTCTCAATATTGTCATGAGTTTCAGGATACTTACTTTTTCTCTCCGAAGTTCGCACATTGCTAATAATAATTAAACTGAATTCAGATATATACAGTAGTGTTCTTTATTTTTATCAATAAGAGAAAGAAAATATGATTATTCAAGTTTTAATGAGGTTTTTCTCCAAGTCATTGGTACTGATATCCTAAATAAAGTTATGAATACACTTAAGTCCAAACCTAAAGCTCTAAATTCTATATAATTACTTGTATTTTATATTACGAGTTAATAATTTTTTATCCTGCTAAGTATAAAATAAGTTAACAAGCCGATACCAAGTATAAGACCTAAATTGAATCGAGATAAATTTGATTAAGATATAATACGAACAAGCAACCTACACAAGGATTTTATAGTCGTGCATAATGATTTAATAGGACTGGAAATAACTACACAAGACATCCAAAAATTAACAAATTTACCAATTAAACATAAGCCAAAAATTATTATTAATTCAATCAAGAGATTGTTCCAATTATTAATGGAAAAAGTCAAGGGTCCAGAAGGTGCAACTATATTTTTTATGGCTCTAGCTGGAATAGTTAGCAGCTATGTTATTTTTACTTTATTCATTTTTTCATTTATTTCCTGGTTGCCACTTCCATCATGGTTATCCTTTATCGGATTCTGCTTTGCTTCAGTATTTGGAGTGCAATTATTTTTAAATATATCCTCGAAAAATAATGCCAAAAAACTACGTGAAAGTATGACTTATTCCTTAGAAAATCTTTTAAGAGATGTTGAAAGATTTAATTCAGTAGTGAAAGCTATAGATATTAACGACCAAATTGAAGCTGCAGGTAATGATGGGGTTAGTATCACTAATAGAGGTAAAGTAATTCAAACTTTGAGAATAACTAGAGACGATTTAGTGCGTGCATTAAAAACCGAAAGAATTATACGAGAAAATAAACAATTTATTATTAATAATACAGAACTATTTGCAAGTAATTTAGCGACTTTGACTGCAGTTGATTTTACAGAAGAAGCCACAGAACATGGAAGATTACTCAATGAAGCTTTACAAATTGCTCTTGATGTCCAGCATGAGATGAAAAATTTACAGAGCCAGCAATAAAACAAATCCCAACTGTAGGGATTCTTTTTTTATAACATATTCATATCTTAATTAAACAAAATACTTCCAGTCTATTTCCTAACCAATTCCTGTCTTAAATGTTATTAGAAACTCTTCAGGCTTAATATTTGATATATTTAAATATAAATTACTGTTAACAATTGTTAATTTTTCACTTTTATCTCTTTGAAGAGTGATACATGAATTGGAAAGAAATAGCTGGAAACTCGGTCCTAGTACCTCACAAACCCATTGGTGTAATTCATTTTTTAGGCGGTGCATTTGTGGCTACTGCACCCCAGGTTACATATCGTTTACTTCTGGAGTACTTAGCAGAAAAAGGCTTTGTGGTTGTTGCCACTCCATTTATCAACACTTTAGATCATAAAGCGATCGCTGAAAATGCTCTTCTCAACTTTGAACGCGCACTAGTCAGGTTAGAAGACAGAGGGATTATTAATGGTTACCTTCCCACATATGGTCTTGGACATAGTATGGGTTGTAAGCTTCATTTATTGATTGGTAGCATCCACCAAGTTGAACGCGCAGGAAATATTCTTGTTTCGTTCAATAACTATGCCGCTAAAGAAGCCATTCCTCTATTAGAACAATTTAATTCCACCATCAATGTGGAATTTACTCCTTCACCAAGCGAAACTAATTCTATTGTGCAAGAACATTACCGGATTCGCCGCAACCTACTAATTAAGTTTCGCAATGACACTATCGATCAATCCAATATTTTGACAGAAATTTTACAATCGAGGTTTGGAGAAATGACAACCGCCAAAACTTTAACTGGAAATCACCTAACTCCACTCGGTCAGGATATTAAATGGACTCCTGGTAAAGAGTTTAACCCTATAGATGCTGTAGGACAGTGGTTTAAACAAGAAGTTTACCGCGACTTAAATCAGCTTAAACGAACTTTGGGTTTGTGGTTGAGTCCCCTTTCTCCTCCATAAGTATTACATAAAAATAAAAGTTATGTATTACACTTTATTTTTATGTGACTAAGGGTTATTCTGTATCTTAATCATAAATTTCATGAGAAAATTAGTAGATAGATGTTAAGATATGAAACCCTTAAGCGTGCGAATAACCTCATTTAAACTCAAAAACAAGTAAAAATACGGAATCGTATCCGTCTTTACTCAAGACAATTTGAGTTAAATATGTGACAGTAAAAATAAAGATAACTAAAAATTTACAATTCCTTGGCGGCTCGGCGTATATGTTTCAAATTTTGGTGATAGATGACGATCGTGCAGTACAGATATTATTGAAACGGATGCTGGAAAGACAAGGTTATGAAGTAATAACTACCAGCAACGGAGAAGAAGGTATTGCAAAAGCTTTAGATTATCGCCCAGCTTTGATTATTTGTGATTGGGTGATGCCGGGATTAAATGGATTAGATGTTTGTCGCTATGTCAAAAAAGATTCTAATTTAACAACAACTTTTTTTATTCTACTCACATCTTTAGATTCCATTGCCGATCGAGTCAAGGGTTTAGATGCTGGTGCTGATGATTTTATTACTAAACCTGTAGAACAAAATGAATTGCAAGCGCGGGTAAGAGCAGGTTTACGTCTGCATCAAATGAGTCATGAACTAAAAGCACAAAAACAACTTTTGGAAGACGAATTAGCGGAAGCAGCAGAGTATGTACGTTCTTTGCTTCCCAGTCCGATGACCAAACCTTTCAAAATTGATTTTCGCTTCATTCCTTCACAACAATTAGGTGGAGATTGTTTTGATTACTATTGGCTCGATCCAGATTATTTAGCCATTTATTTGCTTGATACTGCAGGGCATGGACTCAAAGCAACTCTCCCTTCAATTTCTGTGTTGAATTTGCTACGCTCCCATGCTCTTAAAAGTCTTAATTACTATCAGCCAAGTGAAGTATTAAGAGCACTTAACGACACTTTTCAAATGAATTATAAAAACGATAAATATTTTACGATCTGGTACGGAGTGTATAACCGAGTTAAAAAACAATTAATGTACGCAAGTGCAGGTCATCCACCAGCAGTTTTATTATCCAAAAATTCAACTAATAATCCAGAAGTCAAGTTATTAAAAACTCCTGGAATGCCAGTAGGAATGTTTCCTGAAGCTAAATATGTGGATGACTTTTGTACGATTGAAGAATCTAGTACGTTATATATTTTTAGTGATGGCGTCTATGAAATAACTAAGCCCAATGGAACTGTTTGGAGTTTAGATGCTTTTATTAGAATGCTAGCCGAGTCATCTAGTTTTGCAGAGAATAAACTAGAAATAATTATTAATTATTTAAATCAGTTGAATTCCAAAGGTGTATTTGATGATGACTTATCAATTCTTCAAATTCAGTTCGACTGATTACTCACAAACCGAAAAGATATAGATAACCGAGCTATACAAATATACATAATTATATTTAATAAATTTAAAGATATTTTGATTACTTTATTTTATCTTAAAATATACAAGCATAATTGGTGATACATTGCTGCTCAGTTGTCTAGAACTTATTTTTGAAAGATTAACTTAAGCCCTGGAAAGAAGAGACTTATCAAATTCTTCGCGGTTATTGAAAACCTCAAACACCTTATCCATACCAGTTAATTCAAATAAGATTCTAACTTGTTCGTTAATCGAACACACAACCAGTTTTTTCTCGTATGCTCTAACTGTTTTAAATGCTAAAACCAAAGCACCTAAACCAGAACTATCCATAAAACTTACATCTTTAAAATCTACCAAAAATATTTTGGCATCACTTTCCAATAAAGAAGAAATTTCGTCACGAAATTCTGGAGATTTACTGGCGTCTAAGTTTCCTTTTGGTTGAATAACTTTGACTCTATCTATCATTTTCTTTAAATGGATTTTTAGTAAGTTTTACATTTATTGATTTTCTATGCCAATGATAATTTATTTTATAAAAAGGTGCCATATATATTTACGCAAATTAAAAGTTATATGCTATACTGGTATACATTAATGCTATTAAGAATATTCTCTACGATAAAAACTTAATAACATTTTTTTGAATCAAACCGCAACTACCATAGTAGTGAACTACACAAACAGGTTAATTACCATTTCACGTTAAGTTAAATTGGTATTTATCAGCTTAATACCTAATTATTTCGAATTCATCGTAAATATCATCTGATTACTAAGAACATGATGTAATCAGCTTTTTCTGTGATTTATTTTTTTGATTTACGAATACTAATTATTGATAGTGCTTTTTATTATACTTAATACTCTTTTTATACGTTAATTGCATAAGATAATATGTGTAGCTTGAATCATAATAATCATCACCCAATAAAATTATTCAATTTCAGCATATATCTAAGCTTACTCCACAGACAATTAGTTAGTAACAAATGTCACTAGTTATTTGATTCAGTGAATTTATTATATTGGTTTATTATTTTGCCAACGGCAAAACTTGTATACACTTGAGTTATCGGTTAAAATACTGTGCGCGGGCACTTTTAACTTGTCACTATTTCAGCAATGGCTTGTGCAATAAAGGTTTATCTACCAGAAGATTCCTATGAAGTTACGATTTCATCAGGTTATCTTGATGTATTAGGTGAGAAAATATCAACTTTGGGTTTGGGTAAAAAGATTTTGTTAGTATCTAACCCAACCGTGTTTGGGCACTATGGAGAGCGGGCAATAAGTTCTCTCAAATCTGCTGATTTTGACGTTGATAGTTGTATCTTGCCCGATGGAGAGCAGTATAAAAATTTAGAATCGCTTCAGAAAATATATGATGCTGCTTTAGAAAATCGTATAGAACGCTCCTCAACAATGGTAGCTCTGGGAGGTGGTGTAATTGGTGATATGACTGGCTTTGCTGCTGCAACTTGGTTGCGAGGAATTAAGTTTATACAAGTGCCCACTACATTATTAGCAATGGTAGATGCGGCAATTGGTGGTAAAACTGGTGTTAATCACCCCCAAGGAAAAAATCTTATTGGTGCTTTCCATCAACCACAATTAGTACTCATAGACCCGCAAGTATTGCAAACTCTCCCAGATCGAGAATTTAGTGCTGGAATGGCAGAAGTTATTAAATACGGCATAATTTGGGATCGAGAATTATTCGATCGCATGGAAGAATGCGAACGCTTGGATCGAATATCTGCCATAACGCCGGATATTATCGAATACATATTAAACCATTCCTGCCAATCTAAAGCTGACGTGGTCAGTAAAGACGAAAAAGAAGCTGGATTGAGAGCAATTCTTAACTATGGACATACAATTGGTCATGCAGTAGAAAGCTTGACTGGTTATAGTGTTGTAAACCACGGGGAAGCTGTTGCAATTGGTATGGTTGCAGCAGGAAAAATAGCCATAGAGTTGGGGATGTGGAATTTAGAGGAAGCACAAAGACAAGATAGGTTAATTGAAAAAGCAAATTTACCGACCAAATTACCCGCAGGAATTAATATTGAAGGAATTATTGCTGCTTTACAGACTGATAAGAAAGTCAAAGCAGGAAAAGTTAGATTTATTTTACCTACTAGTATTGGTGAAGTTGAAATTACAGATCGGGTTTCAGCAGAGGTTATTCGTCGGATTTTAGAGCAGATGTGATTTTAAGTAGGTTTAGGCGATAAAGTAATAAGTAATACCGATTCCTTTAACTTTATTAGACCCGTCCTAAAATTCGCAAGCCAATGTTTACAAGGCTTTGAGACAAATCCTTGCAGATTACCTTTTAACGTAAAAACTAGAGTTTGATACAGTTACTGATAGTTTAGAGCGAA
>NZ_JASJDK010000174.1 GCF_030065675.1 Mastigocoleus sp. MO_188.B34 | reverse complement strand
AGGACTTACGCAAGTGTCACAATTGGTGGTTGGTGCGTGACGCTATAAGTCTGATTCTTACGTTCAGATATTTTCACAGCGTCACACACCCTACAGGAAAAATATGCCAGTTGCGTAAGTCCTAAAATAGACAAAAACCTAGAAAAATATATAAATCAGGTGGTTAGTTCCATAACTAATTACCTATCATCTGCTATTTCCTAATCGCGAACCCCTAATAGCTAATCTCCAAGACATAAATGAAAATATTAGTAGCAAGTCATACTTATATCGTTAATCTGAATTGTGAAAAGCTACGAGCTTTATCTAAATTAGCACCAGATATTGAAGTAACAGTTTTAGTACCAAAGCGCTGGAGACCTGGTGGAGTACAAAAAAAAATTACTGAAGCTCAATATTATGAGGAAGATTCATTTCGTATAATTCCCATTACTAACTTCAGTCAAAATCATCAAGGTTTATTAACATTTGGTACAGATTTAATAGGAGTTATACGTAATTTCAACCCTGATATTGTTCAAGTAGAACAAGGTTCGAGGGGATTAGCTTATGCAGAAATTATTACTTTAAATAATTTATTAGGAATAAAAGCAAAAAATATATTTTTTACCTGGTGGAATCTTCCATATCAGTTAAATTTTCTAGCTAGTTTTTTAGAAAAATATAATCTTAAATACAGTCATGGAATAATTTCTGGGAATCAGGATGGAGCAGAAATTCTTCGTCAGCGTGGTTATCAAGGTTTAATTAAAGTGATGCCTCAATTAGGTGTAGATGATACATTATTTAAACCTAATTCACAGCCAGAATTAAAACAAAAATTAGGTATTACAGATACAGATTTTGTCGTTGGTTTTGTTGGCAGATTTGTTCAAGAAAAAGGGATACTAACATTACTCAAATCTTTAATCAGTATCAAAGATAAACCTTGGAAATTTTTATTACTAGGAAGAGGTGAATTAAAATCAGAAATTATTAATAAAGCTACAGAAAATAATATTCAAGACCGAATAATTCTAGTTGAAAGTGTTCCCCATCATGAAGTTTGTAACTATATCAATTTGATGAATACTTTAGTTCTACCTTCTGAAACTACGTATAAATTTAAAACTTTAACTTCTGTGGGTTGGAAAGAACAATTCGGTCATGTAATTATTGAAGCAATGTCATGTCAAGTACCTGTAATTGGTTCCAACTCTGGAGAAATACCTCATGTAATTGGTGATGCTGGTTTGGTATTCCCAGAAGGTGATGTCAAAGCACTTGCAAACTGTTTATTGCAATTAATAGAAAAACCTGGATTTGCTGAAAATCTTGGTTTGATGGGTTACCGCAAAGTTATTGCTCAATATACCAATAAAGCTTTAGCTAAACAACAACTAGAGTTTTATCAAGAAGTTATTAATAATGAATAATTGGGGATTGGGTATTGGAAGAAGTAGATAAATAATAAATAGCTAATAAGAATAATAAATAAATGCGAATACTTCAAATAGTTCCTTCAATTTCTCTAATTTATGGTGGTCCTAGTCAAATGATACTAGGATTAGCACCTGCGTTAGCACAACAAGGTATAAGAGTAACTGTTATTACCACTAATAGCAATGGTGATACTGGTCAAGAAACTCTGGAGGTACCTTTAAATCAAGTAATAGAACAAGATGGTTATCAAATAATTTATTTTAAATGTGCGCCATTTCGTCGCTATAAGTTTTCTATTGATTTGTTCCGTTGGTTAAATCGTCATGCTCATGAATTTGATTTAGCCCATATTCATGCTTTATTTTCACCAATTAGTAGTATCGCTGCGACAATTTGTCGTCGTCACAAACTACCTTATATATTACGTCCTTTAGGGACTCTAGATCCTGCCGATCTACAAAAGAAACGAAAATTAAAACAGCTTTACGCAGCTGTTTTAGAGTCTCCTAATTTAGCCAATGCTGCTGCGGTTCATTTTACTAGCGAACAAGAAGCAAAAGTTTCAGAAAGATTTGGAAGAGTAACAAAAGATTTGATACTTCCTTTAGGAGTAGCTAAATTAGAAGAGAAATATAGTGAAGTGATTCACTATGATAGAAAACAAATCATCCTAGATAAATACAATATTTATGGAGATTTTCCTTTAATATTATTCATGTCTAGGATAGACCCAAAAAAAGGTTTAGATGTTTTAATTCCTGCTTTGGAAAAACTTTTATCAGAAAATTTTAAATTTCATTTTGTATTAGCAGGTACCAACCCGCAAAATCTAAGTTACGAACAAAAAATAAAAAAACAAATTGAAGCTTCAGAATTAAAAAATTGTACTACCATAACAGGTTTTGTAACCGGAGAGTTGAAATCTGTATTATTACAAGCTGCTGATTTATTTGTTTTACCCTCCTACTACGAAAACTTTGGAATAGCTGTTGCTGAAGCAATGGTGGTCGGAACACCAGTTGCAATTTCAGACCAAGTACATATTTCCAGTGAAGTACGCGATAGTAAATCTGGGTGGGTATGTGAAGTAAGCGTACAAGCTCTAGCAAATATATTACGGGAAGCTCTAAGAAAACCTGAAGAAAGACAGTACCGTGGTTTACAAGCACAGCAATATGCATTACAGCATTACAGTTGGGATGCTATCGCTAGTAAAATAATCATGAAGTATCGAGATATTATTAGCCAAAACACAATTATGATTAATTAAATTCTGACTAATTAAACTCTGATTAATTAAAACTCCGACCGATTAAAATTCTAGTTAATTAAATTGTAATTTTACATCGACAATAATCAATTTATTCCCATTTTTACTATTTAATCACTGCTAGCGTAGCTATTTTGTGATTCTTGATTGTGATATGGGGTATAAATAATAGTTATATCTTAATAGAAAAAGCCAGAGCAAATGCAACTGGCGTTGAATATTTACGAGTGATAGATTGTATGGGCAAGATATATAAATCTTATTTTGCTCAAGAAAAAAAGCAGTGATTAAAATCACCTTTATTTACTTAACACAGACAAGCTGCAAACAAAGTATTTATTAGTACAAATAACCTAAGTAAAATTCACTTTTGGAATTAAAAAATATTGTAATTTCGTAGTGATTTATATCATTGTTTATCTATTTATTTAATAGAAAATGATTACAGATTACTGAAGTCAATAATAATACTTTTAACTCTGTATCCTATATTAAAAGTAATGTTCAGAAGCATCTACAATTTTTTTACACTTCGTTTTTGATGCTTAAATATGATTTTTTCACACAAAAATAATGATATCAAACATATTCTTGTTTGTGATGATATTGTAGATAATTCACTCTTATTACAAGTTGTTTTAGTTGCTGCTGGCTATACAGTTGATGTTGCTTATAGTGGAAAAGCAGCACTCGACAAAATAGAATCGAAGATTCCTGATTTATTATTATTAGATTTTATGATGCCAAGAATGAATGGGTATCAAGTTATTCAACATATTAGACAAACCCCAAAGCAGTATTTTTTCCCTATTATTTTGATGAGCGCACATTCTCCTTCAGATATTGGTAAAGAATGTCTCGAAATGATTGATGCTTTTATCTCTAAACCATTGGAAATTGAAGGATTAGTCAATCTCATACAATCTTTAAGCTATCCAAAAGTATCAGTAAATTATTAATACTAATATGGGGGTTTTCGGTTGAGTGTAGTACACTTCGTAGAGACGTATTAGCGCCTAGCGCAAGCGTACCGTAGGTATTGCGTGACCGTAAGGTCATAATTTTACGTCTCTACATTTGGGAATTAGAAAATGTATTTGATTCAAATGAAAACTGCTATATTTATTGGACAAAGGTGAAGTACCCACTAACAAGCCACAATATGAAGAGAAATCACATCTAGTTTGCCAGACTTTACATTATTTATGATATTTATCACCTAATTTTGTATCTGAGTATACCTGCTTTCAAGCCAGATTTATGAAAAAATCAGACAAATCACATTCATAATAAAACCCTAACAAGACCTTAATAACTGCCTTGACAAGACAAGGCAGTTTTTTTGTGAGAAAAACATAGGATAAGCAAATACTCAATCTTGCTTACCTTAAATAAATCATAGGGAAAACTCTATAAAGTAATTCTAAATTTTTGATACTTTGTGCTTCTGTGCTATGTATTTCTTCTTTTAAATACAGTTCGATATACCGGCTTATTTTTTTCTAAAGTATATATTTCCCTTTCAGTTTGTATGGGTAAAGGATTTTCTGTTAACCACCCTTGCTCATTTTCTTTGTAGAAAGCAGGATGCTCGTTAAAGCGATCGCACATTTCCTGAGCAACAAACTCAATATCTGATTGCAAAAATACCATACCCCCAGATACTAAATATTCAGAAATCTCATTAACTAACTGGGGTTGCACCATGCGCCTTTTTGCGTGGCGTTTTTTGAACCAAGGATCGGGGAATTGAATGGTCACACGTTGTAAAACACCTTTAGGTAAAGAAGATAACATATCTTGTAATGGGTTGTTGGTGTTGGAAAACAAGTAATGAAGATTATTCAACCCCAAGGAATCTCGCCAATTATTGGCGTCATGAACTAAAGGTTCGCGAATTTCCAAACCGAGAAAATTCCAATCTGGTTCCACTTGCGCCATGTTCAATATAAATTTTCCTCTTGCACATCCAATATCGAGAAGTAATGGTTGCTCTGGTTGAGCATAAATTTTCTTCCAATCAATCGCAGTAATTTTTTGTTGGTATTTGTGGGAAAGTGGGTTTACATGTTGACGAACTCTGATTGCAGCCAAAATTTACATTCCTTTTTGCGATAAATTACATATTTTTATATAAAAATTCAGTTTCGCTTGCGTTCGCAGAAGTACTGTTTAGCTATATTTACTCTTAAAATTAGACAAATTCTTAATAGAAAACACAAATTATACTGAATTTCGAGTGGAATTCAAGGAGCAATTCTATATCAGTTTTGCTAATAACATTAGAATCATAATAGAAACAATTAGATTTTTATCTAAAAACAAAACATTAACTTTTGTCAATTCCGTAGACAATAGAACAAAGAATTAAAATACTTTCACTGACGCGTTCAAATGTCAATCAGTCGTAATTATGATTTAAGTAAATATGTTTTTCTTTGAGACTAAATATATACAAATATTAATTCTTATTGTTTGTACTATTACTAGCGAAGAAAGTTATACTCATTTAAAAAGCCTTTTAAAATTCGAATTTGAAAATTTTACTTATATTTCAATGACTCTTAAATTTCGGTTTGCCATTATCAGTGACTTACATATTGGACTTCCCGAAACAATTTGGGATCATCCAAGTAGATTTCACTTAGTGGAAGTGAGTATTCCAGCATTCGAAAGCGCCCTTGAACATTTATCACAATTAAATCTTGATTTTTTATTGTTGCCAGGAGATTTAACTCAACATGGAGAAGCAAAAAATCATACTTGGTTACAACAAAGATTAAGTAAGTTACCTTTTCCTACTTACGTCATACCAGGAAATCATGATGTTCCCGTATTAGAAGCAAACGAGCAATCCATAGCTTTTTCTACTTTTCCTAGTTACTATCGCAAGTTTGGTTACGCTGATACTGAAGAACTTTACTACACTTGTGAATTAATCCCCGGAGTTAGATTAATTGGTCTAAACTCCAATTATTTTAACGAACAAGGAAATCAAATCGGGCATTTAGGTGATAAACAATTACGCTGGTTAGAAAAAGTACTGACACAAGCAAAAAATGAGCTTGTCCTAGTGATGGTACATCACAACGTAATAGAGCACTTGCCCAATCAATCTCGTCATCCAATGGCAAGTCGTTACATGTTGGATAATGCTCCAGATTTATTGGCTATTCTCCGACGCTACGGGGTAAAACTAATATTTACAGGACATTTACATGTACAAGATATTGCTTACAGTGAGGGAATATACGAAGTAACAACAGGTTCTTTGGTCAGCTATCCCCATCCCTACAGGTTACTAGAATTCCACGAAGATAAATATGGCAGAGAATGGTTACAGGTAATGTCCTATCGTGTTGAGTCAGTACCCGAATTTCCCAATCTGCAGTACAGTTCCCGCAAGTGGATGGGCGATCGCAGTTTCCCATTTCTTGTTAAGTTTTTGACATTACCACCCTTAAATATTCCGTTAGCTCAAGCAGAAGCAATGGCTCCCAGTTTACGGGAATTTTGGGCAAATATTGCTGATGGAGATACCTTATTTGATTGCGATCTGTTCCCAGAGAAAATTGGTAATTACTTTAAAAAATATGCTGCATTAGCCGAAGATGGCACCCTAAATCTAATTGATAACTGCAGCACTTTATTACTCTCCGGCTTGTCTGCAAATACCAAATACCGAGGTAAAACCATGCAGAAAAGTATTACCGCCCACAGGACCAATTTCACCACTACAGAAAAAGCCAGCCAAAGGGATATCTTTAATGTAGCGTCTAAATAATTTAGAATCAAAATTGGGTTTACCGTAGAGTCCTTCTCCCCTACCCAAGCAAGAAAACATTAAAGCACAGGCTGCCTGACCTTTATTATCGCGCTGACTTTGGTATTGCTCTAGGAGTAACTCTAGATCAGAAGCAGAAGTCCGCGCATCCCGAATGTGAAATTGTAAGCGTTGTCCTCTGCGGACGCGATCGCCAATGGCAAGTGCTCCAGCAGAGGGGTCAACTCCCAATAATCTACGAACTAAAAAGTCTCCTCGTCCCAAAGAAGATTTAAATTCATCCATCGCCACGCCCACATACAAGGAATTTTGTGCTAACATTCGTTCTTCTTCTGTAAGACTATCAATTAGATCACGCAATACAATTAATGGGACTTGTCGATCTAATTCTAATATGATGTTACTATCACCCTTAGTGATTTGATAAGGCTGACCAATAGGTCGACACCCTTGTGCAACAATACTTTCTAAAATAATATTCCCGCTTAAGGCAATACCTACAGTTCCTTCCCGATACAAGCGATCTTGATAAAAAAGTGCAACGCGACCGCCAATACTGGAACTTGCTTGTCCTCCGATAGTCACTGAACCGGGATAAGCAAAATCTAACCCTTGTAATAAATCATTAATACCAGCAGGATCGTGACCTGCAAATAAAATAAATTGAGGCTTAGAAGAAGGTGGGACATTAATTAAATCTACCCATTCATCCGGAGAACTATCTAAGTCTGGTAATTCTTCAGCTATCAAGTGAAAAGGTTCAATTTCTACATCTGGCAAGTAGGCTAATGTCAAGCTTAAAGCTGGCTCTGCTTCTAATTCTTGAGTCACTCCTGATTTTGTCATCCCAATCACACCAGAAGCACTACAACCAATTAGTACCGGTACTGAAAGTTTTTCAGCAAGTAAAGGCATGAGTCGGGAATATTCGCTGGTAAATGCAGACGAAATGAAAACCAGTCCTAAATCTGCAGGTACTGCGAGCAAAGATGTTGCTTTTTCGACAACATCTGTAATTGCTGCTTCTAGGGAAGGACGGGTTGAGAGAGCATTTGCCCACCGCATTTTGTCTGACATTAATCTTAATTCCCCTTGCTTTATTTGAGGCTTTTACTTACTCTTTGCTTCTCCCATAAAAGTATAGAATATATCCTACGGAAGACTTTGCCAAGCATAAAAACCATAGTGTCTTGCCCCATTTAGGATCGAGCAGACATTTAATTTCCGGCTTGTCCTACAAATATAGTCCACAGACATTCTATTATTCATTTCTGATGAATAATAATTTATAAAAATATTAAAAGATCCAAAGGATGAAAACCTCAGAATAATTACCCTGGAAGTTCGATAATGACTTGTGTGAGCTAAATATAATCTCAATCTCACTTAGTAATAAATTACTAAAGGTCGTAGTCTAATTATGTAAAATGAAGACACATAGCGACATTAATTGCCTATGTAGGAATTTTTCTATACTTGTATTAACAACATAAAGGTAAGAAAAACAATGAGTGATATCCAGAATAAAATTAGCGAAGAGGTCAAACAAGCTCGTGAGGTTTGCGATACTTCCGGCGATAGTTCTGCAGAATGTGCAGCAGCTTGGGATGCAGTTGAAGAATTACAAGCTGAAGCATCCCATCAACGTCAAGAGAAGCAAAAAACCTCCTTCGAAAAATATTGTGACGACAATCCTGAAGCTGCAGAATGCAGAGTATACGACGATTAGACCATATCAATTTTCAGCTTGTAATTTGAGTTTTTAGGCGAACAACCTCAACAAGTTATTCAGTGTGGGGAATAATCCTAGGCTCCCTAACATTGACTAATAACAGTTCATATTCTATATTCGCAAACAATAACCTCCTTTTGTTCTTGATTTTCGATCTGGAAGGGACAAAAGGAGGATTTATGTATTGCAAGTTATTTATTGCAAATTACTTGTATATATATCAATACCAAGTAAGGAATATGCCATCTCCTAGGCAATAAAAGCGAATAAAACTTAAAATCTATCTAAATTCTTCACCGAGCATCAAAATATCTTTGCCACAGTCAAATTACTGATTATTATATGTTCAGTTGTTAACTGGCTAGTAGCAAGGATTTGTAACGCTGTTAGCAAACAGCTACCGAGTCAGGTTTCCCGATTGATTGTCACTAAAAAAATTATGAATGACCTTTGGTTTACCGGGCTAGTGTGGATGGATTACCGACTAGCAGTATTGTTTACAGTAATCTTACCCCTGATTCTACTAGCTTGGGTATTTGTAGAGAAAGCAGAAGCTATGCAACGCTTGTTAATTATTTACTGGCGCGTAGCAAGTTTGCTTTTAATTACCATTTATTTAATGATGGGTGGTCATGGAATAGCCTTTATTTCTGGACTTGCAGGACGAATCCTAATTCCAATTTCCCTATGGTTTTGGATAGACTTGAACGATGAGATTGAATATCAGCCTAATAGTCCTTTAAAACTGATTTTTTCTTCTTGGCGCTGGGCTATCACTTTATATTGTGTTTTGGGCGCGATCGCTACTTTACCTTTTTTGAATTGTGTTTCACCTGCAAACTTCAAGACAAATTTTTGTCAAGTCTGGTTACAAGCACCATCAATTTTCAAAGAATATTTTCATCATGATAATGATGTAAGTGGTCTAGGAAATTTCGGTATTGTTGGTTTAACAATGTACATAGCTTATTTTTGCTATTTTGCATTTGTTAAGCTTAATAAGCGCGGACGTTCGGCAATCAAACAGTAATGCTTTGTAATTGGAATATTACAAAGTGGAATATTCCAAAAATAGATCTTCTATTGAAGTTGGGAATTCCAAAACATAATTATTCAATATCTTTGCTTTTAATAGCAGTGTAATAAGGCTAACATGGGCAATGACCTTAGCACGCATTATAAGTTGGATATTTAACAGTTAAAAATTCCTTTACTTCTACTTCATATCTCATCGTCAGTTTGATGTGACCAATCCAGACTAGTTTTGAATTTTTTATGCAAGATACAATTGGTAAGCGGTTGGAAAAATATACCGCCAACTATCCCAAAGAAGTTTTGCTTGTATCAGTGGAAATTAATGGCGAAGAAGATAGAATAGCAATTTTTCGAGGATTTGCTAGTTCTTTAATGCGTCCTACCTCCTTCGACCCAGATATTCCTGTTTTGCCCGATAATGCAACCATAATCACCATAGATCGCCTTGAAAGTCCTTACAATCCCGAAACTCCTCGCTATATCGAAAAAGGAATGTCTAGGGAAAATATGGAATCTTTACTATCATCTGTCGGAATTTAATATACTCGAAAAACTTTATACATACATGAGTTCGAGGAATTGAGAAGCCAAACTTCAATATTCCTCATTTTTTATAATTTGTCACTTATTAATTATCATCTTCGTTGTCTTATGAATTACTTTACACTTATTTTTACAGTATTTGTGGAAATCAAAGATAGTTTATCAGTATTAAAAAAGACATATAATTCCATAACAAACAACGTGACTTTAATACAAACAATGTACTTTTGAGACAATAAAAAAAATCTTATTTACTTTGAGTAATACTACTCATATCCAAGTAGTAAATTAAGCTATTACTTGTTTTAATACCTTTGTCAAGATATTGTGAGAACTCAAACAAATTGCGTGTGACCGACAAAATTATGTTAACTTTATATGAATAATCACAAACAGTGAAAACCAATTAATAGTTTTTCGGTAACCACGCCAGACTAAGTTTTTCTTCTTAATACCATTTATACGTATCTGGGTAAAAACAGACGCATGTGAACATGTGTCTGCATGCTATCTAATACCATTATCAACGCGAAAAGAGCGAAAAATGGTATTTAACTAAACCGAATAGCCACTATTTTGTCATTCAATTCAACTCACACTCTCCCGATCATGACTACAGCGGTGACTCTACCAACAGAAGTAATGTCTCAAGAAGAAAAATCTTTGGGACAGGTAAATCGTCAAATGATTGTGATTCTCGACTTCGGCTCTCAGTATTCAGAACTTATAGCCAGGAGATTCAGAGAAACTCAAGTTTATTCAGAGGTTCTTTCTTATCGAACAACTGCAGCGCAACTACGCAAATTAAATCCCAAAGGGATTGTGTTTTCTGGTGGTCCTAATTCGGTTTATGACAAAAATGCTCCTAAATGTGACCCAGAAATTTGGAATTTGGGTATACCGATTTTGGGAGTCTGCTATGGAATGCAACTAATGGTGAAGCAACTGGGAGGAGAGGTTACAAAAGCCGAGTTGGCTGAATATGGTAAAGCATCTTTACACATAGATGACCCCACATATTTGCTTACCAATGTGGAAGATGGCACAACTATGTGGATGAGTCACGGAGACTCCGTACAAAAAATGCCACCTGGATTTGATTTGTTAGCCCATACAGAGAATACTCCCTGTGCTGCCATTGCGGATCATGAAAGAAAACTTTATGGAGTTCAATTTCACCCCGAGGTTGTACATTCCATCGGTGGTTCGGCTTTAATTTCAAACTTCGTCTTTCAAATATGCAATTGCAAACCAACTTGGACAACTGAGGCTTTTGTTGAGGAAGCTATTCGTGAAATTCGTGCCAAAGTTGGTCAAAAACGGGTATTACTAGCTTTGTCTGGAGGAGTTGATTCTTCTACGCTGGCATTTTTAATGCATCGAGCAATTGGGGATCGCTTGACTTGCGTTTTTATCGATCAAGGTTTTATGCGCAAGTACGAACCAGAGCGCTTGGTTAAGCTATTCCAAGAGCAGTTTCACATTCCCGTAGAGTATGTAAATGCTCGCGAACGCTTTTTGTCTGCCTTGAGTGGAGTCATAGATCCCGAGGAAAAACGTCGGATTGTTGGACATGAGTTTATCCGTGTTTTTGAAGAAAGTTCCAAGGAATTGGGACCTTTTGATTATCTGGCACAAGGAACTTTATATCCGGATGTAATTGAATCTGCTGACACCAATGTGGATCCGGGAACTGGGGAGCGTGTCGCAGTTAAAATTAAGAGTCACCATAATGTGGGGGGATTACCCAAAGATCTGAGGTTCAAATTAGTCGAACCACTGCGTAAGCTTTTTAAAGATGAAGTTCGCAAAGTTGGACGTTCTATTGGTTTACCTGAGGAAATTGTTCAACGTCATCCTTTCCCTGGACCGGGTTTATCAATTCGCATTATTGGTGAAGTTACAGCTGAACGGTTAAATATTTTAAGAGATGCTGATTTAATCGTGCGTCAAGAAATTAACCGAAGAGGTCTGTATAACGAATACTGGCAAGCATTTGCTGTTTTATTACCAATTCGTAGTGTTGGTGTCATGGGTGATAAGCGTACTTATGCTTTTCCTATTGTCTTACGAATTATCACAAGTGAAGATGGTATGACTGCTGACTGGGCACGAGTGCCTTACGATGTTTTAGAAGTTATTTCTAATCGAATTGTTAACGAAGTCAAAGGTGTTAATCGCGTAGTCTTTGATATTACTTCTAAACCACCTGGAACTATTGAATGGGAATAGAATTAATTACTTACATGTAATAAATATCACCATTAAGTGGAGGATTAGAAATAAACACACAGAATGTAGTTTGATGCTGATTTTCTAGTTATTGCTTATAAACTATTTTCCCGCACCTACTTTGTCAGCAGCTAACTTCGAATAAATAAATTCTTCCGTAGAGACAAATCATCAATTCGTCTCTACGAAAGTTTTGGTGTGCAGATGTGTGGTTCAAACAAATAAAAATCGTAGCAAGCTGATATATTGCATTAGTTACAAGAACAAAGAGCCAAGCCTCTGAATCTCTTGTTAGCTGTTTTAAGCTGATAAGAGAAGGATAGAGTTGTTATTCTTAGAGTTTTTAATTCTTAGTAAATATGATGCAATATATAAGTTTAAGTGTACTTTGTGAGTGTGATTCGATTTTAATTACAAAGAGTAAATCTTTCCATCAGAGATTGCACTTAATGCTTGAAAAGACTCAATATTGATGTAAGAGTAATTGCTCACATTCTCACAACCACCCAATCATAAATC
>NZ_JASJDK010000049.1 GCF_030065675.1 Mastigocoleus sp. MO_188.B34 | reverse complement strand
AAAGCAGTTCAAACAGGAATGGCTATTCTTACCCCAAACTTTAGTAGTAACTATGGCACAGTTGCTTAATTAAGGTGCAGAAAAATATAGAATTCATATATAAAGCCCATTATGGAACGGAAATTCCGCCCAGAGAACCTGCAATCGCTCCTGTCTCCTGATTACTTCCCATTCCTTTTCTCAAACCATTCCTCAATTAGTTCAATAATGATATCGCTCATTTGTCTAGCTTCAGAAGCTGCAGCAGTTTTAAGCTGTCGGTGTAATTGTTTCGGCAAATAAACTGTGGTACGAGTATAGTTGGGGTCAGTACTTTTACTCCTCGGACTGCTTTGAACCTCATTAGACTGGGATCTATCTCTAGATATACGGTTCTGAGCAGCATCAATTAAATCGTCAAAACGGCTATTTTTTCTCTTTGGACTCACGCTAAAATCTCCTTTCCTGTTTCAAAGTAACATCGCCAAGCAATCTGGGCGTAAGGGTCTTTTACTGCATTAACTGGAACCCCCTCCAAAGCTGCTCTTTGGAACACTGCAAGTCGACGAATTCCAGATTTAAACATCGGTAAACCAGCATTAATACAAGCCTTTCTCACCTCCACTCCAGCTTTATTTGGACTCGGAGGAATCAAAGTCAGTAGAATTCGATAATTAACCTGAAATTCCTTTAGTGCTTCCACCATTCGTAAGGTAGCAGCTAAAGCTACAGCATCAGGAGTTGTTGGTACAACTAGTAAATCACACCCTTGAGCAACAGTTTTTAATTCATCATTATTAGGTATTACTCCCGTGTCAATAATTATATGTTCGTAAAGGCTTGCTAATTGAACTCCATGTTTCTCATCAGCAACCTTAAATGGCAAACTACCCCGATTAGACCAATCCAACGCACTGCGATTAAGGTCACCATCGATCAATAGGGTATCAGCCTTTTGTTGGAAATAAGTAGCTAAGTGCAATGCTGTAGTCGATTGTTAACCTAAGCCAGAAAGTCACCTTTCTGACTCGGCTTCAGAACGCAGCATGAATCTTTCAATTCACTGCGCTCCTCGTAATAGTGGCTCGCAACAGTACCTCAATGTTTGCGGTCGTGGCAATGTCCGTGTAGTGCCTGTAGATTGTTATACTTCTGGTTTTTGTGATTGAGGTCTACGTGGTGTACCTCGATTACATCTTCTAAAGTGAAGTTTAACTTACAGTGTGCGCATCTACCTTTTTGTGTCCGAAGAAGTTTTGCTAATATTGGTCTCAGACCCGGATGCTTACCTCTTCTGGTGCTCCAGTAAGTCCAATCTCCGTCAAATGGACTGCGGTTTTCTTTAACATTGATGTGCATTCTAATGGGTGTTTTTTTATGTTCTTTGAGAGGAATATTATCTTCAGAGAATTCCCATTTGCCTAATGAATCAACATTCCAGTATTTATTCGCAATCCAATGTTTTGGCTTCATAGGATGCCTACGATTAGCCCATCTTCTGAGTTTTATATAAAGCCAATGGTCTATATCACCAAATATTTCTTTGGAGTTAACTGCTGAATAATAGTTCGCCCAACCTACAATTGTTGGGTTAAGAATTCCTATTAGTTTTTCTTGAGTTGCAGTTTTATATCCATCAATAATTTGGCTTAATTTGTCTTTATGTCTCTTGATGGAATCTTGCGTGGGCGTAATTATGGTCTTATGTAATGCATCCCTACTGTAACCACCTCCTGCTACTTTTCTACGATTTCTTTTACCTAATGGGTATTGTTTGAAGGTGAATCCAAGGAAGTTAAATCCAGATTCATTTCCTTCATATTCGTAGAATGTATGACAGATTTTGGTTTTAGTGGGGCTAAATTCTAAACCCATTTTATTCAACCATTTCTGAGCTAAGTTCTTAGCTCTTTTTAGTTCTTCTAAATCCCGGTGCAGTATTACTAGGTCATCAGCATATCTGACAATTGTAGGTTGCCAGCTTGCTTCTTTTATATTTCCCAGTTTTTTACTTTTAGGGAAGGATGATTTGATGTAATCTTCCAATCCATGCAGAGCTATATTTGCCAATAATGGCGAAATACATCCACCTTGCGGTGTTCCTTCGTTGGTTGGGAAGATTTTATTTCCTTCCATTACTCCCGACTTTAACCAGGCTTTTATTGCCCTTCTCATTAGTGGGAAGGTATTTAGCTTATTTAGAAGTGCTTTGTGGTTTATTCGGTCAAAACATTTACTGATATCCGCATCCAGTACGTATTTTTCTTGTCTGCGCATGCTGAGAAATAAATATTTGACCGCATCATGGGTTGACCTTCCAGGTCTAAAACCGTAGCTATGGGGTTCAAATTGAGCTTCCCATTCTGGTTCTAGTGCTAGCTTTGCTAGGGCTTGTGATGCCCTGTCCCGCATTGTAGGTATGCCTAATGGTCGCTTCTTGATGCAGTCGCTCATGGGGGAAACCCCCAAGACCGGGCTGCATCGCTTCTCTTCCTTTCCAGGTTTTGGAATCCAGACGCGACGTATGGGCATTGCTTTTTTAGGTAACTCAAGATTAGCCGCAAGTTGCAACCGTTGTTTGGGTTTAAGGTTTTTAATCCCGTCAATCCCTGCGGTTCGCTTGCCACGATTATCCTGACTTATTCTTCTTACTGCGAGTAGCTTTGCTGCTCTGGATTTTAGTAGAAGCCTTTGGAGTTTTCTTACTGTTTTGACATCACCACGGATTGAGGCTTGATAAATTCGTTTCTGGAGCTTGAAGACTTGTTTCTCTAGCTTGCACCAGGGAATATCCTTCCATTCATACATCAGATTTCCTGTGTTCATGACTTGTATACTCTTACTCACGGTTTTTATCTCCACTATTCCGTGTATCCGTCAGCGTATCCTTGTCATTACAACAAGGCATTTGCTTCTGATACAATCCTGCTTAATAAGTTCATGCGCCTGAATGACTACTTAAGAAATCGACCTTCCTTAAGAGAAACTTATTAAGTTACTTCGTTCCTAATGCTTGTTTTACGAGGGGGTTAGATTCCTACTATCCTACGGGCTTATACTGTGTGATTTCCTTTACTGGCAAAGTTAAAGGAACAGTTTGAGTGATTCTTCTAGCTCGGAAAGCCTAGAAGACATTTAAGCCGTGTCATTTTGACTCAAGCTTCTAAATTCGGGTGAGCTTGTTGGCGGTAACGTAGGTTCAGACATAGGTTTGCTTTCGCTAATCATACCCTTCCAGCTTGCGGGGGTTTCTTACCGAATTTCAGATTACCCGCTTTACATCCCGCTTTACCCCGTCAGTTGTCAGGCTGACGAAATAAGGATATTGCTATCTCCCATCACCAGGGAGGTAAGGAATTAGAATTTACAATTTGTAATATTCCGCGCCTTACATCAAACATTAAGTTGTCAAGGTTCAAGTTAATTTAAACCAAGCTTCTCGTCCCCCTTGAGACTATCTTCAGTCAGCTGAAGCCCTAATCTACAAGGTTTAGAGAAAACGAATCACACTCGCCACACCACCTTTCAATGCTGCTACGGTCACTATCATTTTTCTCGTTTACAATCCTCCCAGCAAAATATTTGTGGCAAATAGCACTCTACGCTTACATGTTCAGATGCTTAAGTATCTCAGCTTTTCAACATTTGTCAAGCATTATAATTCTTGCATTTAAATATTCACATTTTCAAAAATTCAAACATCTAAAAACTTAGTACGCTAATTACATTTAAGCATATATTCAATAAGACAAAAATCAATATACTAAGTAAATACGACCTAAAATATTCAAACATCTATATGTTTGAATATGATTTGGATAGAAATTGAGTGGTGACAAAATCTTCCATCGAAAAGAATATAGCCCAAAAGCCTTTGCAACAATCATCAGATGAACAACAGTTAGCATCATCGTATGACGATCTGTCCAAGCTTCAAAGGATTCAAAGCAGGGTTCATATTCAAATAGTTGAAGAATCACACCACGCATAAATTCGGGGTTCATCAAAGCGATCAATATTAAATAAAGTGCAACATTAGTAACAAAACACAATCAAATAACACCAAGAAAGCTTCAGATTAAATATCTTATAAACTAAACCTTAATTCGACCTCGAATAACCAAGATTCCGTATCATTTATATTGCAATACAGTTCAGTTAAGACTTTTTTTTAAACAAGTAACCCTGTAGAGACGCGACAGAGCCTGCGGCGTCGGCGTTAGCCTCTGTCGCGTCTCTACGAAGAAATTTAGGCTTATCTGAACCGTATTGATTTATATTGGTTGCTACGCACTACGCACCTCACAAATTACAAACTGCGTATTTTAATCACCCAACTCTCTCAGTTTTCTCAGATAACTCTTAGGGAAGTCTCATTTACCAATCACTGACTCCTCAGTTTCATCCCCGATATTAGTAATCAAGGAAAGGGACAGCGCTGCGCGCAAGTAAAAAGTCAAAAGTTTACTACTGTTCTTGTTTGAGGATTCATCAATTTCCTAACCTAATCACGTAATGCTATTAAACAAAGCTTGAAGGAGCAATTATTATGAAATTCAACAAAATCGCTGGTTTAGGAATCGTATCCATCGTATTATTTGGTAGTTTTGGACAATTAGCAGTTAACGCACAACCTGCTCAAGACCTGAAAGCAAAACAAACTACTATAGTTGCAGCCAAATCTGAATCATTAATTGCATCTGGTAACTTTGTTAAGTCTGAAAAAGCAACCACCGGTAAAGCCAAAATCGTCAACATGAATGGTAAGCACTATCTCAAATTTGATGCAGCTTTTAGTACTGGTAATGGTCCCGACGTCAAAATCATCTTGCATAAAAGCAGCACCGTACCTGGAAATATTAAGGAAGGAAATTACATTACCCTCGCAAAAATTCAAAAATTCAAAGGCGCTCAAACCTATGAAATTCCCGATAATGTAAATCTAGATGAGTTCAAATCTGTAGGAGTCTGGTGCGAAAAATTCAACGCTACTTTTGGTTACGCTAGCCTGCAGAAAGCTTAAGTTTAAAATTCTCTTCTATGTCTTAAGACTTATCTTTATTTTCTATGATCTTAATTCTCTAATTTCCTTACACCATATATCAGTTTATCATCAGTAGCTCCGGATATCGGATGCTGATGATTTTTCTTTGTCGTTGAAAGCCAAATTCTGAAACTCCAAATTTTGGAACACCAATTTTCTGTCATAAAACACCAAATGGATGTGGGAACTATTGTCTGTTGAAGTAATTGTGTAGGATTACACCAAAATACCACAGATATTTATCTTTGCTCGCACAAAATACAATGAATAAAATTTATTTAGATCAACCCCGCAAATAGGCAAACTGTCAATGATATATCAACTTTGCTGTGGAGATAAAAAAGTTTTAATGAAAAAACGTAACTATAGATACCAAAAATTTACTCGCTGATAATTATACGGATAAATTAAAAAAACATACACCTGAGTAATACAATACAAATTTATTAATTCCACCATACAAACAGGAAAAACCAACCCTTGACAAAACAAACCGATGTGTCTCCCGTTACTAGGTAGCAAAAGGCAACCCAAAATCACCAAAAATACTTCTATAAAAATTGGAAAAGGCATGGTAAGTTTCTATTCTTATCGTCACCTTTTCCGTTGTCCTCAATGCATCTGGATCATCTCAAACCACAACACCTAAAAGAATTAGTTAACAGTAGTGGCATAGATTTACACATCACAAAACTCAATTTTCAGTCCTTACAAGACACAACAGCCTATGATTATCTGCTGATTTCCCAGCAAGTTCCCCGTACAAATACGGGAATGCTCAAGAGTCAGTGGTTGCAACGTTACGCTCACATAACTGATGGTGGTTGGTGGTGTTCTGGACTGGATCCTGTAAATAATTGGAAAGCAATGGAATGGGGCTGTTTTAAGCCCAATCAACCGCGACACAATGAAAAAGGTAAACCGATAAAATACGAACATCCTCCCTGTATGGGGACAAGGGTATTTTGCTTGCGGGTGCCTTTGTTGGTTTGGCAACAGGTTCAAGAGCGTTACAATGTTCCTATGCCGGAAAATATTCCCATTGGCGAACATGGGGAAGCTATCGGTTTTTGGCGATGGGTGATGGAATGTAACATCCCTCTGATTATTTGTGAGGGAGTAAAGAAAGCTGCTACCCTGTTGAGTCAGGGCTATGTTGCGATCGCAATTCCGGGAATTAATAGTGGTTATCGAGTTGTTAAAAATAATTTTGGTAAAGTTATTCGTCGTCAGTTGATTCCCGACCTAGCAGCTTTTACAATTGCAAAGCGTACTATTTACATTTGTTTTGATTTTGAAACGGAACCGAAGAAAATTGCTGCGGTCAGTAATGCGATTTCCCAGTTGGGGTTTTTATTTCAAGAGAAAACTTGTCCGGTACGAGTAATTGAACTTCCCGGTGAAGAAAAAGGTGTGGATGAGTTTATTGTTGCGAAGGGAGCGACTGCTTTTGAGAAAATTTATGCTCAAAGTGTCGATTTAGAAGTTTATCTCGCTCAAGTAAAACCCCACAAAGCTTTAACTTTTACCCCCAATCTCACAATTAACCGACGTTATTTAGGAGAAATACCTTTTCCTCAATCGGGTTTAGTAGGAGTCAAGTCAGCTAAAGGTACGGGAAAAACTACCGCATTACAACCTGTTATCAAACGGGCAATTAGTACAGAAAAACCAGTTTTGTTGATTACCCACAGAATTCAGTTGGGACGGTTTTTATGCGAACAAGTTGGTTTAAATTGGGGATTGGGAACGAACGAATATAGAAATATTCAAGCTTATGCTCAAACTCAAACTCAAACCCAAACTGAAATATCTGATTCACCGTTTTCCATTCTCAATTTTTCTGCTTCCCTTTCCACAAATTTAGGAGCTAAAAATTTAGGATTATGTATAGATTCAATTTGGAAACTAAATCCTGAAGATTGGCGAGGTGGAATTGTAATTTTAGATGAAGTAGAACAATCTTTATGGCATTTACTTAATAGTAGTACTTGTGTTTCCAAGCGAGTGAAAATTCTCACTGCATTTGGACAATTAATTTCCACTGTTTTGAGTACTGGGGGATTAGTAATTGCTCAGGATGCGGATTTATCCGACATTTCTTTAGAGTATTTACAGGGACTGTCAGGAATTAAAATCGCTCCTTGGATTGTGGAAAATCAATGGAAACCCACAATTGGTTGGGACGTAACTTTTTACGATTCTCCCAATCCCACACCATTAATTCAACAATTAGAAGTAGATTTAATGGCTGGAAGAAAATGTTATGTTACTACAGATAGTCGTTCTGGGCGTTACAGTTGTGAAACGATTGAAAGATATCTTAAAGAACGCTTAGAAAAATTACGATATCAATTTCCTCAAACTTTAGTGGTCAGCAGTCACACAACTAATACACCAGGTCACCCAGCAGTAGATATTGTTGAATCCATCAACAAAAAAATTATTGATTATCAAGCAGTTTTTGTCACTCCCAGTCTGGGAACGGGAATTAGTATTGATGTTCAACATTTCGACCGAGTTTATGGTATCTTTCAAGGTGTAATTCCTGATTCTGAAGCTCGACAAGCCTTAGCTAGAGTCCGCGATGATGTACCCAGAATCGTTTGGTGTGCGAAGCGAGGTATTGGTTTAATCGGTAGTGGTAGCACTAACTATCGTTTGCTATCCCATTGGTATCAAGAAAATCAAAAAGAAAATCTAGCTTTACTAAGTCCTCTATATAAAATTGATGTAGATTTACCTTTAGTTTACGATCCCATTCATTTGCGAACTTGGGCAAAATTATCAGCAAGAATCAATGCTTCGGTGAGTATTTACCGTCAAGCTATGAAGGATGGTTTAATTGCTGATGGGAATCAGGTTCAAGTTCGGAGTAATGACACTTACAAAAATATTATTCGCGATTTACGTCAAGCATTTTTAGCAACCGATCCTTCAGATGTCGCAACGAGAAGGAGACTGATTTTAGAAATTGTCAAAACTCGTAAAGATTGGGAAAAGAGTCGGAATAGAAATACAAATATTAACCGCAATATCAAGAAGATTAAACGTCAAAAACAATTGGAAACAGCAAATTCTGTGGCTAATGCGAGGGATATTGATTATATAGAATATGACAGACTAATAATTAAACCATCTTTAACTGAAAACGAGCGCTATCAAATTAATAAATATGTCCTCAGACATAGATATGGAATCGATGTGACTCCCCAACTTAAATTAAAAGATGATAAAGGGTATTATTATCAATTGTTAATCCATTACTATCTCACCCACGATTTAGAATACTTCCGTCTGCGAGATAAACAAGAATGGCTCCAACAATTGTCTTGGGGAGATGGAAAGGTCTTCTTACCTGACGTAAAAAACTACACTCTAAAAATAGAAGCTTTAAGAGCTCTAGGTCTAAACCAATTTCTAGATCCGCAACGAATATTTACCGATCGCGATCCAGATTTACTGTTGATGAAAAATACAGCTTTAGAATGTAGTAAGCATATTAAAAGAATTTTGGAAATTAATGTTGCTAGAGGTAAAGATTCAACCTCAGGGATTATTATTTTGGGTCGATTACTGAATTTATTAGCTTTGAAATTGAAGAAAAGTACTCTTACTTATCAAATTGATTCTAAAATGCTCAATGATGGAAGAAAAGAAATATTTGAAATTTGGCAGCAAAGAGATGAATTGATGTTAGCAAAATTAAAGAGTGTTGGAGATGGTAGTATTATTTCTCCAACTGATTGGAATGAAAAAGCGATCCAAAATCAACCCATTTACGTAAATTGAACTTGTAATACCTTTGACTTTTTACTTTTTACTTTTTACTTCCCCTCCTGGGGTGCTTGCTTCAAAAAGGTCTAATCCCTTCTTCCCAATTAACGGTCATTTTCATTTTGTTCACCTTCCAAACACCATCTAATCGAGTTAGTTCATGATTATAGGTACCACCTAATGTCCAACTTTGACCTTTTCTTGGTTCCAGAAAGACATGATGAGCTTGGAAGTTAGAAATACAAGTTCCTAGATTTTCATTTAGCGTAACAGTATGGGTTCCGAGTATATGTTGAGTTATCTTAAAATTTTTTGCAAAAGACTCTTCCCATTCTTTTACTTGAAGTTGTGCAGGAACATGAATCGGTTCTCCACCAAATAAAGAAGTATAATCAAATTCAACTTTATCGGTAAACTCAGCAAGAACCTCTTTCCAGTTACGTAAGTCTGACATCAAAGCAATCTTATTAACTGTGTTGATAATCTCTACCTTGTCACTCGTTTGTTGGATTGGGATGTGAATGGTATTGTCATTCTGGGGTTTTGGAATATTATTGACACTCTGATCTTCGGGTAGCAGTTGAGTGTTATTGATGTCATTATTTTGAGGTAAACGAATATTATTTACATTACTATCTTTAGAAGGTTGAGTTTGTGCTTGAGTTTTGCTAAGCGATGTACTTATTCCAGCTAATCCAGCGAGCGTACTAATAATAATTTTTCGGCGAGACGATCTGAGCATTTATTTATATATAATTTCCTTATTTGTATTTCGAGATTATTTTTTCTTTGGATATGTTTTTGTTTGCAATATAGTTTCAAATATATCTGGGAAATATCAAAACTTAGAAATTTAGCTTTGTAGTATATCTTTTCTGTAATGTTTTAGCCATCATAGTAAAGTTTAAATTTACCTATAGGAGATATTCATATCATATTTTTTCAAATTGTAAATGAGTAAATAGCAAAACCAATTTGGTATCACAATTCTCGGTAAAATTTAATTTGGAAAATATTGTTTTAAATAGAGAATCAACATTTTCTTTGTTTCAGCTAGAACCTGTTGTTGAAAATTACCCTCGCGAGTTAATGAAAAAATTTCTAATGCACTTGCGGCTTCAACTGTAACTGCAGCTAATAAATCGGCTTGACTTTTTTCTAGTGTAGGTTTACGTGTAATAAAAAACGCTGACAATTGTCGAGCAATCTCTTGGTTAAATGCCGTATCCATTGCCATTAATTCCGTTGAGACTAAACGAGATTGTACAAATACGGTTCTATATGCCGGATTCGCTGTCACAAATTCATCAAATGCATCGATCGCATTACTGATATAAATTTCCAGAGGTAATTTGGCGGTTTCATCTGTGTGAAGATTTGCAAATACCTCTCCTAGTTGCTTTAAATAGCGATCGACTAAAGCATGAAATACAGCTAACTTATCCGGGAAAAAACGGTATAAACCTCCGACGGATGTATCAGCACGCGCTGCAATTTCATCAGTTGTTACAGACTCATAGCCAACTTCAACAAATAATTCAGCTGCTGCATCCAAAATTCGATTAAATCTTTCTCGACTCCTTGCTTGTTTCGGTAAACGCCATCGCAATTGCTGTTGAGGTTCTTGTGTCATTACTCAGAAATTCTATTGACAAACACGAGATATTCCTCGTATTTTAAAAGTGAGGTTAACCTCGCGTTTTTGTTTGTAGTTTCATTTATAGCATTTTAGGGTAGAAAACCATGCAAACTGTAAATACTGGAGTCAATAATGCAGATCGTAACAAAAAGATGTCTTACGGATTCTTTTTGTTTATGAGTTTTATGATTTGGCTGATTGCAACTTTAGTTATCCGGTTTTGGGGAGAAACTTTTTTTATCCCTAACAGTAATGTCAGTATGGTTGCTAGTTTTTTGTTCTCAGTTTTTTTCTTACCACCATTGGCTTATAGCCTCTTTGCTTGGCAAAATATAGAGCCTGTGCAAAGAAAAGATGCTGCTATTTGTTTGGCGATTCCGGGAATGCTGCTCGATGCATTCACTAATTACTTCTTCCCATACTTTTTTCCAAATCTCCCCGATGCAGCGAATGGAGTATTTGGAGCTTGGTTATTGTGGGGATATGCAATTGTGCTGATTACAGGAATATTTACAAGTCAATGGAAAAAATAGGTAATTGGTAACTGAGAAAAGAAGAATTTATCTAATCCCAATCCCCAATCCCTACTTCTGCTATTAAAGGTTTATTTTTGCGATACTTTAGTATCTGTTAGACTCTTTCGAAAGTGATTTGTAACCGCTTGCACTGCTTTATTTACGTAAGGTTCGCGATCGTAGAAATCAAATTGCTGTCCTTGCATCCAAATTACTTTCTTCTCTCCCGGCATAGTCTTGTAAAATTTACGTACTCCATCCGGTAATGCTGCATTTTCACTGTGAACAAAAAGGGTGGGAACATTAACGTTAGGTGCTGCAGAAATAGAATCAAACTGCAACCATTCAGCCCAAGACATTACTGCAAATCTATTCTTCCATTCTGGTATTGAACCGCGTTCGGGATTCCCATAATACAAAGGCTCGCCAGACATCGCAGCATTACGATTATCTTGCTCGAAAGCAGGTACATAATCAACTTTCCCTGTTTTTTCGTATTTTCTTTGTGCTGCTAACCCAGTTTCGATTTTCTTACGCACTGCTTGTTTTCCACCGTAAACAGTAAGTACCGACTCCGGTTCTTGTAGCCACGCAGCAACGGTTGCAAAAGACCTAATCCGAGAATCTTCAGCTACAGCATGCGCCATATAACCCGCGCTTGCACATACACCCAAACCACCGATGCGGTTGGGATCGACAATTGGTAAAGACTGCAAATAGGTTACAGCATTTTTGATATCTTGAATCTTTGCATTTGGCGATTCATATTGACGAGGTTCACCACCACTTTCCCCCCAGTAGCGAAAATCAAAAGCCAATGCAGCAAACCCTTGTTCGGCAAGCTTTTTAGCATACAAACCCGCCATCTGTTCTTTTACCGAAGTCCAAGAACCGGTAACAATCACTACTGGGAGTTTTCTACCCGACTTATAATTAGCTGGTAAATACAAATCCCCCACCATCTTCACCCCTTCGCTGGTGAAGTTAACTTTATTTATGCCAGGTTTGTAATTCGCTGCAGCCAAATATTCCAGGTTAGAAAATCTCGGAGTTTGGTTTTGTGTTGTTACTGAGTTTTTACCCCGTTTACTTTCAAGATTGATATTACTTGCAACAGCTAAATCGATACCTAACATCAGAGGAATTGCTAAGCAGAAAACTAGGGATAAGAGTTTCATTTTCCTGTTGACTTGATTCTTTAATTTTTTTCTGGTCTTGTATCTTATTGAGATTTTGATTTGAATATTTATTGGCAAATATTTACTAGTTAAAACTGATTTTTAACCAAGTCCACCCCCATCGATACTAAACTGATTCCCAGAGACATAAGATGCTTCATCAGAAGCAAGCCACATGACTAGGTTTGCGACCTCTTCTGGTGTCCCAACTCTTTGCATGGGATAGGATGCAACAAGTTGTTTTTCTGTAACTTTCCAGTCCCGTTTGACTCGATCCAACATTGGAGTATCAATCGCTCCTGGAGATATGGCATTAATACGAATGTTTTTACCATATTCTTGAGCCGCCATTTTAGTCATGATATTAGTATTTTCTTTACAGAGGCACTGGAAAAAGGATCCAAACTCCTAAATTTCACATCATTAATCAGCATTTTAGCCTTAACTGAACCGTATTGCTTATGGGCAGTTACCTTTAATTTAACTTTTGTGAACCAAAGTCTTATTATTTTTTTTAATAGCTTTCAATAAACTTTAACAGCATTCTACTTGCTGTATTTAAGCTTGCTTGTATTTTGCACAGAAGAGTATAAATCACTAACAAATTAAAATTCATTACAATAAAGCTGTATTATTTCACTGGGTCTTGAACACTAAATTAGGCTTTTACTATTGATACTGAGTAACTTAATAACATCAAATTTTATTTGTACAATATGTGAATTTAAATATATTTACTTGCCATTGCATACCTTGGTAGACCTTGAAAGTCAACTACACTATTAAGTAAAAATATATAACTATTTTTAAATTCATAAGTTTCAGTGTTTATGTTTCGGGATTGATTTTAGGTTAATATTTTAGAGAGAAAATAAATTCAGTAAATTGACAAGGTGTTATCGTTTACGCTTAGTGAAGAAATAGTACTTCAAAAGCGTGTTTTAAAAGTCAGGGATTGTTGTAAAAAAGCTCACGAAATTTAAGCTGAAAGGTCGTAATGTTTGTCAGTAGTCAGTGCTTCGGCTCCCTTGCGTGACATAGCATATTGCTAGGCATAAAGCAGGAAGGTGGTGGGATTGTGTCAAAAGCAAATACCCTTTTGTAAATAAATATCAATATCAGTCTGAAACCTAAGTGTGTCTTAGAGAACTCATTTGAGATCTTTTAATTGGTAGCAGTTCTCAGTCTTTTAAGCATTAGTCGTATAAAACAAAGATTTACTTTGGCGATTGAATGATCAAGCGTTCTTTCAAATTTTTTGACTGAACTTTTATATTTCTCCATCCAAGAATTACTTCTTTCTATGACCCATCTCACTTTGACCGAAACAAAACCAATCTTTCCTTCTTTTTCTTTTTCAGCTTTGGACGGTTTTGGTCATAGCTCAAGTCTAATCTTGGTCATTATTTGGGGATAAATTTTTTTCAATTCTTCCTCTAATTTTTCGGGATGATATCCATTATCAAGAATGATAGTGATTTTGGGAATGTTGAAAAGTATGAGTAAAGAAGAGTGTAGTAATTTACAAGAAAAAGAACTAATAAATGTTTTTGATAAACCTATGAAACAAGAGTGGTGGATGGAATACGGCGGCTTTTTTGGTCATTACTACGTGAAGGGTGATAACTCTTTAGATGGCTATCTCTCAACACCACAAAACCTCAATGAAAGGTCTCAGTGTGAAGTTGAAGGTTTGATTAGACTTCTCGCTCTTCAACCCAACCAGCGTATTCTCGATAGCCCCTGTGGTTATGGAAGGCATTCAATCGGGCTTGCTCACCAAGGTTTGACAGTTGTCGGTGTTGATATCAATAGTCATGAGCTTAACATTGCTAATAAAAATTCTCAGGGACTTGAGAATGTCCAATTTTTTAAACAGGATATGCGCTTGTTGAAGTATGAGAATGAATTTGATGCTATCGTTAATGTTTTTTTCTCATTTGGTTTTTTTGAATTGGAAGAGGAAAATTTTCAAGTCCTTCAAAATTTCTACCAAGCATTAAAACCAGGAGGAAAATTTTTAATGCACACTGACGTAAATATTCCTCGTGTGCTGAGTGGTGAATACAAGTTTTCAGAAATACGTTCACTTCAAAACGGCAAAAAACTGGAAATTAGTGAAAACTACGATCACGTAACTAAGAGAATTAATGGTCAATGGATTTTTATCAATCAGGATGGGACAAAAGAAGAAACAAGTCCTTATTCAGTAAGAGTTTATTCATTCTCCGAATTTTCTGACCTTTGTCAACAAGTAGGTTTTAAAATTATTACTGGGTACGGAAATTGGCAAGGTTCACCATTAACCAACTGCTCAGAAGATATGATAATCGTTGCCGAAAAATAAGTCTATTTGCTGATTTTTTTGAGACGAAAGCCCAAATTTATTGATTTTGTTAAAATTCTGAAATCAAATGCACTATCAAGTTCCAACAATTAAAGCTAACAATATTGTCAAACTTCTTCGTCATCGGGCTATTGAGCAACCTCAAAAACTAGCCTATACATTTTTAACCGATAGCTTGACTAAAGAAGCAAACTTAAATTACAGAGAACTCGATCAATATGCTCGTGCTATTGGAGCTAAACTTCAATCTCTAAATTTAACAGGACATCGTGCATTGCTTTTATACTATCCAGGAATAGATTATATAGCTGCATTGTTTGGATGTCTGTATGCAGGTGTAGTAGCGGTAACTGTATATCCGCCTAAATTTTCTCGCTCTACTCGTAAGCGATCACGACTTGAAAACATTCAAACTATTGCTATCGATGCTCAACCTACCATTGGATTAACTACCTCAAGCCTTTTAAAACGTGCTAAAGAATTCATCGGACATTCATCTTTGTTAGAAGCTTTCCCTTGGATATGTAGTGATGCTCTGCCAATTGAGGCAGGGGCTAATTGGGAAATGCCTTCACTAGACACCAATACTCTAGCATTACTTCAATATACATCAGGCTCGACGACAACACCAAAAGGTGTCATGCTTTCTCATGGCAATCTCTTGCATAATTTGTCTTTAATTTGCCATAACTTTAGGTTGACTTCAGAAAGTCGAGGCGTGATTTGGTTGCCCCCATATCATGATATGGGATTGATTGGTGGCATTCTCGAACCAATTTTTGTCGGTTTTTCAGTCACGCTAATGTCACCAATGACTTTTTTACAGCGCCCTTTAAAATGGTTGCAAACTATCTCACAAACTCATGCTACTTGTAGTGGTGGTCCAAATTTTGCTTATGAACTTTGCCTCCAAAAGATTACTTCTGAGGATAAAAAAAATCTCGATTTGAGTTGTTGGGATGTCGCTTTTTGCGGTGCTGAACCGATTCGCCCACAAACAGTAGAAAGATTTGTCGCTGAATTTGGCGATTGTGGTTTTCGTGAAGAAGCTTTTTATGCTTGTTATGGACTGGCTGAAGCAACTTTGTTAGTTTCGGGAGCGCAGAAAGTTCGCTTCCCGGCGATTAAGTCTTTTCAAAAAAAAGCGCTTGAGTACGATCAGGTTATTGAAGTTGAAACTCATGATGAAGATAGTAAAAAGCTAGTTGGCTGTGGTCAAGCAGTACCTAGTCAGAAAATAAAAATTGTAGACCCCCAGACTTTGCAGGTTTGTGAATCTAATTGTGTTGGTGAAATTTGGCTATCGGGTGCAAGTGTAGCGCAAGGTTATTGGAATCAAGAAGAAAGTACCCAACAGACTTTCTTCTGCTATTTATCAGAAAACAGTCATGAGCCTTATTTACGTACTGGGGACTTGGGATTTTTACATGAAGGAGAACTTTTTGTCACAGGTCGATTAAAAGACTCAATCATTATTGGAGGACGTAACTATTATCCTCAGGATATTGAACTAACCGTCGAGCAAAGCCATTCTGCTTTTAAGATGGGAGGATGTGCTGTTTTCTCTGTAGAAGTTGATAGCGCAGACTCAGAAAAAATTGTCATTGTTCAAGAAGTCAAACCCTCTGCTAATCAGGATGGTTGGGAGGAAATTTTCAGTACAATTCGTCAGTCCATTGCCGACGAATATAGCTTACAAGTTTATACTGTAGTGTTGATTAAGTTAGGAAGTCTTCCAAAAACTGCTAGTGGCAAAATTCAACGTCATGCTTGCAAAGCCAGTTTTCTAAGCAATCGTTTGCAGGTTATTGCAACCAGCATTCATGACACTGAGAATGTATTAGTTAGGGAAAATTTTTTATCACGTACAGGACTTTTAAAAGTCCCAGTTAATCACAGACAGGATATATTAATCGAATATCTTCAAGAGCAAATAGGAGAGATGATAGGAGTTTCTCCTCTTAGTTTAGACCCACTACAACCGTTAGGGGGATTAAGTTTAGATTCCTTAATGCTGGTTGAAATTAAGTACAGTATTGAAGCGCAATTTGAGGTAAATCTTTCTCTAACAGCTTTTTTTGAGTATAACATTGTTCAATTAGCAGACGAGATTCGACAAAAGGTTGTCAAACAAGAGGCAACTACAAAGAAATATTTTCCTAAAACTCAGAAATCTGATGAAAAATATGCGCTTTCTTACGGACAAAAAGCACTTTGTTTTTTAAATTCATTGACTTCAGCCGGCGAACTTTCACCCTACAATATTGCTCGTACTGTTCACATTCGGGGTGAATTGAATCTCTCTATCTTCCAACAGGCTTGGGAAAAGTTGGTTGAGCGACATTCTGTATTACGCACGACGTTTCCTTTAGAACCAGAGGGACAAGTACAGCGAATCCATGCACAGATAAATCTTGACTTCCATTATGAGAATTTATCAACAGATTATTTCAGCAATCTCGACAAACGTTTACAGCAAGAAGCTAATCGTCCGTTTAATTTGGAACAGGGAAATCCCTTACGGATCAGGTTATTTTCCCAGTCTTCCCAGGAGTACATCCTGCTATTGGTTTTACATCACACAATCGCTGATTTTTGGTCTTTAGCGGTGCTAGTAGAGGATTTTGACCGATTATATCATAGTATTTTAACCGGAAAATCTACCACTTTGCCTAGTTGTTTGCAGTATACAGATTATGTACAGTGGCAGAATAATTTATTAGCCACTGATTGGGGAGAGCAACAGTGGCATTACTGGGAGAAACAAATGTCAGGAATGCTGCCGATGCTTAATCTTCCCACTGACCGACCTCGACCGCCTGTTCAAACCTATTATGGCTCTACATACAAATTTACACTCAATTCGGAATTGAGTTGTAGCCTGAAACAATTGGCCCAGGATAATCAGGTTACACTCTATACACTTTTGTTAGCAGCTTTCCAAGTATTGTTGTCTCGACTGAGCAATCAGGAAGATATCATTGTGGGTTCTCCGGTAGCTGGAAGAAGCCAGTATCAGTTTAATAACGTTGTCGGATACTTAGTTAATACACTACCTTTAAGGGCAGATTTATCCGGGAATCCGCCTTTTTTAACCTTTCTTCAGCAAACACAAGCGACAGTAGTTTCGGCTCTTGAACATCAAGATTATCCTTTCTCGTTACTGGTAGAACGTTTACAACCAAATCGCAGTGCAGAGCGATCGCCAATTTTTCAGGTAATGTTTGTGTGGCAAAAAGCACGTCGACTACACCATGAGGGATTGACGACTTTGGCTCTGGGTCATCAAGGAAAACCGATAAATTTGGGGAATTTGGTGCTTGAGGGTGTCGAACTAGAGCCAAAAACCAGTCAGTTCGACATGACACTGTTCCTGGCCGAAATCGATCAACAACTAGTAGGGTCTTGGGAATATAATACCGATTTATTTGATGTCGCCACTATTCGCCGGATGGTTGATTGTTTTCAGACCTTACTAGAAGGAATTGTAAATCAACCATCACAGCTAATTGCCAATTTGCCATTATTGACTAATGCAGAGCGCCAAAAATTCTTAGTAGAATGGAATCAAACCGGAAGGGATTATCCCCAGGATGTCTGCCTGCATCAACTGTTTGAAGTGCAAGTTGAGCAAACCCCTAACGCGATTGCTGTCATCTTTGGGGAGCAATTTTTAACTTATAGAGAGCTTAACTGTCGTGTCAACCAACTAGCCCATTACTTGCGAACACATGGCGTAAAACCTGATACGTTAGTGGGCGTATATATAGAGCGATCCTTAGATCTAGTCATCGCACTGCTCGGTATTCTTAAGGCAGGAGGAGCTTATTTACCCCTAAATACGGGAGAAGCTGCTCCACGGTTAGCTTATATGTTGGTAGATGCTCAAGTAACCCTCCTACTGACTCAACAAAAACTCCGCGAGCAAATCCCTGAAACCCAAGCTCAGATTATTTGCTTAGATACAGATGCGAGTGTGATCGCTTCAGAAACCGAAGCAAATCTGCTCAATGTTACTTTCCCTGATTGTTTAGCCTATGTCATTTATACGTCTGGATCTACAGGCAAACCTAAAGCTGTAATGAACACTCATCAAGGAATTAGCAACCGCTTATTCTGGATGCAGCATACCTACCCCATCAATTTTACAGATCGAATTCTCCAAAAAACCCCAATTAGTTTCGATGTCTCCGTGTGGGAAATTTTTTGGCCTCTCATAACGGGAGCACGCTTAATTCTTGCCAAATCGGGTGGTCATCAAGACGGTGCTTATTTAAGCAAATTAATTGCTCAGCAGCAAATTACCACACTCCATTTTGTTCCCTCCATGCTGGGAGTTTTTCTTGAACAAGAAAATCTGAAAAACTGTCGGAGTTTGAAGCGAGTAATTTGTAGCGGAGAAGCTTTAACTCAGAGACTCACCACTCGCTTTTTTGAGCATTTAGATTGTTCCTTAGAAAATCTTTACGGTCCGACAGAAGCCGCAATTGATGTTACCTTCTGGCACTGTCAAAACCAAAACCCATCAAACATCATTCCTATCGGGCGACCTATTGCCAACACACAGATTTATATCCTTAACCAGTATTTACAACCCGTTCCCGTCGGTTTTTTTGGCGAAATTCATCTTGGTGGTACAGGACTAGCGCGAGGATACCTCAATAATCCAGAATTAACCGCCGCCAAATTTATTCCCAATCCCTTCAGAACCAATTCTCGCCTTTATAAAACCGGAGATTTAGGACGCTTTTTACCCGACGGTACAATTGAATTTGGAGGGCGCATTGATCGCCAAGTCAAAATACGCGGTTTTCGAATTGAGTTAGGAGAAATCGAAGCCGTCTTAGTCCAACATCCTACAGTACAAGAAGCTGTTGTCTTAGGACGAGAAGATTTACCCAATGAGCGGCGGCTTGTTGCTTATCTTGTGCTTTGCGAGCAACAGATTCCCACAGTCAGGGAACTGCGTCGGTTTATTCAAAGCAAATTGCCCAATTATATGCTCCCTGTCGCCTTTATCTTCCTAGACGCTTTGCCTTTACTATCGAATGGTAAAATTAACTACCACGCACTCCCCATCCCAGGCAAGATTCACCCAAAACGAGAACCAAATTTTGTCCTCCCGCAAAATCTCGAAGCCGAATCCTTAGCTAATATTTGGAAAGAAGTTTTAAACGTGGAAGAGATTGGTATTCATGATAACTTTTTTGAATTAGGTGGAGATTCGATTCGCAGTATCCAAGTTTGTACCTTAGCGCAAAAAATCGGTCTGAATCTTTCGGTTGAACAACTTTTTCAACATCAAACCATTCATGAGTTGGTAGGACAGATTTGTACAATTGAGTCTAAAATCAAGGCTTTTCCCCAAACAGAAAATTTTAGCCTGATTTCCGAACAAGATCGTCGCCAAATCCCAGAAAATATCGAAGATGCCTATCCCCTGACGCTCCTCCAGGCGGGTATGATTTTCCACAGCGAATATAACCCTGACAGCGCCGTTTACCACGATATATTTACTTATCACCTTAAAATTCCTCTTAACCGCGAATTATTCTTCAACGCTATCAGCCAGTTGATTCAACGTCATGAAATCCTGCGAACTTCCTTCGCACTGACAGGTTATCAAGAACCTTTACAACTGGTACATCAAACCGTAAAAACTCCTTTAGCGGTCGCGGATTTACGCCAGCAACCACTTGTTGAACAAGAAGAAGTATTAAAAGCATGGATAGAAACCGAAAAAAGACATCACTTCGACTGGAATTTTCCACCATTATTGCGTTTCCAAGTACATCTTCGCACTAATAAAACTTTCCAACTCACTTTAAGCTTTCACCACGCTATTTTAGATGGATGGAGTATTGCATCTTTACTCACAGAATTATTCCAACACTACTTTTCCTTATTAAACCAGGAAAGTAATTTAAATCCATCCTTACCAGCCGCAAAATTCCGGGACTTAGTTAGCTATGAACAACAAATTCTTAAAAGTGCCGAACACCGCCAATATTGGCTTGAAAAACTCAAGGAACCTACAATTACCAAGCTGCCTCGTCTAAGAAAACCTTTCTCAGAGGATAAATTACCGCAGCATCAAGTCCAAGAAGTTTTGATATCTCCGGAAATCTCTGATGGGTTAAAACGTCTCGCGTGTCAGGCTGGTGTTCCTCTCAAAAGTGTTCTGTTAGCAGCCCATTTGCGAGTATTAAGTTTACTCACCAATCAGACAGATATTATCACTGGCTTAGTTTCTCATAATCGTCCCCAACAAATTGATGCAGACAGGATTTTAGGATTATTCCTTAATACTTTACCTTTGCGTTTGCAGTTACTCGGAGGAACTTGGATCGATTTAGTCCAAGAAACTTGGAAAGTCGAGCGAGAATCCCAAAAATTTCGACAGTATCCCTTCGCCGAATTACAGAAACAATTCGGTAAATTACCTCTGTTCGAGACTTTATTCAATTTTAGTCACTTTCACGTTTATCGAGAAGTTTTTGGAGACAAAGGCAAAGCATTTTTGGGTGGTGAGTTCTTTGAAGAAACTAACTTTACCTGGGTTGCTAATTTTGTCCAAGACCCTTTTTCCTCGCAAGTTCAACTATCTTTAAATTATGACGGGAATCAGTTATCTAAATTCGAAGTACAGCGCTTTGCGGATTACTATGTCAGAACTTTAGCAGTGATGGTCAGTCAACCTTTAGCTATCTATGAACAAGATTGTTTGCTTTCTGTTTCAGAGCAACAACAATTACTGATTGAGTGGAATGATACCCAAGTTGACTTTTCTTCAGCACAAGATCTACCCGAATTATTTGAGTTACAAGTCGAAAACAACCCCGATGCTATTGCAGTTATTTATGAAAGCCAATCGCTGACGTACCAACAATTGAATCAACGTTCAAACCAATTAGCACATTATTTGCGGTTGCTAGGAGTTAAAGCAGAAACTCCCGTCGGGATTTGTGTCGAGAGATCTCTCGATTTGATCGTCGGGGTACTTGCTATCCTTAAAGCTGGAGGAGTTTATATACCGTTTGATCCGGCTTATCCGTTGGAACGGAATACCTTTATGTTTCAAGAAGTCAAGCCGTTGGTACTACTAACTCAGCAACACTTGAAATGTTTAGAAGTAAACTCACTAACAACGGTCTACTTAGACTCACACCCATCTGAGATTATCGCCCAACCCGACACAAACCTAGCAAAGATTTCTACCCCAAATAATCTTGCTTATATTCTCTACACTTCAGGTTCTACAGGCGTACCGAAAGGGGTAATGGTAACACGCAGATCGCTGGTCAATTTTTTGCATTCCCTATATCGCGAATCTGGTTTGACCGCAGATGATGTGTTTGTTGCTGTCACCACACTTTCCTTTGATATTGCTGCTCTGGAATTATATTTACCTTTGATTCTCGGTAGCACTGTGGTGATCGCTTCACAAGAGCAGGTCAGTAATGGACAGCTTTTAAAAAAGAAACTCAGGGAAGTAAGTGCAACCGCAATGCAAGCAACTCCTGTTACCTGGCGTTTGCTTGTTGAAGCAGATTGGCAAGGAAAAGACAAATTTAAGGTATTTTGTGGTGGCGAAGTTTTAGACGAGCGACTAGCCCAATCCCTCATGGCAACTGGTGCGTCAGTCTGGAATCTCTACGGACCAACTGAAACTACGATTTGGTCTTGTTTGCAACAACTGAAACCCACAGAATCAGTAACGATAGGACATCCAATCGCTAATACTCAACTATACGTTCTTAGTCGTCATTTACAACCCGTCCCAGTGGGGGTTCCTGGGGAACTTTATCTGGGCGGAGTTGGCGTGGCTCGTGGCTATCTTCAACGTCCCGATCTTACTGCAGAACGGTTTATCCCCAATCCTTTTAGTTCTGTTTCAGGTTCACGACTGTATCGTACTGGTGATTTAGTCCGATACCGTCAGGACGGAAAACTGGAATTTATAAGTCGCTTGGATCGTCAAATTAAGCTGCGTGGATTCCGCATTGAACCCGGAGAGATTGAAGCAATTCTAGAAGAACATCCTCAAGTGCGGCAAGCTGTCGTTTTAGACAAACACACCGATCACGATAACTCAAAACTGGTAGCTTATGTCGTAGTTGATTCTGCTCTGGAAGAACATTTGCGGCAAAACTCATCTTCTGATGAGGACAATCCCACCCCACCAGCTTTACTTAGCGAGTTAAAGGCCAATTTGCGCCAAAAACTGCCATCCTACATGATACCCTCCTCTTTTATAGCAATCGCTGCGTTACCCCTCACGTCCAACGGCAAAATTGATCAACAAGCCTTGGCTACTATCAACCCAATTCCTTCACTGCAGAGTGATCGTACCCAGATCACTCCCCAAACTCCCACAGAGAAACAAATTGCTTATATTTGTGCCGGTTTACTCGAATGTGAATTTATTGGTTTATATGACAACTTCTTTGATTTAGGGGGTCACTCTTTGTTAGTAGCACGCCTAATTGCTGAAGTTAGTGAGGTTTTCCATGTCCATGTACCTATGCGTGAAATTTTCCTGGATGCAACCGTGGCTAATTTGACGGCAGTTGTTGAAAAATCGCGAAAAACGGCTGAGTTAACTAAAAATAGTGATAAGGAGCTTTTGCAAGCATCCCTAGAAGATATTTCCGAGGAACAGTTAGACTTACTACTCAGCGAAGAATTATTTTTACAAGAATTAGAGAAAGGGAAAGAATCAAAATGAGTTTAAAAGACCTCTCCGAGTTATCTGTAGAAGAAAAACGGAAATTTCTAGGACAGTTTTTACAAAAAGCACAAAGTACAGGGACTTCTAATCTGTCTTTTGAGCAGTTGCGACTTTGGGTGATCGCTCAGTTAGATCCCACTGTACCAAATCATAGCTTTACTACCTTAAAACTATCTGGCTCGTTACAGATAGAAATCCTTGAACGCAGTCTTTCTGAAGTAATCCAGCGTCATGAGTTACTGCGAACTACTTTAATCGAGTTGGAAGGTCAACCGCTAAAAGTTGTCAGTCCAACTGAATCGCTTAATTTATCCGTAGTAGACTTAACCGGGATTCCTGGAGACGAACAAGCGACCAGAATTCAGGAAATTGCCCAAGCAGAGATACAACAACCTTTAGCTCTGAATCAAAAACCTTTGTTTCGGGTTACTGTGATACGACTTACGGCAACGGAATCGGTATTATTAGTGACAATACACCAAATTGTGGCAGATTCGATTTCGGTTGAGATTTTTGTGCGCGAGCTAATCATTTTATACGACGCTTTTGTTCATAACTTGCCGCTTCCCTTACCAAAAACGAAAGCACCGTTTGGCGATTTCGTAACTTGGGAAAAAAAGTGGATACAAACACAACAAGCTAGGGAACAGCTTGATTATTGGCGCACTCAGCTTACAGATTTGAGTGGTTTGAAACTAGCTGTTGATCGTGCTCAAACTACAGGGAAGACTTATCACAGTGAAGTTCATTCTTGCCAATTATCCAGTGATTTAGTGAACCAACTCGATGCACTAGGGAAGCAAGAAGATGCGACTTTATTCATGACTGTGCTAACAGCATTTAAAATGTTATTAGCACGTTATTGTCAGCAAGAAGATATTGCTTTGGGGACTTTGGTTTCTCGTCGGATGCATTCCCAATGGGAAGAAGTGATTGGACCTTTGACGAATACCTTAGTTTTGCGAACGGATTTATCAGGGAATCCTTCCGTAACAGCACTTTTGCAACGAGTGCGTCAAGTTTGTTTAGAGGCTTATGATCATCAAGATTTCCCCTTTGCGAAACTGGTTGAGATTCTCCAGTTACAACAACATCTTAATGAGTTTGCGCTCATTATGTTCCAGTTTCAAGAGTATTCTGGGGAGGATTTTGGTGATTTGCCATCTTTGAGTGTGACTCCCCTAGAGCTACCAATCAAGACCACGCTTTTTGATCTGACGCTTTCAGCTATAACAACAGAACGGGGGATGGATTTACAAATCGAGTTCAACACAGATCGATTTGAGTCAGCCTTCATTGCGCGAATGTTGGGACATCTGCAAGTGCTTTTGGAAACGATGGTTGCCGACTCTAGTCGATGTTGGTCAGAACTTCCCATGATTACAGAGGGAGAGCGTCATCAGTTGCTAGTGGAGTGGAATCAAACCAGTTATGCTTATCCCGAAATTTTAATTCAGGAACTGATTGAAGCCCAAGTTAAGCGATCACCCCAGACGGTGGCTGTAGTTTGTGGGGATCGACAATTAACCTATTCTCAACTGAATGAACAAGCCAATCAACTAGCACATTATCTGCGATCGTTAGGTATAAGTCAGGAGACTAGGGTCGGAATTTGCCTAGAACGATCGCCCGATCTGGTAGTGGGATTACTCGCCATTTTGAAAGCAGGTGGTGTTTATGTTCCCCTTGATCGAGACTATCCTCGCCCACGGATTCAATATATGTTGGCAGATAGCCAAGTACAAATTCTGTTGACGCAACAATCGTTTTTAGATATTTTCCCAGAGTCAAATCCCCCTAAAGTTTGTCTGGATCGGGATGCGGATGCGATCACTGGGTTTCCCACCACTGATTTACCTCCCAATTCAACTCCCGATTCTCTCGCTTATATTATTTACACCTCCGGCTCTACCGGAAACCCCAAAGGCGTAATGATTGCCCATCGTAGCGTCGTGAGCGATCTCGGTTGGCGACAGCGCCAATTACCTCTTACAGAACGCGATCGCGTCTTACAAAACTTTTCTTATTGTTTTGATCCATCCATCCCAGCTACATTCTGGCCTCTAACTGTGGGAGCGCAAGTAGTCATTGTTCCTTCCGGGGAACTCTACGATTGTACAATTTTGATGAAGCGGATGGTAGAACACCAGATCACCGTTTACGCAGCAGCACCCTCTCTACAAACCGTGCTATGGGAAGAACCTAATCTGGTTCCAACCAGCCTGCGTTATATCCTTTGCGGTGGCGAACGCGTAAGCACAGAACTACAGCAGCGCTTCTTCAAATACTTATCTGCAGAAGTTTACAACATTTACGGTCCGACAGAAACCACCGTTGAAGCCACCTTCTGGCATTGTCCGCATGTGGACAACCCCCAAGTAGCTCCCATTGGCCGTCCGATCGCTAATCTTCAAATCTACTTACTAGACCACCATCATCAACCTGTTCCCATTGGTGTACCCGGTGAGATTTATATTGGCGGTGTGGGTTTGGCGCGGGGATACCATAACCGCCCCGATTTAACCGCAGAAAAATTTATTCCCCACCCCTTTAACTTAGAATCAGGGGCACGTCTTTACCGCACAGGCGATCTTGGACAATACCGCGAAGATGGCAATGTTGAGTTCTTGGGACGCATTGACAATCAAGTGAAAATTCGTGGTTTTCGTATTGAAATCGGAGAAATTGAAGCAGCGATCAATTTACATTCGGCAGTCCGCGAAGCCGCAGTGATAGTTGACAAAGATCGTTTTGGTGAACTAAGATTACTAGGCTATGTTGTCCTTAACAATTCTGCAACTCTATCGCCAGAAACACTCCGATCTTTTTTAAGAGAAAATCTTCCGGACTACACGATACCCAAATTATGGGTATTCCTGGATGAACTACCACGAACACCCAATGGTAAAATTGATCGCAAAGCTCTTCCCTCTCCTGAAGCTAGCCAGTTTGAGGATACGAAAGTAATTATTCCTCCACGAACACCCCTCGAAATCGAAATTGCTCAAGCTTTTGCTACAGTGCTGGATGTGCAGCGTATAGGGGTGAATGAAAACTTATTTGAGCTTGGTGGTACTTCTTTGATTGTTGCACGGCTAACTTCACGTTTATCTAACAAATATAACGTTTCCATTCCTCTAGATTATTTCTTTAAAGTACCTACTGTAGAAGGTGTAGCTCGTGTAATTGAAATGTATCAGCAAGGGGGACTAGAGGGAGTTATTTCTGATAGTACAGCAGCACAGCTTGAATCAGAAGCTGTTCTCGATCCGGAGATTAACCCAGCAGGACTACCTATTGCTAAATATTGCAATCCTAATGCTGTTTTGGTAACAGGGGCGACAGGGTATTTAGGTGCATTTATCGTCCAACAATTACTTAAAAACACGAAAGCAGATATTTATTGCTTAGTACGAGCATCTGATATTGAAGAAGGTAAAACGCGACTGGAAAAAACACTACAGTTGTACTTAATTTGGGAAGACTCTTTTAGCACCAGAATTCATCCGGTTATTGGTGATTTAGAAAAACCTTTAATTGGTCTTTCTTCGCAACAGTTTTTAGCTTTGGCAGCGGCTGTGGATACAATTTATCACAGTGGGGCATTAGTAAACTTTATTTATCCTTATTCCCGCTTAAAAGCACCTAACGTTCAGGGGACTCAGGAGATTTTGCGATTAGCCTGTCAGGTAAAGCTCAAATCTGTTCACTTTGTCTCGACTCTTGATGTATTACTATCTACCCATGCACCTCGTCCTTTCCTCGAAAATGACCGTGCGCTCCACAATCCTGTTCAAGTCCCTTATGGGTATCCTAGAAGTAAATGGGTAGCTGAGAAAATTGTCACCCTCGCTCGCGACCGGGGCATTCCTGTTTGCATCTATCGAGCTGGACTAATGATGAGTCACAGTGAAACCGGAGCCACCCAAACCAATGATTATTTGCTGGTAGCTTTACGAGGTTTTATTCCTATGGGAATTTTACCTAATTATCCCCGAATTATTGACCCTATCCCGGTTGACTATGCTTCTCAAGCCATTGTCCATCTTTCTCGTCAAGAAAGCTCAATCGGCAAACATTTTCACCTTTGGAATCCTCATCCAGTTCCTTTGAGTAAATTATATGAGTGGATTGAATCTTTTGGCTATCGACTAAAAATAGTCTCTTTTGAAGAAGCTCGGCAACAAGCGATACAAGTGGAATCATCCCATCCTTTGTATCCTCTTGTTCCTCTGATTCGTGATGAAGATGAAGAACCTCCAGTCGCTCTCGATCCACAATTTATTGATACCCATCATCCAAAATTAGAGTGCCAAAATACATTAAAAGGGCTTGAAGGAAGTAGTATTGAATGTCCGCCAATGAATGAAAAACTAATGCACCTCTGTCTCACTTATTTGGTGAAAATCGGTTTTCTAGAAGCACCTAAGTAGATAGTCAATGTTTATACATCTTGATACTATTCACAGATGAATATAATTGAACTGAGGTAGTAGCATCTCAAAAAGATTAGCTATAGGGACAAATGTTGGATGACGAATTAGACTTTACTTATACCGTAATGGATAGAGTTAAAACTAAGGGAGAGAGAAAGAGGAAAACATAGTACAAAACGTGTTAAATTTAATCCTTAAACTCGCCCTTAATTTTTCGTTACATCATTGTAATTTTTCACGCCAACCTACTTAAAGCTAAAAACAGATTAAGAGAAATGTGATGGAAAAATACTCAAAGTTATATTTAACAAAACCTGAACAATTACCTCGTTATCGCCAGGAAGTTAGCCAAAATTATTCTCTAGAAGTTCTGGATACCATTGCCAATTGTACTCAGAATTTAAGTTCTTCTACTGATGCTGAAGCACTCAGTCAAATCAGCGCAACTCTCAACCAAATATCTCTTTATTTACCTTGTCCTATCTATAGTCAACCGATTGTATCAAACTCAACTGAACAGAACGAGAAAGATTACTATCTCAATATCGTAGATGACTATATGAGAGTTATTCGGGTTCAAGGAAATTCCGAACTCATACTGCTTTGGGGTATCCTTCAAACTTATGCTGAATTACTCAAAGAAGCTTTAACAGCTGGTACTTATTTAAAAAATTCTCAGTGGAAAAATCTTCGTCATGCTTTTGAGTCAATGCTTCGGTATCTAGGGCGAGAAGCAATTGAATCTCTTCCCAATTCTGTCTTGATTCCTTTGACTTTATCGACCCCAGATCCTGCTAATAACGATCCTTTAAATCGTTGGGTTATTGGTCATCATATCTTTTATGTTCTTATTCAAAGCTTAGTCGTTGCGCTCAATTGTTTTCACACTGAGATTACTTCTGAGAATGTTCAAGAAGCAGAAGTAGCGATCACTCTAGCGACCTTTTTGATGTGGGGAGCCGAATCTGCTTTACGGTTTACAGGGGATTTTTCAGCTAGTCAATTCCAAGATATAGTTCGTCCCTCAATGATGCCCCCTAATGCCCCACCAGGACTAAGTGGTCAGTTTTCCAGAGATCATTTGTATTTGGTTAAGTTATTGTCAGAATTAAGGCCTACTTTTGAAAATTTAAATAGTAATTTAATGATGAAATATCGGCAGTTTGTGCAAGCCTTTGAAGCAACTTATGAAGCTCATAAGTTTGTTTGTAAAAAATTTGTGGGTGTTGAATCACAAAGTTTACGGATGAATTCAACTTCAAGTAAATCAGCTGTTGATGTTTTACAGGATCTCAAAATTTTCCGACTGAAAAATTTAAAAACAAGAGTTTTTCTGGAGAGCTTTGATGTTTAAAAATTGGTTAATTGACCAAGATATATATAACTATGTACTTACTGTCTCGCTGCACGAACAGGAAATTTTATGCCAACTCCGAGAAGAAACAAAAAAACTCAAAGAATCAGCAATGTTGATTCCTCCAGAAGAAGGTCAATTGATTGCTTTGTTAATACAGCTTATTGGGGCAAAGAAAACTCTTGAAATAGGTGTTTTTACAGGCTATAGTACACTCTGGACAGCATTAGCGCTACCTCAAGATGGATGTCTCATCGCCTGTGAACGCAATGAACAATGGACCACAATCGGGAAACGATATTGGGAAAAAGCAGGGGTAAATCACAAAATTGATTTACGTTTAGGAGAAGCTTTGCAGACATTAGAGAACTTACTTGAAAACTCTCATGCAGAAACCTTTGATTTCATTTTTATCGATGCCGATAAAGAAAACGAACTCGAATATTATAAAAAAGCCCTACAGCTACTTCGTCCCGGTGGCTTAATTGTGATTGATAATACCCTTTGGTCTGGACTTGTTATCAATCCCACAGTTCAAGACCCTGAAACCACAGCCATTCGGATGCTCAACCAAAAATTATACAGCGATGATCGGATTCAACTAAGTCTGTTGACATTTGCTGATGGATTAACTTTGGTACGCAAAAAGTTATAAAGTTTCCCACTTACTTTAACCAAAAAAAAGAACTTTGAAAAATCTGGCAACTCAAAAAGAAAATTCATCAACTCAAATCGGATTTCGACCCCCAACTCCGCAATCAATGTACAGCGAAGTGGCGCAGCACTACGATTTTCTACACTCGATTATGACTTTTGGATTGGCGCGACAATGGCATAATCAAGCTGCTAGGCAAATAAAACTCCAACCAGGAGCAAGCATTCTTGATGTTGCTACAGGTACAGCAAGTTTAGCATTAGCGATCGCTAAAGTTGCCCCCCAAGATTCAGTTATTATTGGTGGTGATATTAATGAGCAAATGCTTGCTGTTGCTCAAAAACGTCTACAAAATTCTCATTCTCAGGCTTCGATTAAACTCAAAAAGTTCCCTGCAGAAGCCTTACCTTTCGACAATTGTATCTTTGATGTAGTGACAATGGCTTTTGCTATTGATGATCTCAAAAATCGTCAAGTTTGCTTACAAGAAATATTTCGCGTGCTAAAACCCGATGGACAAATTTTAATCCTCGATCTTTCTCTTCCAGATGCCGCTTGGATGTTGAGTTTATACCGAATTTTATTATGGGTTTTATCTAGAAAACCTCACTTTTTTTTTCAGAGAAACTATAATGATTTTCAAGAAGAGATTCTTGCCTATCAAGGACGATTAGCAAAGGAAGAACTCATTAGAAATACAGGCTTTAATCAGTATCAAAGATATAGTCTTTCTAGTGGACTTGTCACCATGCATTTAGCAAGAAAATCAAAGTAAATAGATAGGTAATTCAAAAATCTTAATTTCTCAGAAATAAATTTGTCTTGAAATAATTGTGACACGATCACCAAAAAAAATTAAAGATTACTCACCCGTGTTAATTCAAAACTAAATCAAAATTGTCAAAAGCTTATCTATTAAGTATGAAAATGATTAACTCCATTGAAAAAGATAAAACTCCTATAGGAATAAACGATCTGAATTTCCTACTTTTTGGTCACGCTGCTTTTCAATACTTGTACGCAGGTTGTGAACTAGGAGTTTTTCAATTACTCTCAAAGCAACCTAATCTTTCCAAATCCGAAATTGGCATTTTACTTAAGCTAGAACCCTATCCCATCAAATGTTTACTTTTTGGCTTGACTGCCTTAAAACTTATTATCAAAACTGAAGACACTTATCAAAATAGTTCAATAATTCAAAAGTTATTTGCAGATAAAATTTGGCAAGAATTCTACGATATTGTTCTTTTTGAAGCTCGTATTGTTTACGTGGGACAAGTAGATTTTGTCGAATCTCTACGCCAAAATAAAAATATTGGACTTCGACAATTTTCCGGGAAAGGTACTGATTTTTATCATCGTTTGGCGGAAAATCCAGAGATAGAAAAAATCTTCTATACATACATGAGTTCTTGGTCAAGATTAACCAATCCTTTACTATTAGAAAAAGTTGACTTTTCGAAGTTTAATAAAATTATAGATGTAAGTGGTGGTGATGCAACTAATACCATCGCTATCGCTAATAAATACCCACATCTACAAATTTCTTTGCTTGAAATTCCTAATAGTTGTCCTATTGCTCAAAAGAAAATCGATGAACATGGTTTAACTGATAGAATTGAGGTTCATGGATGTGACATTTTCGTTGATGGTTTTCCCCAAAAACAAGAGTGTTTTCTCTTTATTCATGTACTCGTAATCTGGACTTTAGAAGAAAATACATTATTACTTCGTCGCGCTTACGAAGCACTCAAACCTGGTGGAAGTGTGATCATTTTCAATTCAATTTCATCAGATAGCGAAGATGGACCAGTTATGAGTGCTCTCGATTCAGCTTATTTTGTCTCTTTACCTGCAACAGGAGGAATGATTTATACTTGGAAGGATCACGAACAGTGCCTTAGAGAAGCTGGATTTACACAAATAGAGCGAATTAAATGTAATTTCTGGACTCCTCACGGGATTATTATTGCTACCAAATAGAAAACAAAGTTATCAAGAAAGGCAGAAGTTTGTACACACTACCTGAATGTAGACTGAATGCACAAGGTTTATGCCGTAAAAATTCTGACGACAGCAGGAGGTAAGGGTTTAAGATGATCCCCAGCAGAATTTAAATTTGGTAGTTTGCAATTATTAGCGTATCGGTTAACGTGGCGCAATCACAAGTTATCGTCCCTGGCAACTGCTTCCTGTCTTTTTGACCTTTCAGTAAATTTTAGGAAATAGTAACAATGAGTACATATGAACAAGAGAACACAACTATTTATAAAGTTGTTGTCAATCATGAAGAACAATATTCTATCTGGCCAGTAGACCGTGAGAATCCCCGAGGTTGGATAGATGCTGGTAAAAGTGGAAATAAGAAAGAATGCTTATCATACATTAAAGAAGTATGGGTTGACATGAGACCTCTTAGCCTACGTCAAAAAATGGCAGATATAAAAAATTAAGTTTACTCGCAAAATTAACTTAACTCAGATCTTGCACCTAACCGTATAAATCACGAAAAGCTTAAAGTTGGCACAATAAAGCTACATTATTTTGTTTACCTTTTACCATTAAATTAAGCTTTTAGCATTAATACTGAGTGATTAAAGTATATCAGTATTTTTTGTGCAAGATATGAGCGCTCCAGGAGGGGAAGTCAAAAGTCATTCGTGGCACAGCTGCGCGTCTTCCAAAGTAAAAAAAGCCAAAGGTATTAAACTCCCTCCCAACGAATGAAACTAGCACATTTTTGGCTTTAGCTAAAACCTTTGCTATACAAAAACCTACCCACTATTCTAAAAATGCTTATTTGTGTGAGTAAAATTTGCATGAAAAGCTTGATCTTTCATTTATAGCTTTTAAAAGATTTCAACTTTTTAGCAAAAATCTTATTAGTGGGATAGGTTAAAGGGTTATTAAATTTGCAAGTTGAGATTTAAGCATTAGACCTGTCCAAAATATAAATTAACGGGTAAATATTCGTGAAAACAAACCGACAGCAAACACAAAAAACAACTATAGATAATTACCAAAATTTTCAAAATAACTCATCAGATTTTGTCAAGGAATTTTTAGAGGAAAGCGAGACATTTCAGTGGACGAAACAATGGTATCCATTAGCTGTTGTGGCATTTTTAGATCCAACTCGTCCTCAAAGTATCGAGTTACTAGGTAAAAAAATGGTCTTATGGCGTGATGGAGGAGGTCAATGGCGTTGCTTTGACAATTTCTGCCCTCATCGCGGAGTCCCTTTTTCTGAAGGTCGTATCGAGTCTGATGGTACTTTATTATGTGCTTATCATGGCTGGCGCTTTAATGGAGAAGGCAAATGTATCAGCATACCTCAATCTATTGATAAATTAACTGAAGAAAAGAACTGCTCGAATCGAAAGTCTTGTGCTGTAGCTTATCCAACCCAGGAATGCCAGGGTATATTATGGGTATGGGCAGAATCTGGCGAACAAGCTTTGCTTGAAAGTCAGTTAAGGAAACCTCGGATTATTCCAGAGTTAGAAGAATATTCAGATAGAGTCCAGATGTTAACTCCTTACTTCCGAGATTTTCCCTATGGATGGGATTTTTTCATGGAAAATTTGTCAGACCCTGCTCACGGACCAGTTTCTCACCATAACATCGTGGGAAATCGGTATAAAGATGCCAAGTATTTCGACATGATTCCAGTGAGGAAAATCTCAGCACAGGAAGGTTTTTCCTTTGAAATTACTCCGTCTATCTATTCAAAAGTTAAGTATTTTTCCCATGATTTTCAGCCTCCTTGCTGTTTGAAAATCATCTATACTTACGAGGATAATAGCAAGCTGATCCTAGTATTTTATGCAAGTCCCACTCGTCCAGGCTGGTGCCGTCATATTGGCTATCAGGTATTGGTAAAAAATGAGCAAAAGAAACAACCAAGACATTTGTTTTTGTTTGGTTTTCCTTTACCAATTTGGCTAAGTCACATCATGTCTTCCCTTTTTGCTCAACAAGATTTAGTATTTCTTCATTATCAAGAAAAAAATTTAGCTAAATGGGATAAAAGTCAATGGCTTGAAGAACTTTATCTACCCAATCCTCAAGATAAGATGGTTGTTACCTTCCGGAAGTGGTTGGAGTACAGAGCCGGGGGTAAGATTCCTTGGGCTTTAGAATGCAACCCGGAACTCCCACCACCAGAACAAGATAAGGAAAAACTTTTCGACATCTGGACAACTCATACACAACACTGCCTTGTTTGCCAAAATACTTTAAAAAATATTAATCGCTTGACTGTGTTAGTTTATATTGCTTCTATTACTTGTTTGTGTTTGGGTATACTTTTGGATACTCGTTCTGTGACGGTTCAAATACTTTCCGGACAAATAACAACATTTTCCTCGGCTTTACTTGTTCCTCCTAGTGGATTATTCTGGTGGGCTATTGGCAGTGGAATCTTTTTTGCTTTAGTCGGATATTTTTTAAAAAAAATCAAACGCTTGTTTTATGTTTATGAATTTGAGCATTCTCAAAACGATTGAAACATGATTGGCTGATTAAAAATTACGCCTTAAACGTAAATTTGTGATGATCATCATAAACATGATTTAAGCCTGTTCTTGAAACCCTTGACATTATCTTGACATTATAAGGATGAATTTAATTCATATTAGCCGTATATTAGCAAATAATAAAGGTAAGTTTTCATGAAGCGATTCCATTTGTTTGAGTTCGGAGATCAATTATGGTTCCCAAAAACAGTTCGCCAACTCAATACTGATTATTTACAATTTCTATGGAAAGTGTATCGGGTTTACGAGCCTGTGGTTCCATATTTAACAAAAGTTATGAGACACATGAACACAAAAGAAGTTCTTGATTTGTGTTCTGGATCTTCAGGACCTTGGACTCAAATTCTCCCTATTTTTGCAGAACAACATTATCCTGTTTCGGTGACGCTGACAGACAAGTATCCTAATATTCCAGCGTTTGAAAAAATATCAGCACAAACTAGTGGACAAATTAACTATATAGCGGATGAAATTGATGCTACCACAATTAATACTGAGTTAAAGGGAGTACGAACAATTTTTGCGGGTTATCATCATCTGCCGCCAGAAAAAGCTAGGTTAATTTTACAAAATACTGTGAAAAATCAAGCAGCAATTTGTATTTTTGAATCGACACAAAGGCGTTGGCAAAATCTTGTACTTAATACATTTGTTAGTCCATTGACGGTTTTATTTCTTACACCGTTAATCAAACCTTTTAATTGGATTCGTTTTTTTTGGGCTTATATGACTCCAGTAGTGGTATTATCTTACGTCTGGGATGGCTTTGTGTCTAATCTTAGAACCTACTCAGAACAGGATCTAAAAGAGATAGTGAATTCAGTCGTCAGTGATGGGTATCACTGGGACATAGGCAAAATTTATCCTCCTCACATGAAATCCCTACCGATTACCTATCTCATTGGATACCCAGAACAACCGAATGTAGCATAGTAGTCTGTCAATTTTGAGTTGAGGGATACAAAAACACGATAATCTATAAACACCCAAATCAATCTGGTGTGTGTGATGCCCAAGAAAAAATACATTGTCTCCCTAACAGTAGAAGAAAGAGAATACTTAGAAAAAT
>NZ_JASJDK010000173.1 GCF_030065675.1 Mastigocoleus sp. MO_188.B34 | reverse complement strand
ACTGTTAGGGAGACAATGTATTTTTTCTTGGGCATCACACACACCAGATTGATTTGGGTGTTTATAGATTATCGTGTTTTTGTATCCCTCAACTCAAAATTGACAGACTACTAGTTGTAAGTTTTTTACTTTTTACTTATATCCTACGGACACGCTTTGCTAATGATTTGCGCGTAGCACCCCATATCCTAAAATAATTTTTGTACAACAGTTATGAGTGATAAACAGCAGAAATCTCTTTCTGGTAAAGGAGAGATGCAGACATATTTAGTTATGGGAAATTCAGGAAAAAATCATTTCAAACATGTTGAATAAAAGCTCATCCTGAAAAACTCACAGATAAGACAGTCTAGGATACCAAACTACTCTTTAATTAAGCAAGACAAAATAGATAAATCAAATTATTAAATGAAATGCATCATAAAGATTAATATTGATATCAAATAAGACAGGTATAATACAAAATAACTGGGGGTAAATATAGAAAATAATCATAATTGATAATTGTAATTGATTAATAACTTTGTCTAATAATATGATTCGTTAATAAACTGACAAAGTATATAAAAAATGAACCAATCTACCAATAAAAAATCCACAATGAGAAAGGCGAATATCTTTATAGCATTGATATTTGCTGTTTTTGCAACTACCCGAATCGTCCGCATATTGGGAATTCGTATTGTGAGGAGTGAAAATGGAATCGAAGTCCGCTTGCATCCGCACTTCAACGATACTGGAGACACTTCACCCCTTGAAATTAAAAATAAGGATTAATTAAGCTTATAAGCTTAAACTTTGGGTCGCCAGATCTATTGGGTGACCTTACTTATAGGTGCAGTCTGTTGTAACTTAAAAAATTCTTCATTCACCCATTTCACGTTCACGCAGTGCGTTCAAAGACTTTCGACGCACCTGCGGTGAACAAGATTATTCCGAACAGTAATAGTATATGGGTGTTCTTTTCCTAAGCATCGTTCAAACATTTCAAGGGCTTGTGATACATAGGTTCGGCTTCTGCGTACCTTCCTTGGCTTTTATACCAGTTCATAGCTGCATAATTCCGGAAATGCGTACAGTTAAGGGAAAATTTTAATTCAATTGTACTCCCCTTCCAGCATTTAATTCGATTACATCGGTAGCAGCACTCAGTGCTTTGTAGATTACGAAGATTAAAAAAAATTTATTTATACCAATTCAATAAATCATTGCAACAGATTCTCCGGTAGAGTAGAGACGTTGCAGAGGCTAACGCCGACGCCGCAGGCTCTGCAACGTCTCTACAAAATCTATCTGTCTCATTATTTTTCCAAATTGGTATTACTTAAGACATCTTATATCCCCGCTAACTCCCCCTTAAAAAGAAAAAAATTTCCCCCTTTTTAAGGGGTTTAGGGGGATCTCAAGAATGATTATGGATAATAAACAATACTTTCCCAACATCTTCCTAGGTAATTAATAATCTTGCTTTATCTGCTTGTTCTTGTACGGTTTCTTTCAACCACTCGCTAATTGAATTAGCTAACTTAATAGAAATTGTTGGATCCTTAATTAAAGTTTCTTGGATTTTCTGTTGTAATTCCGGCTGTTTTTGACGAGCCATATCTTCAATTCTTTTATCGGAAACTAACTTACGCACCCAAGCAGGAATATCTTGTTCTTTGACAACAGATTCACCAACAAAGTACATAATTATCCCAACAATTGGCGCAATAATTCCCGCAAACAGCAAAATATGGAATAATCCCGCTAAAACAACCCCAACAATCAAAGCAACTAAATGTCCCATAAATACAGAAAGTCCGCTGAGATCCTCAAATGATATTGATGTGGGAATTTTTTCCGTGCGATCGCCAAAATCAATGCTTTTTTCCCCTAAAGTTCCCAAAGGTAAACCGTATTTAGTGGAAATTCCATCTGTTTTTAAACGTACTTCCTCTTGAACCGTTGATAACCAATCAACCAAGCAACTAGCAATTTTACTGTTTGCATCACTTCCCGTTAACCAAGCTTTCGCTTTGCGCTCAATTTTTGACTCCAACGCTTTAAGAGTAAAAATCTCGCGATCGCGCCATAATCTTACTGTTGGTTTGATAACTTCTTCCACCAATTCATTAGCTAATTCTGCAGCTAATTGATCTACAAACTCAGGAATGCAATCTCCTACAATAGCAGATAGTTCGTTATCTAAAAATTGACTGATTTCCTCCATAAAGTAAGAGGTGCGAAGATATACCCGTCCCCAGCGCGAGAGTCCCCGAGCAATACATAATTCCGGTTCTCCGTCCCGCTTACAAGGTAGATCGGGGAATATTTTTCCACACATTTCCCCCACAAACGCCATTTTGGAAGCACTTCCAGTGAGCAAAATAGCACTCGGTTGAATATTTTGTTCTTCTAATTTTTGTTTGACAACCTCTAATTGATCGCCAAAATCCCGACGCCAACTTTTATTATCTAACTCAGGTAAAGGTTGGTTGAGAATCGCATCAATAATTTTCCCATTTACTAAAGGGACAAATTTAAATTTCCTTTGAATATCTTCGGTTCCAACATTAACGATGTTATGCTCGTAAGCATCCTCATAGGTAAAATATTCTTCTTTAGCTTTACGACAGCGAAGTTCGCAACGGTTTTTGTATAATGGGCTTTGTTGAAAAACTTTTTCTAGTTTTTCAATTTCTTCTAAATGCCAAATTTCCTCTTCACTTAAATAATTTTCTAATTGAATAATTTCTTCGCATCCTCGGCGATATTGTCTGTGACATTCCAAAGTTTTTTTGAGGATTTCTTTCTCAATTAAAGATGCACCCAAATCGTGTCCAAAATCTATGGGGGTATCTGACATCCCCTTAACCAAGGTATAATCGGTAGTAGAAGAACCAATATCTATTACCAATACAGACTTTTCTAATTCCTGAATAGTAAAAATCCCGCTTTCCTTTGCATGCATCAAAGCAGCACGGGACTCTTTAACAACCGTAGAATTTGGCAAACATGAAGAGAGAATTTGTTGATAAGTTGAAATTTCTTCCTTCCACCAACCAGAAGGACAACCAATAAAAAAGTAATTCTTTTCCTTTAACTGAATTTGATTTGTCTCCTGCAAATGTTGATAGATTGCATTGACAAAATCCTTAATATTTTTTTGATAGTCGAAATTATCAAAACGTCTATTCTTAAAAGCAATTTCAAAAACACTCGCATCAGAAATCTGATACGCCATATCCCCAATAATAATTCCACGTTGGGGATGATTTGCGATCGCAGTAATTTGACTTTTGCGATTATTAATTAGCAAACTGTGGGGAGTATTTTCTTGATTATCTGCACGTACCCAAGTAAGTCCAGTTTCTCCATGCCCTAAATCGAACCCGATAATTTTGGTATTGTGATAATCGTGCATGACGTTGTCGCTATCTTTTTTATTAAGTTTCATTAAACAAGTTTATTTACAAACAAGCCACAATAACATTTAATTTACGATAATCCATTGGACACAGGTTCAATCACACATCCCGGTAACAACACTCGACCATCTTTAATTAGGGCATGTTTGAGTGTAATATATTCTTTAACTTCTGGATCTATGCTTGGTTCAAAATAAAACATTAAATCGTCTGCTCTATCCCCATGTAACTCCCCTGTGTGTTGATAAACCAAAGCTTCTATGCCATGATGTCTCAAAATCGTTGTTGCTTGTTCAATTCTTCGACGCACGCTTATGGGAAGTTGAATATCTTCATCCAAGCAATCCGCCATTAATTCCTGTAAATACTCCAACAAATCGAGATTATTTTCTAAGCCAGGTAAAGATACTTTCTCTTCCTTACTCCTGTTTGCATAAGCAGCAACACTTAAATCTATCGACTGAAAGGCTTGATACAGTTGGGAAAGTAAGGAATTAATATCTACTTCTAATTTTGGTTCAGCGATCGCACTGGGAAGACTTGGAGTATTAGATTCAGAAAAATCCTCTACGTTCTCGGAAGATGTTTGTTTCCCCACAACTTTTCCAAACATTCCTCCGGTAATTCCACCTATAATTGCTCCAAGTAACCCCCAAGATAAACCACCTTCCAACGTTCCAGCTAAACCAGCTGCGACTAAACTACTAGCAACCACACGATTAGTCCGTAACGGTTGCAATAATGCCTGTTTATAGTAATCTGGTGAGGTCAAATTGTTGAAATTTTTTTGTGTCTCAGCAATTTTTTTCAGGGGAGATAAACTATTGGATGCTATTTTACCCAGATCTACCCCAGAGAAAGATTTTTGAGCAGTATCCTTTGGTACAGGATTTTCTAGCTTTACCGCTCGCAACATACCAACATTCTCATACAAAGACCTTAGCATTGTCTTTGCAAGGCGTGCTTGTGGCGGAGTTAATCCTTTAATATATTCACTGTTAAAATCTGTCAGAGAATTAATTTCATTTTGAGTAATTTTAACTACTTCCTCAATTGTTTCCGCCGCTTCTAACTGAGACTTAAGTTTTTCCTTGGTATCTTGGTAATGTGATATGAGAGTTCTCATAACAAAAAATCAAATTATTCCACTATTTCAGGCAATCTTACACCAGGCTATCTCTGACCTTAACAGTTTTTCTGAATTTAGTTTTTTAAAGTTTTATTTTAAATTTTTATTTTTGAATTTAGTTTTTTCTTAATTTTATCCATAACTCAATCCCCAAACAATGTTCTAAATAAAATTATTCTGGTTTTAAATGATAGAACCAATCAAAGTTTGCACAAACGAAAACAAATATACCTAAGTAGATTTTACGTTTGTGCGAACAAAAATAATGAAATACCCTGCTAGGATAATTATCAATTAGATATTAAAACCATCTAATCTTCCCAAAACAGCCATATCCTCCGCATCTAATTCTGTTGGTATTCCACTACGAATCAATTCTGCAAAATTTTCATTGGGAACCATAATTGTTAGGGCATACAAACGACTGTTTCCTGTATTTTCAATTACATGGGTACCTGTGGGCGGAACTAATAAACTATCTCCAGCTTTAATTTGGATTGTTTTTCCATCGCAGATAGCCATACCCGTACCCTTAATAATAAAAAACATTTCCACTGCTAACTGATGTCGATTTGGAGGTGTTTTACCACCAATATCAAAAATTTCTACACAACAAGTTAAAGAAGTATTCGCAATTGCTGGATCGAAGACAATGGCTAGGCGGTTTGTATCATGGGGACTAATGCGGTATGCTTGGTAGTCCTCTGGAGATTTTATGACAGGAATAACACAACTGGAAATGTGCATGGATTTATCTGTCCCCTCTAAATATTTTGTGACGATCTATCCATCTTTAGAAAGATTTTTTGTCAGATGATTTATGTATGAGATCGCTTATTTTCAGATAACTTATCTTGAGATTATTTATCGTTCATTTATCATTCGGCAGATACTTCCTCATGGGAATTATTTAATGCTGCCAAAATTGCTGTTGAATCAGTAACAAAACCAAATATTTGTTTGACATTGTATAGTGTCGCTTGCCAACAATACTCTGGTGAAGTTGTAGCCGTACAGTCTTTTACCAGAATGCAATCGTATCCTAAAAAATTTGCATCTTGTAGCGTACAAAGAACACATTGATCCGCATTGACACCAGCGAATAACAGAGTTGTTTTCCCTAAATTCCGTAAAATGCTATCTAAAGGCGTATCCCAAAATCCACTCATTCTGTATTTATCCACATAAATATCTTGGGGAGATTGCTCTAATTCTTCCACTACTGCAGCAGCCCAACTACCCTTTGTTAGTACTTTCGCTCCATTTTTAGGTAAGGGGTCTCCTAAGCCTATACCATTTCCCGTTGGGTTATAAACATGACGTAAACCCGCACTAATATTTAGTAAATCTGGGCGATTACCCCAATTAACCCAAATTACTGGTACTCCTTGACTTCGCATCACAGGTAATAAACCTTGTAAAGGTATAATCGGAATTCGTGCGGGTGAAACATCTACACCAATATGTGCTAGCCAACCGTCAGGATGACAAAAGTCATTTTGCATATCAATAACCAGAATGGCTGTCTTTAGCAAATCCAGTCGCAAAGTTTTACTTTCTGTTGTTAAGATAACTTTTTGTGTAGTTTGAGCAGTTCTAGTAATATCTGCAATAGATTCATTAACTGACCAACTATTTGGTCCAACTCCCAAAGATCGAAGTGGTGAATTCATAACTTGCAACACTTAACACCATTTTTTATTTTGTAACTCGAAATTCTGTTGAGAGTCCGATTACTTAACTAAGGTTAAAATCATTAAGGGGAAAATTATGAACTTTACTATTCAAAATGTTTTAGTTCCCGATGAAAATGCTTACAAGAGTATAGATGTACAAATTAGGGATGGAATTATTGCTGCGATCGCTCCAGGATTAGATCTAGTTGGTACAGCCGTAAATGGTAAAAATAAGCTACTACTTCCAGGTTTTGTCAATGCCCACACTCACTCTTCTGAAATGTGGCAACGGGGAATTATGTCAATTTTACCCCTGGAATTGTGGTTAGCGGAACTTTATGATTTTGCCCCCCTAGATATTGAAAGAGTTTACTTAAGTGCTTTGGGAACAGCTGTAGAAACCCTCATGTCTGGTGGTACTACCGTCGTCGACCATTTAGTATTGATTCCAGATAAAGAATTAGAGACTATAGCTGCAGCAGTCCGGGCTTATCGGGAAGTTGGTATTCGTGCTTTTATTGCTCCTTTGATTCAAGATCAACCACTCGCTGCAGGAATTCCCTCAGGTGAAACCGAACAGGTACATGAATCTTATTTTCGCCCAACTGAGGTAACTTTGGAACTGATGCAGGCTGCGATCGAGGAGTTCCACAAACCAGAAGATGGAATCTATTTTGCTTTAGCTCCTACTGGAATTCAGTTGTGTAGTGATGCTTTATTTGAAGGATGTATTAGACTAAGTGATAAGTATAACCTTTGCCGTCACTCTCATTTACTAGAAACCAAAGCACAACAGAAACTCGCTCAAGAAAAATATGGTTGTACTGCAGTAGAACATCTTAACAAGTTGGGTTATTTAAATTCCCGTACTTCCCTTGCTCATTGTGTTTGGCTTACAGATGGTGACATTGACATTCTGGCAGAAAATCAATCTACAGTTGTTCATAATCCTCTGAGTAACTTACGTTTGGGTAGTGGTATAGCTCCAATTTTGAAATATCGTCAAGCAGGAGTAAATATTTCTTTTGGCTGTGATGGCGCTTCTAGCAACGATTCTCAAGATTTATTAGAAGCCATTAAAATTGGTTCTATTTTGCATAATGTAACTGATGCAGATTATCAGCACTGGATTACACCAAAACAAGCAGTAAAAATAGCATCCTTAGGGGGAACTAAAGGACTAAACCTCGCTGAAGAATTGGGTTCTTTGGCTGTTGGAAAAAAAGCGGATTTAGTACTGTACAACCTTACTGATTTATCTTTATTACCACGTACTGATCCCATTGGCTTATTAGTTTTGGGACGCCCCACAAATGTTGTTGATAGTGTTTGGGTCAATGGTAAGCAAATAGTTGATAATGGCAAAGTCAAAAATGTCAATGTGGATCGACTCCGACAAGAATTATTTAATCGCAGTCAGTGGGAAACAAAACGAAAGTCAAAAACAGTTGCTGAACTAGAACAGCACTATCGTTCGATTATGGATTTGAAAGGTTAGTTTTTTCAAATATAAAACTTTCAAATATAATGCTTTCAAATATAATGCTTTCAAATATAATTTTGAAAGCTCTACCTTCCAAATCAATAATTTGTTAATAAAATTTGCAATAAATGTTTTCCGGCTCGAGTTACACTCACTTATAACAGTAATCAAGCTATATTCTTTACAAATAAATACACAAATTTATTTATAGTAATCATATTTGAATTTTGTTGGCTTAGCCTGCGCTTGCGCTTAAATATACTTAGGCTCAAAAGCTTATATTGCAAACCTACAGCCTAAAAACTCTTTCAGAAATCAAACTGTATTCCTATATATGAGATAAAGGTATGTCATTTATTACTCTCAATTTTATTTCGATTTTTTATTAAAAATATTTAACTTATTAGTCTGGATGATTATTTTATTAAATTTCATAAAATGATACGAGAAGATATTTTGCAATAAATATAACAAAGAGTATTTATTGTCAATTCTTGATTACTTTTGTTCCATAACCTAAATACATATTTACTGGGTAGTATTGGATGACAGGAATAATTTAGAATTCATATTTATATCCGCTCCTGTAGAACTATACCTCAGGATATAGTGGTATTTATGGAGAGTTAATGTTTTATTTACTTATTCTATATTCATATTTATCTTCTGGTACAAGAACAATCTCATATTCCATAATTTAATGCGGTTCGAAAGTGCCAAAATAATAACTGGCTGATTAATGACACAATATAGGCATGTCATGAAATACTAGGTAAATATGTTCAGAAATCGTACATTAAAAATTACCAACATCAAAATTGTTAAACACAAAATTTTCAGCCACAAAATTATTAGTTTTCACAACATTCCATAGCAGTATTTATTTTATTCAAGAAACTATATCTTTAATAAGTCCAATTAGGAAATATTCTCAACTATAACGATATAAAATCTAATGTTTTTCAAATCTTTTCAGCCCCTTATAGCTGTAATTTATTAGACTGAGCAATATATTGACAAATAAAATTTAGACTTAATTTAGCTGTTGTTTTACCTAATAATATTTATCCGAGGTAAGATTTCTCTTTGTTAAATAATTAATATTTAACTTTGATAGATATTTTTGAGTATTTGAAGCTATTTTCGTGTAGATTAAAATTTTGTGTTTCCTTGTATTGTATATCGTGATGATAAAAAATCATAGAGGTACTAAATTCCATTTGCCAAAATGGTCAGTTTTAGTCGCATCGAGTCTTGTAGCGATAATTACAAGTGTTAGTATTTTTAGTATAAAAAAGTGGTCAGATAGAAGTTATAGATCTGAAATATTGGTAATAGAAATAGCTAGACAATTGAATAGAATTAATGCTCTAGAACTAGAAGCAGTTGCAGAAAATAAAGTAGATAAGTCTAATCTCAGAGAGATAGAAAAAACTCGCGATAATATGACTGCAACAATAAATCAAATCACTCAAATCGACCCAAATCAAGAAAAACTATATAAAATTCTTGACTTGTACAAAAAATATAAAAAATTTCAGGATGAACAATTTAAATTAATTGCAGAAAGAAAGATAGAACAGTCAATTAAAATAGATAAAGAAGAGGTAGATCCAACATTTGAAAAAATTGTAGAAAAAATAGATGGCTTGAGCAAAGATTATAAGCACCAAAAAGAACAAGCTGACTTTATATCTTATTTAGGAATTTTATCATCTTTGATTTTTGCGGCCGGATCGCTTGGTATTGTATTTTGGCGTTTCAATGCTTCATTATTAATTCAAACCCAAAAACTCAATCAAGCACTTAATGAATTACAACAAACACAAAGTCATTTAATTCAAACAGAGAAAATGGCTGGTTTGGGTCAAATGGTTGCTGGGATAGCACATGAGATTAATAACCCAGCTACTTTCATTTATGGCAATATTAATTATACAAAAACCTATACTGGTCAACTCCTAGAATTACTCGAACTTTATCAACAAAGTTATCCTGAATCGAGTTCAGATATTCAGAATATGATTGAAAATATTGAACTCGATTTTTTGAAAGAAGATTTACCCAAGACCCTATCATCAATTCAAAATGGTTCAGAACGAATTCGTCAAATAGTTCTTTCATTACGAAATTTTTCCCGCTTAGATGAAGCAGAAATAAAGGAAGTCGATCTTCATGCAGGGATAGACAGCACATTACTAATTCTTAGTACGAAATTTATGAAAGAAATTGAAATTATTCGCGATTATGGTGAATTACCACCAGTAGAATGTTTAGCTGCACAAATAAACCAAGTGTTTATGAATATTCTAAGTAATGCTGCAGATGCTTTACTTAGCGAACAATCGATATATTCTAAAAAAATTGTTATTCATACTGCAAGAATTTCCTTTAACCATATTCAGATCAAAATTATAGATAACGGACCTGGTATAAAACAAGAAATTCTCAACAAGATATTCGACCCATTTTTTACTACGAAACCAGTTGGGAAAGGAACTGGTTTGGGACTTTCTATCTCATATAAAATCATTGAGAAACATCAAGGAAAGATAACAGTTAATTCTCAAATCAACAAAGGAACTGAGTTCACAATTACTCTACCGATTCAACACGAGCAAGATTCTGTTCAAAATACAACTAATGAAATGGTAGTTAAAACTTCATAAAGAATAAAATTAGTCAAATTATTATTTGCTATGCCCTACGTATAAATAATACATAGTGCAGAATGTCTGTTATTTAGGTGTTGAGTGTGGAGTAAAATTGTCGGTAACTACTTTGATACCCTTAATATAAACTATACAATATCAAAGACCTGCTATCGTAGAGTTCTGAGTATCAACATATAATACTTTTTCCTGTTTTCTCTGATAATTTTTCTCTTACAAACTTGACTATCACGGGTTTTTGAGTAAATTTTGATAAACTATTTTCTATGAGCGATCGCCTAGAAAGAACTTGAATTGTCTCTAATAATCGAGCTGTTTCTTCTTCACTCATCATATCTTTACATAATTGTGCAAATGAAATTGGTTGTTGATGGATTGCAAGCGTATACATGACTTCTTTTTCTGCATGAGAGAGACGATTAAATTGTTGCTCTAAAAGATTACGAATATCATCAAATACAAAGTTAGTTTGTTCGAGAAACTTGATAAATTCAGAGATATTACCAGCAAAGAAATCCTGAATTCCTGTTGCTGCAATTTTTAACAGGAGTGGATTTCCAGCATAATGTTCAATCAAGATTTCCCATTCGGATATCGTCCCGGAAAAATTCCCCAAGGTTTGAAAAATTGCTTGTGCTTCTGCTAAAGCTAAACCCTTCAGTTGTAAAGAACGAACCGCAAGTTTCTCACCTTCATTTAATACTAAGCTCGGTGGTTTCTCTCGAGATGTAAGTACCACTGTACTGTTGTGAGCTGTTTGGGCTAAATACTGTATTAATTGAATATATCCAAAAGACTCATTAATCTCATTTCCAGTATCATTAACATCTTCTAAAATAGATTCACAATTATCTAATATGAGTAGACAACGGGAACAACGCAAGCAATTTATTAAGTATAGTATTTGGCTATCAATTGTACCTGAGACCTCTTTTTTATCTTCTTTACCGAGAAAAAGACAGAGTTCTTCTAGAAGTTTATCAAGCGGTGGAGCATGGCGAAGACTACGCCATATCAAGCAATCAAATTCACCCTGAATCTGATGTACTACAGATGCAGCGAGGGAAGTTTTACCAATTCCTCCCATACCCAAGATAGTTACCAAGTGGCAACCCTCTTCTAAAATCCAGCGTTTCAATGTTTGGGTTTCCTCAACACGACCAAAAAAAGTAGACACATCAATAACATCACCCCAATCTTGATGTGGCATTTTTCCGGGAACTAGAGAATTTATTATATGCGAGGTTTGTGTTGGTCGAGCAAGCGTATCCTTAGTAATTCTTGATAAAGTTTGATTCTTTGTTGAATATAGTTGTATCACTGAGCGAAAGTTAGATTTTGTTACCTTTTCTTGGAGTACTTGACTAAGAAGTTTCCATAATTTGCTACCAACTTGTCTTACATACTCAACTTCATAACCAGTCTTTGTTGCAATTTCTTCGTAAGTACAATCCTCCCAAGAGTAGCGGAATACTTGAACCGTAAGATCGTTCAAACAGTCTTTTGAGATTAAAGTATTTAAAGTTATAAGTGCATCTTCGATATTCATGCAGTTAATATGACCTTAATGGCTATTAATGTTTCAGTATGACAAATATCCTGTTAGAGACTAAAAGGCTTTCAAAGCCGTCATAAATGATACATTTGAGTCTACACTTAGAAATAAAAAGAATGTATAAATTGGCATATTGAGAAAAAATTTATTTATAGTTGTTTGAACATAGATTTGTTAAATGGAAATAGTGTTTGGAGAAACAAGCTTTCTACAATATTTATAGTAGAAGAATTAATGAAGTTATGCAGTTAGAGAGAAAAATTAGTTCGTTCGCAAATAATCAATCAAATTATCACTATCTATTTTTCACATTCATACATATTTTTAGTATTTTGGATGTTTGCGATGAATTTAACGAGAATATTTGACATAATGACCGATATTGTCTTGATAACAAAATCTCAGTAGATGGAAAAGTTTTCCAGAACCCTTGTCAGAACTTTATTTGAGTTTTGGGACACGATTTACTGGAATCATCTCGGAATCTACTTTTTAAGGAATGGTTCTTGTCGGTGGGTTAAAAGTACAGTACAAACAATCATGGTTGTCAGCACAAAAACGTTGGCTAAAACCCTTATTATTTCGTCAATCGACAAGAGTTGTCCATCTACTGAATCTATCTGCGGCTGCATAAACCTTTAAATATATTTGCAAAAGAATTAAACGTACTAAAATAAGGTTCGTAAGTCTTATATAATACAGTTTTTACAAGTCACACACAAATCATATTTCAATTTTTTTTGTACGGTAGGGTGAATTAAAATACACCAACAATCAATGTATTAACATACTTATTAATTGTATAGGAATACGGTTTGATTTGTGAAATTCTTCGTTTTTGCTGTGGGTGTGTAAACAAAGATAGGTAATGGCTAACAGGGAAGATAAAGTGTGCTTTTAGCAAAACATAGGACTCGCGCAGAAATAACCTACCTATTTTGGACAAAATAAAGCTTGATTCATAAGGCTTTCAATAATTTTCATAGGTAACTTATTCTTGCGCGATCCCATACCTGACCCATTGGTACACAGCTAGAGGTAAAGACTCACACACCTTAGTGTGTTTGGACGCAGCAAGCTGTTTGTTGAGGTGGCATTGATTTAAAAGGTGATTGAAAAAACTCTGAACCTTTGTTCATATAAAATATATAATTCCGATGCTAACGGATTTGATATTACTTAGCGCTCTTCCATCACTCTCATCAGAGTAAAAAATGAAATTCTTACTGTATAAGACTATTAGCCAAAAGCGATTATTTTATTGATAGTGTTAGAAAATAAAGCTCCAAACCCAGTACCTGTTTGAGATTAAAAAATTGTCTGAGATTTTTAC
>NZ_JASJDK010000048.1 GCF_030065675.1 Mastigocoleus sp. MO_188.B34 | reverse complement strand
CGAGGCGATAAGCGGAGCATGCGCCTCTTTAGAGGCGATCGCCCCGAAGAAATCTCCTATTTTTATATTTCATTCTGTATCTATTTGTACTACGTTTTCAAAATGAGAATTGCTGAGAGCGAAATGACTCAATTTAGTTCTGCTTTTAAAGCATTGACGTAAAAATTTGATTTGGAACATATTTATACCCCTATCTATTAATCATCCATGATTATTGTTTGAAGAATATGCTTGGGAATGAACAGAAATACAAATACCTTGTAAATTATTTTTATTGGTAAAAGTATCTTTTATTCCCGATATTAATCTCTAAAATAAATATATAGTATAAAAATTATTTGTAGTTCAAAATACCTATAACTACCTATAATTACCGGTTGTTTCCTATTATTAGTAATAGATTTGCATTTACAATTATTGATTAATGCCTATTGTTAATGAAGTTACCGAATAGTAGCAAAAATTATTACAGTGTGAATTCTTACTTCAACACTACAACTACTAAGGGTATAACGTGAAAAAACATGAAAAAAGATGACTTCCATACTTTAAATAATCAAAAATAGGAAATCATCAGTAAATATCCAGCATAATAAGTGGATATCATTATTTATTATTTCATTTACTTTAAATTTCTGTCTCCATCACACATAAACTAGAGTTATTTATCAACCAGAAACTTCCAAGGTAAATCTATCCCCCCTAAAACGACTTATTGTATGTTCGATAATCTGCTGATGCTGGTCTTGAGCAGTTGCTCTAGTAATTAAAAGAGGGGAACCAGTGGGTATTTGTAATAATGCAGCATCCTCAGGACTAACAATTTCAGTCTCGATATAAGTCCGTATTCGTTTAGTTTCGATGCCATAAAATTTTTGTAAAATACCGTAGAGAGAATAAGACTTGTAAATTTGGTTTGGTAATTCCGGAAATTTATCCAAAGGTAAATAAGAAAGGCTAACACATAAAGGTTCGTGTTCGGGAATGCTATTCCCAGTGATTTGAGGACTACCAGTACGAAGAACTTTTAATTCAATCAAGATCGAATTTGGAGCAACTTCCAACAAAATTGCTAGTTGTTCTGAAGCAATTATGGTTTGGACGTTAATAATCCTCAAACTGGGGAGATAACCGAGTTTTAAAAGAGAATTACTAAAACTGGTTTTAGTATTAATGGAATAATGCAAACGCGGTTGGGCTACAAAAGTACCCCTTCCTTGCTGACGATAAGCCATTCCTTGTTCGACAATCATACCAATGGCTTGCCGCACCGTTAAACGATGTACGTTATGGTGTGCTGCAAGTTGGTTTTCTGAAGGGAGTTTATCACCTGGCTTATAAACTCCGGTTTGAATGTCTCCAATTAGCTGGTAGGCTATTTTGCGGTAGAGTGGAACACCCTCTTGATGCTGTGAAATCATCTCTGATATATTTCACTCAACTTAAAAGTTAACGCTTATTAATAAGTGTAATTTGTTTGAAAAACTACTTTACCTCGAACCCAGGTAGTAACTATCTGAGGGAAGGTTTTAGTAAATTTAATTGCAATCAAATCTGCTCGTTTACCTACTTTGATTTCACCTCGATCGTGTAAATTAAGTACTTGGGCTGGGTTACGTGTGACTAAAGATATAGCATCAGGTAAAGACCAATTTAATAAATGGGGCAGTTGAAAGACTGATGCAAGTAGGCTTGCAGGAGAATAGTCAGAACATAAGATATCACAAACTTGATTTTCAATTGCTTCAATTGCTTTAATCGAGCCACTTTGACTTTTACCTCGCAGCAAATTAGGAGCGCCAAAAATAGTCTTCATTTCTTGACATCTAGCGCTTTGGGCTGTGGATAAGTTAATTGGAAATTCGCTTATTTTTACTCCCAGGGCGGTCATTGTCTGAATCCGTTCTGGAGTATCATCATCGTGGCTTGCTACCTGTATATTGTGTCTAAGAGCTTCTGAAACTAAGATCTTGATTCGCTCTAATGCTCCAGCAGCATTTTCTAATTTACGGTTAGCTAGAGCTTGTGCTTGGTCAGTTGTCTTGTTATATGTGCGAGATATGTAATCTAAGTATGCTGGTAGGTTCTTAAATTGTCCCTGTCCTGGAGTGTGATCCATTAGGGAAAATAAATCTACGCAATTTTGCTGTAGTAGTTTTAATAAAATTGGTAAACCAGTGGGATCGGTAATCTCATAACGACAGTGAACCCGATTATCAACTAAAGCTTGTTGTTGATAGTCATGAATAGCCCGAACGATTTCTGCAGCTTTTTTATTATTACGCACTCCCAATTCTTCATTAGCAAAAGAAATAGCATGAAATGGAGTCGTAATACCTGCAGCTGCATTTCGTCTATCAATTTGAGCAATAGCAAACTTGGTTGGGAAAAAGGTATTTGGGCGCGGTTCAATTTCTTTTTCAATAGCATCACAATGTAAATCAACGCATCCTGGAATCAGCAATTTGCGATCTAAATTAAAAGATTTAACTGCAGATGTTGACTCTGGATTAATTGCAGTAATGTAACCATCTTCAATTAGTAGAGAAGCATCTTTTATTACATTTGAAGATGTCACTATATCAGCATGGGTAATATAGATTTTCATTGTAATTTTTATTGGGGATCAAGAATGGAGGCGTGCGATCCTGAATCTCTTAGAGATGAGAATTAGTATCTCTCCAAGAGACAATTTAGACAATGATTAATAACTTCAGTACTAGTTAAATTAAAATTTTTGATGTTTCTCCAGGCATCTAAGATTAATTCTAAAAAAAGATATATCATCTTCTTTCAAGAACGTTATGAGAACTCAAAAATATATAAATTTTAAAGCAGTAATTTGAATTAAAAATACAGATTATTTAAATTGTTTAGATACTCCTACCAGTTGGTTTACTGGTTTAAAGTTAATCTAAATAAAACCTCGACAAAGAAACCCCAGATTATTTAGCGAGTTTGTAATTTTAGATTTATAACTTTGAGTTCGTAACTTTGAGTTCGTAACTTTGAATTCGTAACTTTGAATTTGTAACTTTGAATTTGTAAATTACAAATTACCTAAATGATACTAATATGTCTATTTTCATATCTACCTAAAATCCTCAATATATTTGAGGAAATTTAACCCTTCACAGCAAGAAATTCTAGAACAATATATTTGTGATGTAATTATCGCAGCGAGCACAAACTATCTAGCAAGACCAGACCAAAACTAATTACAAAAAATTCGAAAATTACACGCGACCGCGCATATTCATATTAAGCCTTAACTTTCATCTAGTTTAAGGCTGAAAATATAAATATTTCTGTCCGATGACTTACATACAGAATTTAATTTCAGTAAAATGATGGCTTTAATCCAAAGTAAATTTACTTAACAGAAACTCTATTTGATTCTAAGGTTACGGTACTATCTGCTAGTTCAGAGATAATTTGTGGTTCATGAAATACAGCAAGAATAGCTGTCCCTTCTTCTTTTGCACGTTTAATTAGACTTATCACCTTCTTGCTTGTTTCAGGATCGAGACTTGCTGTTGGTTCATCTAAAAGCAAAAGTCGCGATCGCATTATTAAACTACGAGCAATATTAACCCGTTGCTTTTCTCCACCGGAAAAAGTAGCAGGGGAAACTTTCCATAATCTTTCGGGAATATTTAATTCTTCAAGAATTGCTTGTGATTTATTTCTTGCTTCTTTTCTGTCAACTCCCAAATCAAACAAAGGTTTTGCGACTACGTCTAAAGTATTTTGACGTGGTAAAAAATCAAGGAATTGGGTTACAAAACTCATTTGCGAGCGCCGTAATTTTAATATTTCATATTCACTTGCAGTAGCTAAATCAATCCAGTTATTTTGAACGTCAAGATAATTAATATTGCCATTACTAGGTAAGTAAGTACGATAAATACATTTAAGTAAGCTACTTTTTCCGACACCAGAATTTCCCACCAAAGCGGTTAATGTTCCTGTTTCTAAAGTTAAATCTACTGGTTTCGCTGCAGGAATGATTTTTCCTTGTTCGTGCAATACAAATTGTTTGGTTAATTGTTTGATACGTAGGATTTGTTTCATTGGGGATTAGTGATTGGAGATTGGCGATAGCGTTGCTAGCGTAGGTATTGCGTGGTGTCAGCCATATAGGGATTGGTGATACGCCCACCGCAAAAGGCATATGGGAATTTGGCGTTACCCCTAATGCGGCTACAGTTATTGCGTGATGCAACACATGATATGGGGATTGACGATTTGCATGAAGGGATTTCCAGAAAAAATTTAAATTTTGCAATACCATTATTTTTCATCTGTAGGGACGCACATCGGTGGGCTCTGACGATTGGTATATTGTTGTTTTTGGAAAGTTGTTTCTAAGATGGTCATTTTCCCAATCGCCAGTAGCTAGTCGCTAATCCCCAACACCTCAAAGCGCCGAAGCAACTAATTGTTGGGTATAAGCATGTTGAGGGTCTTCTAAAATTTGATCTGTTAAACCTGACTCCACAACTTGTCCATATTTCATAACTAAGGTACGGGACGCTAAAAGACGAATTACTCCTAAATCATGGGTCACCACAATCATTGCTACGCCCAGTTGCTGCTGAATTTCCAGGATTAAATCCAGTATTTTAGCTTGGACAGATAAATCTAAACCTGTAGTCACTTCATCTAAAAACAACAGTGGTGGATCTATTGCTAAAGCACGAGCGATTTGTACCCGTTGTTGCATTCCTCCAGAGAATGATGCAGGTAAACAATCCATTCTTTGAGTTAATACTTCTGTACGTTCCAATAGACGGCGAATACAATCACGAATTTGTCCGTAATCAAATAAATCCCCCATTAATAGACGTTCGGCGATATTTCCTCCTGCAGATATGCGGAAATTCAAGCCCAAATGAGGATTTTGATAAACCATCCCAAACTTATGGTTGCGTAGCCAGCGTTGCTGGGCAGCATTTAAGCTGAATATGTCGTACTTTGTCTCTTTATCTGTAAATATTACTTCTCCTGCTGATGGTAATTGGTCGAAATATAACATCTGCACTAAGGTAGATTTACCACTGCCTGATTCCCCCATCACCCCCAGAATTTCTCCATGATGTAGTTGAAAAGATATATCCTGTAAAGCTACGACACTACCACATTTAGGGCAGATATTAGTGTTTGCGGCTTCCCCCGTCATCTTCAAGCAATCCAAACATCCTTTACCGTAAATCTTAGTGATTTTGTTGACTTCTAAAACCTTAGCCATCTTTAGTCTTTGCGAATTTAGTTTTGAGGGACTAGTTCTTGATTTTTTATAATTTTGATTTTATGTATAAGAAACAAGTACTTCTATTCCCTATTTCCTTTAGACATCTCCGAAAAAGAATATAAAAGCCTTGTGTAGTCAGGGGTGATATCTCATTTCTGGAGATGTCTTTTGTCTTTTTCCCTGCTTCCTGCTCCCTGTTTCCTTTTCTCTAACAGAGACTTTAGCAATTGCATATTGCAATAATCACTATCGGAACACTGATAAACTTTTCGCCCAAAATCATCGATGAACTCATCTAAAAAGCTATTATTAGAACCACAACGATTACAAGTACGACGTTGTCCGGTTTGGTCTATAAAATCTTCAACGCGGAAGGGGACGTCACTAAATGAAAGAGGTTTAGTTTTAGTGTAAGGTGGCACAGCATAAATTTTCTTCTCTCTTCCCGCTCCAAATAAATAAAGTCCCTCTGACTGATGTAGTTTAGCAACATCAAACCTAGGGATAGGTGAAGGATCTATCACGTAAGCTCCATTAATCTGACAAGGATAGCGGTGGGAAATTGTAATTTCAGAAAATTGCACCATATCCTCATAAAGTTTGACCCAGAGTCTTGCATAATCTCCTTCACCGTGCATTTGTTTGCGTTTGGCTTCACTAGCTTCTACCATCACTAAAGGATCTGGATAGGGTACCTGTAAAACAAGAATTTGACCTAGTTTTAGAGGGAATTCTGGTATGCGATGACGAGTTTGAATTACTGTTGCAGTCAGGGTATGTTTTGTTAGAGATACCCCCGGACAAGTTTTGCTGATAAATTTACGGATATTAACCGCATTTACTGACTCATCACTCCCCTGATCAATAACTTTAAAAGTATCATCGGTACCTAATATTGAAAGGGTAATTTGTAATCCTCCCGTACCAAAACCTCTAGCAATCGGCATTTCTCTGGAAGAATAAGGTACCTGATAACCGGGAATAGCAATTGCTTTGAGTAGCGATCGCCGAATTTCCTTTTTTGCATCTTCATCCAAAAAACCAAAGTGGTATTTATGAGTTTGTTGTTTCATTGGGGACTTGGGGAAAGTGTGGGAAGTGTTGGAAGTGTGGGAAGTGTTGGAGGATGGGGAAGAGCAAATTACAAATTACTCATTACTTCTTACTCCTTACTTTCCTTCCCTTCCTTGAGTTTTTCGCAAGCGATCAAGGTCTGACTGAAATGTGACGTAGTGAGGCATTTTATAGTGAGAAGTAAAACCCATTGATTCAACACCGTCAATATGTAATAAGACATATTCAGGATCCTCTGAAGGGTTATCAGCTCCATTTTTTTGCCCTTTTTGTAGTGCTCTGTCGAGAATCGCCATGGAAATTGCTTTTACTTCGTTGTGTCCAAAGCAAGCACCATAACCCAAACCAAATTTCGATTTACCGTTTTCTTCGCTCTTGTCGTACATTGCAACTATCTCGCATTCGGTAATTAAAACTTCCCCAGCTTCAATTAATTCTTTGGTAATTGGGTGGGGTAACATCACCGGTAAATAACCAACTCGTAGTTCTGCTACTGTCGGATGAATATCCCCATAACCGCGCATATTAGAATATGCGATCGCTAATAAAGATCCAGTTTCAGCTCTTGTCATTTTTGCTAATGCAGCAGAACGAGAAATAGGAAATACTAAGGGTTGACGAGTAATATCGAAGGCTGACGCAGTATTTTGAGAAATTGGAGGAAGTAAACCTTCTTTACGTAAATACTCCAGGACTTTAGGAAAAGTTGTCGGAAGATTTTCCTTTGGTATGTCCTGGAGCCAGTTTTGAGTTATCTGGCGAAATTCTTCTGGAGACTCATCCAATAGTTCAAATCGAAATAGACGCTGGAGATAATCGGGAGTCGGACCAAGCATTTGTCCCCCAGGAATATCTTTGAAAGCGGCAGAAATACGGCGAATCAAACGCATATTTTTACCTTGATGAGGCGGAGTAAATCCCAAACGAGGACATGTAGAATTATATGCTCGTAAATAAAATGCTGCCTCTAATGTATCTCCAGCGCTTTGTTTAATAGCTAAAGATGCTAATTGTGGGTGGTAAAGTCCTCCTTCTGAAAGAACCCTACTATGGAGAGCATGAAGTTGATGGCGAATAGTATCTAACTTTAAAGGTTGTTGATTACTTTCCTGGGCACGTAAAAATTCTAATAATTCTGCAGCTGCGGTAATCGCTCCTTCTCCACCTTTAATCGCAACGTATCCCATATTTATTTGAGTAATGAGTAATAAGTAATGAGTAATGAGTAATGAGTAATGAGTAATTAGTAGATTGTTTTTACTTCTGTTTATTTATTCAGGATATTAATTATTCAATAATTATCTCATTGTTTTTGTCAAATTTTGTACCAATATTTGTTATCCTAACTAGGATTTAATTTAATCATTTCTTCGCCAATAATCTTTATAGGCAACAAATTTTTTTACCGATTTAAGTAATAATTAACAAGTGATGATTACATACAGAAAAGAAGAATTGAATAGGAAAATAAGATGAATAATTTATTTTAAATTATGATTAACGAGTAAATAAATCACACACTCATTACTCATTACTCATTACTTATTACTTATTACTTATTACTTATTACTATTTGAGTCGTTCGCGGTATGGCTATAACTTTTGTCCGAGCTAAAAGTAAAAAATCCACACCTAAAGGGAAATCAATTACCCATTCCCGTCGAGCCACCCACCAAGCAGAATCGAAACCAGAAATTTTGACCGAACGATACCCAGGAATACCGGGTCCTGTTAGCTTTAAATTTGTATTTCCCTCTCCCAAACTGCTTCCTTGAAGGAGGATGGTTGCTCCTTTTTCTGGACTCGGTAAAGTCCCTAAATTAGGTGTGAAATCAGTGGGAGGTGGATTGGTTGCATCAACCACCACAAAATTTGCTTCTGAAACCTCAACTTCTTTGGCTCTGAGTAAACGTCGTTCCCTATCTTGAAGTAGTTTGCCATTATCATTGAAAAGTACACTGGCATCTAATAAAACAGCTAAAACTCCCAACAATGCCGGACTATCATCTAAAAAATTACTCAAATCGGCAATAGTTCCAGGAAGTGCAAAGCAATCTAACAATTGGCGAAAAATTTTTTGTTGGATGTCACCGCGCCAAATCGGCTCTAATTCGATTTCAATCATCGACTTCTGGTGTAAGTAGGGATAAATTAATCCGAGTTTTTGCTAATATTGCTCCACGTAATGCTTCTTCCTTTTGTTTTTTGATAATCCCTTGTTGGACGGCTTGTAAAACTTGTTCCCATCCCAACAACTGATTTGCCAAAATTGCATCACAGATTGCTAATGCTACAGCTAAATCAGGAGTATCATTCATTACTGATGCTGCTCCCTGCCAACTTTCACCATTTGCGCTTAACTTCACCCAAGCTGTAGATAAAGGTATTTCGCCCAAATAATATGATTCTTCAAAAACACCATCCTGCATTTGAAGTAAAGAAAGTCCATTTTCAGGCAAAGCTTCATGTTTAATTTCCCAACCTTTCATGAGGCAATTCGCTAGTTCAATTACCATGGTCTCTGGATGGGCTGTTAATGCCCTTACCCATTGACTGCGGGGAATATCTTTCATATAAGTCTCCCGCGTAGCCAAACTGAGATGTAATCAATGGTAACAATAGTTAGCAATACGATTAAAATCAAAGCTGCCGAAGAGTCATATTGGAATAAACGTAGATTTTTTTGCAATTCTAAACCAATACCACCTGCTCCTACTAAACCTAAAACTGTAGCCATCCTAATATTACGATCAAAAAGATACAAGGTATAACCAGTTACCTCCGACAACATTGAAGGAAAAGCTGCAAACACGATGAGTTGGACGAAGTTTGCCCCGGTTGCAACTAGTCCTTGATAGATACCAGGATTAACTCGTTCCATGCTATCGGCGAAGAATTTTCCTAAAAAACCTGTAGTGTGAATTCCCAAGGCTAATACCCCAGGTAGGGGTCCGACCCGCAAGACACTAACCAAAAGCAATGCTAAGATTAAATCTGGCATAGCTCTTAAAAAATTTAATATTTCCCGCGCAAAGCGGTAAGCAATTGGATTAGGTGAAAGGTTTTTTGCTGCTAGTGGTGCAAGTAAAATACTCGCACTAAAAGCGATAAAAGTTCCCCAAAATGCGATCGCTAAAGTTTGTCCCATTAACATTAAGTATTGGGGAAAATTAGTAAAGTTTGGAGAAATATAACGACTGAGATATTCAAAAGTATTGGTTATACCTAAAGCAAGACTGCTAAAAGAGAGTTCTAAAGCGTTAATCATTAAAATTAGAACAATCAAGCAAATACCTGTATATAATGGTACCAAATTGCGGGGCTTTGGCGGCAGTGGAGGTAGAAAATTATTGTGGGAACGCATGTTTAAATTACTTTCTCAGATTAATTTTTTAAATTAAATTTCCAAATTACTTTTTCAGATAACTTTGCTGCGAATGGTGTTAGATAGGCGATCAAAAAAAGTAACAACTAAGTAGATTGAGAAGAGAATTAGTACCAAACGACTATAGTAAAACAAGCGAATACTTGAAACTAACTCGTATCCAATACCACCCGCTCCAACTAAACCTAGAATTGTGGCAGCACGAACATTGCGATCAATAACATAAAGTACAGCACCACAAAAATCTGGTAAAGCTTGGGGTAAAATCGCAAACATTAATATTTGTAACTTGCTTGCTCCGGTAGCCTTAACGCCAGATATTACTTTTTGATTAACTACCTCCATACTTTCAGCAAAAAATTTAGCGAGAAATCCAGTGGTGACAAAAGTAAGCGCCATTACTCCGGGTAAAGGACCCAAACCAACTGCAGATACAAATACTAACGCCCATACAAGTTCTGGTAGAGCGCGCATAAAACTAAGGATGTTGCGAGTAATATGATACACCAAAGGGTGAGGTGTAGTATTAATAGCAGCCAAAATACCCAAAGGGAAACTTAAGACTAGAGCCAAAGCAGTAGCAACAATAGCTATTTCAATTGTTTCCCAAAGCTTACTGGCCAACTTCGGCAAATATTCCCATTGGGGTTGAGTAAACCAATGACTGAGAAAGTCTAATAAATTATCCCCAGAATTGTAAATGTGCTGGGGGTTCATTTCCACAATTGGGGCTGTTAAGACTAACAGTACAGTAATAATAGTAATACCAATGATAATACCTATATGCGGTAGACCATTTTTAGTTGACCATTCCCAGTTGAATATGCTCATCAATATTTCCATCCTCCCGCAGGTAAATTTTCCGTATAGCATCGCTCCCTAATTCCTTTGGGGAACCATCAAAAACTACTTTTCCTGAGTTGAGACCAATAATTCGGTCGGCGAAATTCATGGCTAAATCGACTTGATGCAAGCTAGCAACAACAGCGATCCCATCTTCACGACAAATTTTTTGTAACAGTGTTAATATTTCTTCGCTGGTTACAGGGTCGAGGCTTGCTACTGGTTCGTCTGCGAGAATTATTTTTGGTTGCTGTGCAAGAGCTCGAGCAATACCTACCCGTTGTTGCTGTCCTCCTGAGAGACAATCGGCGCGCTCCCATGCTTTTGTAGTTAAATTTACTCTGGCTAAAGCCCAACGGGCAATAGTCTTATCTTGCTTTTTAAATAAGTACAGCAAACTCATCCACCAAGGGTTATGATGCAATCTCCCAATTAAAACATTGGTCATCACATTTAAGCGTCCAACCAAGTTAAATTGTTGGAATACCATTGCAGCTTTAGCACGCAAACGAGACATATTTTGAGGTGTTAATTTTTGACCTAAAACAATTACTTCTCCTGATGTGGTACTTTCCAAGCCATTAATTATTTGCAATAAAGTTGATTTCCCTGCACCACTCGGTCCTAAAATCACGGTAAAACTACCAGCAGAAATACTTAATTTTGTTGGTTTAAGTGCTTGTAAGCCGTTATTGTAAGTTTTAGTGACTTGCTTAAGTTCAATTACATACATTTTGGTTTGTGTTTATATTTATTTAATAATTCAAAAGTAAATAAAAAAGTAGTTTTACTGACAGGAGACAAGTTTTCTGTCTCTATTTTTCTGCAGCCAGATAATTTCTATATTCGAATCACTCTTATTTTTTGATATCAAGAAGCTTTTATCAGCTAAAGCTATTTTTCCTAGTAAAAAATCCTAAATTCTAATTTCTCTTCCCAACTTTCTATTTCCCGTTTCTTCTCAAAAAATAAAGACACTCTTAGTGAGTAAGTTTATACTCGCCAAAAATGTCTACTTTCTGAGATACAATAATATCAACCAATTTACTCTTATTTAAGAATTTCATCACGCCCCAAACCCAGTTCCTTAACCATGTCGCGAATCAATTGGTAATCTTGGGGATCGACTGGATCGTAACGCTCTAATTCTCCATACCCACTAACTTTGATGTCTTTATGAGCATTGAGAATTGAATCCCTTATTTTTGCTTTTAGAGACTCATCTAACTCACGGCGATAGGTCAAAGGTAAACCAGGAAGTGGTTCGGATTCAAGCAAAATACGGTTAGTTTCTTTGGATATTAAGCCTCTTTTTAACATCCTATTGTAAGTGATGTCATTATCAGCCGCTGCATCTACAGTTTTATTTTTTACAGCTAATTCAGCAGCATCATGACCTCCTGCATAACTTAAGTTACCAAAAAATTCCTGAGGCATTTTGCCAGTTGCTTTTTTTACTAAATAGGTAGGAACTAAACTACCGCTAGTGGAAGCAGGATCGACAAAAGCAACATTCTTACCTTTAAGATCTTGAATTGATTTAACCTCAGAATTTCCTGGAACAACAAAAATACTTTTATAAGTAGAAAGACCTGTACTTTTTCTCACCCCGACTGCAAATGCTTCTGCATCAGCTTCTTTCTCAGCTAATACGTAAGATAAAGGTCCAAACCAAGCGATATCAACTTTATCCCTTTTCATTGCTTCAATTACGCCAGCATAGTCAGTTGCAGTAAAGACTTTCACTGGACGTTCTAGTCTTTTCTCCAAGTAAACTCGCATGGGCTCAAATTTTTCAATAGTTTCTTCATTGTTCTCTATTGGGATTAGTCCCATTACAATCTCTTTTTTTGATTCACCGGAAAAAGATGGATTGTCAGAGTCTTTAGTATTTTTACTAGAAGTTTGATTACAAGCTCCCAAAACTGGTAAAAGAATCAATAAAGCTGTTAATAATTTACGGCGATACATAGCTGTAATTTATTTAGTAGGTTGGACGAGCAGCAAAAATTAATTGATTCATATGAAATATGACTAAAAATTATTATTACTGTCTCAACAGCAAAAATAGCAATACTTTCAGGACTTACGCACGGACAACACAATTACAGTAATTGCGACGCAGGTTAGCGTTAGTGTTTCCGCAAGGAAATAGCAATCTCAAACCAATGACCTTTCGGTCAAGCTAGAGCCTGAGACGCGCCTAAAGGCGTAAGCGCAGCCATACCGTAAGGTTTAACAGCGACGCCGGAGCCTCTAGCTATAGCTGCGCTACCTATGGAGCCGCTACCTTACGGATCCGCTAATGGAAATAAGTCCCTTCGGGACTCGCTATCCTAAAGTAACGAGTGCGTAAGTCTTAACTTTAAAAGTTAGTTATTAAATTATATACAAAAGTGACAAATAATATATGTATATATGCTACATCAATGATTTTTGTGCGCATATAATTTTTGCAATTAATAATTATAGATACATGGCAACAAAAAACACTTTAGATGTCACAGTATTTAAAATGACCAGATTTTTCTTGCGACATAATGAGCACAGAGTAATGACAAAAAACATATCAATTTTTCAATTTTTATCAGTATATTCAGGGATTAATAACAGCTTTTCTGTTGTTTGGACGCTAACAAATAACTCACAACATCAAGTATTGAGCAAAGCTTATATTAGGCACAGTAAGTAATTTGAACTATTTATTAATTTAATAATATATACATATATATTTTTTTTTAAATGTAAAAAATGTAAAAAGTGTAAACTAAAGTGATATATTATTTGTTTCAAGGAAAACGTAGTAGAAGACTATATCTATATCTATCCTAAGACATAGAAGCATATGATTACAAAATTTGTAAATTTATTCTTCGGACAATATCCCATAAGTTGAAGGATAGATAGAGTCTCAGACTGGCAAATAGGCAGTTAAAAGATAGAAATCAATACTTTGACTGTTGCGATTCGAAAGCAAAATCAATTATGTATGAAAGCAAAGCATATTTCTTTATTCTCCTAACTTGACCGCAATTCATAAATTCACAAATAGACCCCAATAAATACTGTTTTTCTTCCGATTTACCTCTAGTCTTAACAAGTAAAATATTGTATGTGTATTCATATTTTATGTTCCTCAAAGCCTTATATTTGTAGTAATTTTTGTCGCATTCCTTTTACTCATGCGGTAGATAACCTTATCCCAGTCTCTTCTAGGTTACTGGAAAGTACTACACCTAAATAACTAAAGAATCCAATTAATTCTGGCTTCGAGGAAGCATAGATTCTGTTAAGCTCCACTTAAGTTTTGTTCTCACTTGCAAATGTTGGGAAGTAAGCAAAAGTAATTACGGACTTCAATAAATATAGACTTAAACTGCTTGAAGTTAGTTCGCACTATATAGAACATCGAAATCAATAAAAAACCAGAGACTGCTTATTCCAGATAGCAGAAGTAAATAGTTCCTCCCTAAGGACTTTCCATCTTAATTACTTCGCAAAAAATAGCTAATTGAGATAATATTTCATTAAATCCCCATCGGAATAGAAGTATCCCGAGGATAAAATCATTGATGAATATCTAGAACAACCTCCAGCTTTAGATTCCTTAATAATATTTATTGTGCAATAAATTTCAATCAGATTGGCTAAGTTCGAGAATGAAAATACCAATATTGATTGCACCCAAAATATCTTTTTCAGTATTTCCCTAGTAGTAAAATCTCGGAGAAAAGTAAAATGCTTGGTACAAAAGGTGAAACTTTAAACATCAATGACTGGTTGGCGAGAGCAGGATTCAAACAAACAGATATTATCAAAATGCAACCCGATTTAATTCGCAACCTCAATAAACAGTGGCGAATTTATCGAGAAAATGTACAAACCTTTATGGAAGAAAATGGTTGTTGCGATCCATCTCAATTTCAAATTAATCATCCATATCGTACACCCCAGTTGCTTGAACTTGGGGAAAATTGATACTTTATCTTTTTTACTTTATCTATTGACTGTTTGTGATTGATTGGAAAAGATAAGTTATCAAAGAAGATAAAGTACAAAATTGTTGCGATTTTGCTTAAATATTCCCGGAGTTAAATATTTCCGTAAAATTATAGTCAATCTATCTAATTCGATTGATGCTACACGGCTTTTACTTAAAGCTGACCAAGCCTGGTTTAGAGACGTTCCACAGGGCGTCTCTAAGTTTTGATGTTATTAAATTAATATTACTGTAATAATTTTTAATTAATGCAAGATTTTTAAAATTATGATGGGTAGTATTTTCTTCTCGTATCTGAAAAATTAATTGTAAACAGTACCATCCTTGTGAGTGAAAATGATACCATGCTCATTAGATTTAGCTTTTAGATCCTCATCTGGATAATTAGCCTCATCGTTAGATTTACGAGCGCCAATTTCTAGGTACACTGCGACTTTTGAAGAGCGATTTACTAAATGGTGTCCATCTTCCTCTCCAGAAGGGAAACCAGCAGTCATACCCGCGCCTAAAATTTCCTCACCTGAATTGGTAATCAGCGTGAGTTTCCCCTCCAGGATGTAGATAAATTCGTCTTCTTGGGAATGCCAATGTCTTAATGCAGAACAGCTTCCTGGTTGCAGATGCACGAGGTTGACCCCAAAATCATTCAAACCAGCAGCATTACCTAACCTCTGTTTAATTCTTCCTGCAACTTTAGCTTTGAATTGCTCTGGGTAGTTAGTACCCGTTTCCTTGGGTACTTCAGAAGGGTTAATAATCATATACTTTTTTTACGAACTAATAATTTACAGATAACAATCAGTTGTTCAGTTAATGCGCTGTCGCGCACGCAATACCTACGGTACGCTTCCGCTAGGCGCTAACAGTTTATGGCTAGCCACGCCCTTACGGGCTACAGTCACCAGCGATCGGTGAAGCGAATACTTACAGCACGCTTACGCTAGGTCGCGCACGCTTTGCTAACGTCGTAAGGCGCAGACTTTTACCCATTACCTATTACCCATTACCCACTACCAAAATGACACAGGGGGAGCAAGCAAAATATAGTGTTTGCCAAAACAAAAAGCAGGAGAAGCAAAGATAAACAAAGGAATAAACCCGAAAAGTTATACTAATATACCTTGCTTTCTCCCTAACTTGTTTAACTTTTTTTGCCCCTTTATCTGCTAGAGATACTGTGATAAAGTCTTAGCAATGGTTGTTTTTGGTACTGCACCCACAACCGTATCCACTTGTCTACCACCCTTAAACACCATGAGTGTAGGTATACTGCGAATTCCATAGTGACTTGCAACGGTGGGATTTTGATCTGTATTCAGCTTAACCACTTTTACCTGTCCCATATATTCCGCAGCAACCTCATCAACTACGGGGGTCACCATTCGACAAGGACCACACCAAGGTGCCCAAAAATCTACCAGAACAGGCATTTCACTTTCAAGTACTTCTTGCTTGAAGGTGGCTTCTGTCACATCTGTAACGGATGACATACTTGCCCTCTCTACATTTTTTCAAGTATTCGATAAAATCGAACAAATAAAATATAGTTCTTTTTGCGAGATAATGCAACTATGAGATTTTTGTATCACCCAGACCAAAGAGACATCACATTACCGGGAGTATTGTATGCATTGGGTGACCCAGTCCGCTTGGAGATAGTGCGGTTGCTGGCTGAGAAAGGGGAGCAATGTTGTGCTGATTTTGATTTTGTCATCTCCCGTGAGGGAGCAGCACCCCGCACCATAGCAAAATCAACGATGTCAAACCATTTCAAAATTTTGAGAGAGTCTGGAGTGGTGTTTACACGTAAGGAGGGGACACAGCATATAAATAAGTTACGGCGACAAGATTTGGAAGAATTGTTTCCCGGTTTGTTAGAAGCTGTGCTTTCTTCTGCAAAGCCATTAGCAACTTCTCAAGGTGAACTGACAAAACAAGCAGCTTCATCGTTTGGTTAATACTTCAAGGATATTATTAAAAGTTTTGCTATGAAGGTTTTCGGTCGTCTGAAAGCTATTATTGTCCGCCTGGCAATTAAAAATGAAATACATAAAAATTAAATAAATAAATAAAAAAGTAATTTATTTATTAGTTTTACCCTGGGATGGCTTTACAATTATTCAGGGCATATACTGTATTGAAAATACAGACTAAGAGTACTCGATAGAGTTTTTTACGCATTACCAAATGCTAGTTACAAGCTACCAATCACCCATTACCAATTATCAGTGATAATTTATCAGTTACCAACATATGAATTAGTATTCCTGTCACTAAACCGATCAAGGAAAGAATAAATGTAAACCAAAAAAAATGCTTCGACTTAAATCCAGCCATTTGAAAATCTACTCGGACTAAAGTTGTAGCGCAAAAAATTAATAATCCAAATAAAAACGAGCGGAACCAAGCAAGGATAGCAAAGAGAAATAGCGAGCTTAATATTACACCACTAAAAGCTCGCCAACCCGATTTAAAAAATGTATTCAAAAAATTGACAATCCTGGAAGATGGGTTTGTTAAAACACTATTTACAAATAAAGCAATTACTGCGATCGCAATCCATATATACCAAGGCGAGTTAATTTGAGATATTTTCCACCCCAAGCAGCCATAGGTAAAAAATAGAAGCATTAAGGATAATTTGGGAAGCTTGAGCAAAGTTAACATGGGCTGTCACTAGCAATGCTATTCTAAGTGATTTAGCAAATATTTATTACAAGTTTTGCTACATTTTAATGTGATTTTATTTACTTAAGTATTTGGCTTTGCGGGAATTATAATCAAGCATAAATATAAATTTTCCCGTAAATACAGGCAATTATCTGGTAAATTTATTTAAAATATTTCGTAAATATTTGTAAACTGTTAATTGTTAAATAAGCGTAATTCGCCTCATATTAAGGGATATTCATGAGAAAATCTGCGATTGCCGAGCGTATTTGCCTGGGAGGGCATATCTTGTCCCTGGTTTTTGGGCTATTGGGCATACTACTAGTAATACCTCATCCTGAAATGCTTGTACATTTTGGCTCATATGGGCAAAATGCAATGCAGCTAAGCATGGCTGGTGGGGGTGTTTTATATATGATTTTGGGTGCAACTGCTGTATTTTTGTACCTTAGAAGAAACTTGGGTTTGATTTGCGCTTTAGGATTTGTCTTACCTTCTGTATTCATATCTTTAGGAGCCGAGCTTCTTGGTACTAGTACCGGATTTCCTTTCGGTAATTACAGTTATTTAAGTGGTTTGGGTTATAAGGTTGCAGGTTTAGTACCTTTTACTATTCCCTTGTCTTGGTTTTATGTGGGATGTGTTTCTTATTTACTCGCACGTATTGGCTTGCAGGTAGATAGAAAACCTAGTTTTTTGCGTCATGCAGCTGCGGTGATTTTAGGTGCTTTTTTACTAACCTCTTGGGATTTTGTGCTCGACCCTGCAATGAGTCAAACATCTTTACCATTTTGGTACTGGGAAAAACCCGGAGCCTTTTTTGGCATGCCTTACCAAAACTTTGCTGGCTGGATGGGGACAGGTGCTCTGTTCATGGCTGTAGCCGCTTTTTTATGGCGAAATCAAACTGTTAATTTAGACCGTTCCCAACTGCATTTTCCTTTGATTGTCTATCTCAGTAATTTTGCTTTTGCTATTGGATTAAGTGCTGGTGCAGGTTTTACTATTCCAGTAATTTTGGGTTTTTCAGTTGGGATTTTACCGGCTTTTGCCTTGTGGATTAAAGCAACCCCCACAACTACAACATCAATCATAGAAGCTGTCACCAACCAAGTAACAACAGGTTCTATAGATTCTGTCGTTAAATAAGCAAAAAAACATTGTCAAGAAATATCTTAAAAGAAGATTGTGGTCAAAGATTGGACTATTTTGAATGGTATCTGTCTATCACTATTAATGATTCAGGTACCTGCGGCTCTGGTTATGCTGTCGCGAATCTTTAAAGGGGCGATTCGTCACTCTCCAATCGAACCGCAAAATCCAACGCCAGATCTTTTAGGTAAGGTGAGTGTGGTCGTTCCTACCCTGAATGAGGCACAACGTATTAGCCCACTACTGGCTGGCTTAACTCGACAAACTTACGAAGTCAAAGAAATTATTGTTGTTGACAGCAACTCTAAGGACGGTACGCCAGATTTAGTAAAAGCAGCAGCAGCAGACGATCCTCGTTTTAAACTAATAAATGACGATCCATTACCCAATGATTGGGTTGGTCGCCCCTGGGCTTTACATAATGGTTTTTTGCACAGTTCTGAAACAAGTGAATGGTTCCTCGGAATGGATGCCGATATCCAACCATCAGCAAAGCTAGTTAGTAGTTTAGTGCAAACTGCAATAAGCCACGGCTATGACTTAGTTTCTTTATCTCCAAAATTTATTCTTAAGTATCCAGGAGAGTGTTGGTTACAACCAGCATTATTAATGACTTTGCTTTATCGTTTTGAATCTGCTGGCGTGGATACTCAAGCAGCACAGAGAGTAATGGCTAATGGACAGTGCTATTTGTGTCGTCGTTCAGTATTAGTATCAGTTGCTGGTTATACCAGTGCCAAAAGTTCTTTTTGTGATGATGTAACTTTGGCGCGAAATATTGCCAGTGCAGGTTTTAAAGTTGGTTTTTTAGATGGAGCAAAGGTACTTAAAGTTCGCATGTATGAAGGGGCGTTGCAAACTTGGCAAGAATGGGGGCGTAGTTTAGATCTAAAAGATGCCTCCAGTCGCGCTCAAACCTGGGGCGACCTGTGGTTACTGGCTTCAGTTCAGGGTTTACCTTTATTAATCGTCCTAAGTTATTTTATTTTTAAAGTACCTTTTGATACTTCGTTTTCTTTCGTACTGCTATTGCTAATACTAAATATATTTCTCCTACTCGTGCGGTTTGGAATGTTATTTGCAATTGCACCTTCTTATGAATTGAGTCAAGCAAGAGGGGCTGGGCTATTTTGGCTTTCACCTTTAGCCGATCCCCTAGCAGTAGTAAGAATTTTACTCTCAGCAGTCAACACGCCACGGGAATGGCGCGGACGGAAATATACAGTAAACAAGTCAAGATAAACCATAAAAGTTAATCTTTGACGGTTTATTTTGACGTTGAATGGTAAACAGTTGACGGTTGACAGTTGGGTAGTCAGTGGCTATCACCAGTCCTGAACTACCTACACTTAACCGTCAATCAACAACTAAATCTATTGCTAGCCGGTCACTAATGATGAATGACACATCACACATTCAAAGTGACAAAAAATTCAAAGTGACAACAAATTCAAATTAACAAGTGAAAAATGACAAGTGAAAAATGACAAGTGAAAAATGACAATTTCGATCAATCTTCATCATTCACTAAGTCAGCACGTTCGAGTTCCCAGAGAATTTGATTGCCTTCCCTTCGTACTCGTGAAACTACCCAGTTTCGCCAACGCCATTGGTCACCTCGACTGGTTACAGCGCTAGCATGAACATCCATTAAGTCTGCTAGTTCTGAGCTAGTTATTAAGTAGCCTTTTTCTGCAATCTCGTCCGCAATCCGAAGGGTTTCTACCAAGTTGTGTAAGTGTGCGATTCTTATTTCGCCTGATTTATCCTCGCTTACAGCAACAGCAGAGGCATTAGATGAATCCATATTGGTTGTATCCGATGCAAAAGTACTGGTTTGATGTGTATCTTTGTTAATTATCGTAGATTTGCTGCCAGAATCCGAGACCTTTACTGCTTCTATTTGATTTGTTTGCAGCGAATCGGGGTTTTTGGCATTAGAATCTAACGATTGTTTGAGTTGGGGATATTTACCACTAGCAAAAGTCGTCGCTATCTGGTCACAACGTTCGTTACCCGTGTTACCAGAATGACCTCGGACATGTTGCCATTTAATTTGTTGGGTATTTAGTTGGTCGAGAGTTACCAACAAATCTTGATTGAGAACTGGTTTCCCATTTGATTTTTTCCAACCCTTTTTTTTCCAACCACCTACCCACTTGGTAACGCAGTTGATGAGATATTCGCTATCGGTGTAAAGAGTAATAGAATCTCTTTGCTCCGTTGTTTTGAGAAATTGTAACGCGGATATCGCAGCTTGCATTTCCATGCGGTTATTTGTTGTTTGAGGTGAAGAATCACCCATTTCATGGATTGAACCATCATTAAAATAAACAACCACTCCCCAGCCACCTGGACCCGGGTTTCCCGTGCAAGCTCCATCAGTATATATACTTTCGATCGTGGGTACTGAAGACATAGTAAGAATATATAAGACTCAAAAGCAAATTATTGCAATTCTTCAGGGTAGTTAATGTAACATCTTTTGGTATTAAATCTCTAAAAAATCCCAAAATAAAAATACTCGGGCAATTGAGGATAGATCTTCATAGTACTCGATTCCGGACATTTCAACTGATTTTGGATTAGATTAATTGCTGGGTAATAGGTAACGGGTAATGGGTAATAGGTAATAGGTAACATACATCTCCGACAAAAAATGTAGAGACGTACCAGAGGCTTTGCCGACGCCGCAGGCTCTGGTACGTCTCTACAAGGATTTTGGGTTACACATATTTAATTTCCGGAGAGGTCTAATGGGTGATGGACAATAAAGCAATAGAAAAAATGTCGTTATTACTACCTTTATAGAAGCTGTCGGCGATAAACGTTATAGATTATTAATATCCTCAAAGACCTGGTAAATTCAGGTTTGATTATCAAAAGTGAGTTATTTGGAGATGGTTACAGCACAGACTCCTGTAGTTGCGGCTATTGTGTTAGTCAGTTTTGGGATATTAGGTTGGGGCTTCTTTCGCGCCAAAGGCTTTGGCAAACTAGGAATTTTAGCCTGGTTACAGTCGGTAGTGTTAATGGTACCTTGGTTATTATTTTTTGGCCTGTTTGCTGCCGGAATTTATGTTAATCTCGCAGGAATACTACTTTTAATTGTTGTTTCTACTACGGTTTATATTGCCATAGGAAGAAAATTGCGGGAACTTGGACAAGATGCCATACTGCGACAAAAAGCAAACCAGAGAATAGCTTCAGAAACGTCATCAGAATCTTCTAGTTCCGATCTAGAATCTTCTAGCAGTGAAAGTAGCACCTCAGAGCAAAAAATTCCTGAATTACAACCGGAAATAATTCCCATTCCGGAAGAAGACTTGAATGTCATCAAAGGAATTTTTGGTATTGATACGTTTTTTTCTACCCAAACTATTGCTTACCAAGAAGGTGCAATTTTCAGAGGAAATATTCGGGGAGAACCGGAAGTTGTTCACGAACGCCTCAGTGCTAATTTAAAAAAATCTTTGGGCGATAAATATCGCTTATTTTTAGTAGAAAACACTGATGGTAAACCTGTAGTAATTATTTTGCCTAGTCGTAATGAACCCCGTTCTATGACACTAGCGCAAAAAATATTTGGTGTAATTCTATTTTTTGCGACTATCGCAACAAGTATGGAAGCTGCAGGGATTCTGCTCAGTTTCGATTTCTTTGCTAGCCCAGAACGTTACCAAGAAACTTTAGTTATTGCTGGTGGAATTATTGCAATTTTAATTTCCCACGAAATCGGTCATTGGTTCTTTGCTCGACGCTATGATGTTCGTCTGAGTTTGCCTTATTTTATTCCAGCAGTACAAATTGGTTCTTTTGGTAGTATTACACGCTTTGAGTCAATATTACCTAGTCGGAAGGTACTATTTGATATTGCTTTGGCTGGCCCCGCAACTAGTGGAATTGTATCTTTAGTTTTATTAATTGTCGGATTTTTACTATCCCAGCAAGGGAGTTATTTCGAATTACCCAATCAATTTTTCCAAGGTTCGATTTTGGTTGGAACTTTAGCAAAAGTCATTTTAGGTTCTGCTTTGGAATCACCCTTGGTGGGGGTACATCCATTGGTGATTATTGGTTGGCTGGGTTTGGTCATAACTGCTTTAAACTTAATGCCAGCAGGACAACTTGATGGAGGACGTATTGTCCAAGCGATTTACGGGCGTAAAACTGCACAAAGAACTACTATTGTGACTTTAATTGTGTTGGGATTGGTTTCTCTGGGAAATCCTTTAGCAATATATTGGGCAATTGTAATTTTGTTTTTACAAAGAGATTTGGAGCGCCCCAGTTTAAACGAAATTACTGAACCAGATGACGCCCGTGCTGCTTTGGGTTTATTGGCATTGTTTTTGATGATTACAACTTTAATACCTTTAGCTCCTGCTTTGGCTGGCAGTTTGGGTATTGGTAATTAAATGTAAAAATGTACTACTGAGATTTGATTGAGGAATAACTAGCTCTGTACAGCAATAAACCTAATCAACCAGAATTCTGCTAGTCCCAGATATGGAAGTAGCACTCTTAAGTCCAAAATCAAAATAGAGACGTAGCAATACTGCGTCTCTAGAAATACTTTTTTACAAAAATAATTGGTGGTGAAGTTATATATTGACGGATTATTAGAAATAATCACAGAAATTTCTAAAATTTACCCGTATCACATCAAATAAAGGCAAAGAAATCATATTTGTCCTTTATTTGTCCCCAGTTTGTCACCATACCTGGGGAATAATAGCCTCAGACATAGATAACTATCGATTTGTTCCTCTTTTCGCCCAGGTAAAAGCAAGCTTTGCCTGGGGATTTTCGTTTCTTTAATTATTCAAATTAACATAATTCAAACGTTCAAGCAATTTGTGTTGTGAAATGTAACAGATTGGCGATTGGCGTTAGCGTAGCGTGACGCGACAGCGTCATATGGGAGTTGGGGATTAGCGACTCGCAGCAATACATAATCCTGATAACAAAAATGCGATCGCACCGCCAATAGCTTCAGCGACGGGTTCCCTCAACAATCGTTCTGGAACTAGTATATTTGTTACTGCTAAGGATAAGGATATACCCGCAAAAAACATTCCTACTCCTAAGCCTGACCATTTGGGAGGAACGACTGATAGGGCGAAGGGTATTCCACCGTTGATAATTAAGCTAAAAGCTGCAATTAGTAAAATAAATGTGGCGATCGTGGCGTTGGTAAATACTATGGACACCATCAGAACGATGCTAGCCCCAATACCATATAACATCGCTTTACTGTTACCTATTTTACTAGCAATTATGCCTGCGGGAACTGCAGCTAAAGCAATTACGATGCCAATACCAACCATTTCCCAATTAATATTAATGTTGAGTTGGGCTTGCAATACTTTGGCTAAAGTATCCATTAATAGTCGTGCACCCAAGCCAATTCCTGCACCGGTTCCCAAAATTAAACCTAATTCCCGAATAATTCCCCTTGGATCGGCGTCAGAACTATCTATGGGAGAGTTGGGTTGGTTGAAAAAACGTAATACTGCTGCTGAAGTGAATAGAGCAATAGAACCAATGGCAAAAATTGCTAATGGAGAAAATTCCAATACTACCCGATCCGCGACTGGTCGAAAAGCATTAACTGTTCCTCCAACTAGGGTTAGTATACTCGCTGCGATTGGTAAATCTTCTGGGGGAGTATAACGCCGCAATAATGCAACCGCTGGAGCGCGAAATAGCATCATTGAAACAACCCAAGCGATAGACAATACCGGTAGTAACCAACTAGTTATCTCTGACCTGTCAAAAACAGTCAGAATAAATGGAATTGTCATGAACAATATTGAAGAAACGATCGCACTTTTCCAAATAAAGGGAAAGCGGTTTCCTTTTTGCTGTGTTAACCGGTCGGAAAATCCACCTACAAGTGGTTCGAGTATCACAGCTATAGCGTTTTCTAAAATTACTAATCCGGTTACTAATTGGGTGGAAAAACCAAATGAAGTCAATAACTGGGTCAAATAAAAATTATAAATCAACCAAGTGAGGAATATAGCCCCTATAAAAGCAGCTAAACCCCAAACCTGCGACCACAAGATAAAAGGTTTTGATGAGTCTGATGAGGGGGTACTCATATTTTTTTCAAAAGTCAAAAGTCAAAAGTCAAAAGTTCACCACACATGATTTTTTCCAAACATCCTCTAATGGCTATTAATTTCTGGATGAAGAGATTCAATTAAGAATTTGAAAAAAGTAGTGTTTGCTATATGCCCCAATTTATCTTAATCGTCAATACTTTTACCATTAAGATTTTATTTTTTATTTATTTCAGTTTTTATCGGATTTTTAGTTACGTAGTAACAAAACAAAAATTATTCAGAAGATTGATATTACCGTATATTCTTGGAGCTAAATCTAGATAAATTTAAATCATATTAAAATACTTATGAAATATTTTTTGTAACTATGAATTTTTAGAATTAATATTTCTATAGTTCTCGATATCGGTTATGTTAGTAGGTATGAATAGGCAAACAGAAATGAACAATAGTAGAATTAACTAAGTACATAAAAATATTGTTAATATTACTTGTAGCAATCCTAAATAATTAGTGAACATCAAAAATGATTGCTATATACTACTTACATAATCTGTAAACTTTTGTTGTAGGGTGCGTGATACTTGAAGTGAACTAAACGCATGAATAAAATTTTAGTGTCACCCACCACCAGTATATTGTGACAATTACGTAAGTCTTTACTTACGCAGCATAATTTTAATTTACGAAATTTTAAAGTATTTAGATACTTTGATTACTTAAAAATATTTATTTCACAAAATAATTGATTCAATATTTTATAGATTAATAGGGGTGAGTATGTACTTTAAACTCCAAAATTCTGATCAGAGTATTTCTTTTTGGAGTCGGAGAAAAATTATATTTGCGACTGTATTTTTGATGTTATTAATTTCTTCCGGGTCTTGCTTTATATATTTTGTAGTATCTTTATTTTCAAAACCTCTTTCAATTTTTCCCACATCAATTCCGTGGATTAATGGCGAATCTGAGTGTAAGCATACTAATCGAACGTGGCGCGATGGGGAATGTTGGGATTATAAACATGATGTGAGGTTTTAATATGGGGATTGGTAATTGGTAATTTTTAATGATACTCAATGTCATACCTCAAGCAATTGCTTATGGGTCAAAAATCATGATCCCCCTAAATCCCCCTTGGGAAGGGGGACTTTGAGATGATGTGAATATTTATTAAGTAAGAATACTTTTGTTGTTTATATGATGCTCCGCTTTTAAAGCGACTGCGTAAGTTTGATTGCAAATTATATATTAAGAATTACAGAATTACGCCTTATGTGAATTAGAAGCTTAAATAACCTAAATTCGTAGGAATAATCACAAGCGTGATTTAAGCCGGTTCTTGAAACCCTTGATATTAGAAAGCTGAATTTAATTCACATCAGCCATGAATTATTGGGTTTCTGATTTCAATGATTAAATCGGAATCAGTAAGGAGCACTCACAGATGCTAACCTTAGTCGTATTGATTTCAGAAATGCGGATCTTAGAGGTGCGAATTTGACAGAATCAAATTTGCAAGAAGCTGATTTGAGTAACACTGATGTTGAGGAAGCGTGGTTTGGAGCTAATCTCGGAATTTCGGAATAAATGAAGCGCGATCTGATTTATCGCAAAGTAAATTTTATATATTTAGCATTAAAGCATAAGATAAACATATGTTGATACTGTTAATTGCAGCATTTCATGGCATTATCAAATGAAAATAATTTAGAATATTAGGTAACTGATTAACAATATAGTCTTTCATTTTTAATTTTAGATTTGGCGGCATGGTGAAAAAAATCCTGCTTTTATCAGCCAATCCCACAGATACTTCTAAGCTAAGCTTAGATCTAGAGGTGCGGGAAATTGAAGCAGGTTTAGAACGTGCTAAACATCGACAGGAATTTGAAATTATCCCTAAATTAGCGGTGCGAATAGAGGATTTACGCCGTGCTTTGTTGGATTATGACCCACAAATAGTACATTTTTCTGGACATAGTGTAGGAGATGGAGGTTTAGTACTAGAGAATAATTCCGGACAAATGCAATTGGTAAGTGTACAATCTCTGGCAAGGTTATTTAAGTTATTTCAAGACACAATCGAATGTGTTGTACTTAATGCTTGTTATTCAGAAGTGCAAGCAGAAGCAATTCATCAACATATCGATTATGTTATCGGGATGAGCCAAGCTGTAGGAGATAAAACTGCAATTAATTTTGCAGTAGGGTTTTATGATGCTTTGGGAGCAGGTAGAAGTATTGAAGATGGGTTTGAGTTTGGTTGTACATCAATTGATTTGAAGGGTATTCCAGAAGGCTCAACCCCAGTGTTGAAAAGCAAAAAATCCAAAACTCGAGATAGTAAACGTATATTTATTAGTTATAAAAGATATGCACAGCCAGATCAACAGGTGGCTTTAGAAATTTTCCAAACAATGTCACCTTACCATGAAGTTTTTATCGACCAAAAAATTCTGGTTGGTACACGTTGGGCTGAAATGATTGAGATACAAATTTGCCAAGCTGATTTTTTGATTGTCTTGCTTAGTGAGCATTCAGTTCACAGTGAAATGATAGAGACAGAAATTCGCATGGCACATGAGTTTGGACAAGTTCAGAAGGGAAGCCCCACAATTTTACCGGTGCGGCTCAATTATCGCGAGCCATTTCAGTATCCTTTAAGTGCTTATTTAAACAACATTAACTGGGCATTTTGGCAAGATCTTTCAGATACACCTCGTTTAATTAAAGAATTAAAGCAAGCTGTTGCTGGTAATCAATTAACCATCGATAAACCGCCAAGGAAGATTGAACTAATTCAGGAAAGCAAACCTTCACCTTTACCCCGACCTTTCCCATCAGCACAGCCATCACCATTAGAAATGCCGTCAGGTACAATGGATAGTTCTTCAGTGTTTTATGTGGAACGTCCAAGTGATGCGATCGCACTACGAATAATTCAACGACGGGGAGTAACAATTACGATTAAGGGGCCAAGACAAGTAGGTAAAAGTTCGCTATTAAATCGTATTATTGATGCAGCAGTTAAGGCAGGCAAACGAGTTGCTTTTTTAGATTTTCAACTTTTTAACAAAGCAGCTTTGAACGATCCTGAAATTTTCTTTCGTCGATTTTGCTTTTGGCTGGCTGATGTACTGGAAATCGACGATAAAGTAGATGAGTATTGGAATCCAGCATTAGGTAACAGCAGATGTTGTACTCGCTACATAGGTCGCTACATTTTGAAAGAGTTGAGTCAACCACTAGTTTTAGCAATGGATGAGGTAGACAAAGTCTTTGATAGCGACTTTCGGAGCGATTTCTTCGGGATGTTGCGTAGCTGGCATAACAGTCGTGCTACTAAACAGATCTGGAAAAATCTTGATTTAGTACTTGTTACTTCTACGGAACCTTATCAGTTAATTGACGATCTGAATCAGTCTCCTTTTAATGTGGGGGAAGTGATGGAATTAGCAGATTTTACCCCGGAACAACTAGCTGACCTGAACCAACGCCATAATTCACCCTTTAACGTCAATGAAGAGAAACAATTAATGATGTTGCTTGCTGGGCATCCTTATTTGGTGCGGAAGTCTTTATACTCGGTTGCGAGTGGACAAATTTCTCCTGCTGAATTGTTTGCTAATGCTAGTGCCGAGCATGGTTTGTTTGGCGATCACCTACGTCATCTCTTATCGCTATTACGTAATAAAACAGAATTAATTCAAGGTCTGTCAGAAGTTATTAATCATAACAGCTGCAAAGATAAACTTGTTTTCTGGCGACTCAGAGGCGCAGGTTTAGTGCGGGAGTCGGGGAGAAGAGTATTGCCCCGTTGTCAACTTTACGCCGGTTATTTCCAGGATAATCTTCATGTCTGAAGGAAATAAAACAAACATTTACACTTTGGGTGGGACAGTACAGGCTGGTGATGGTATTTACATTCCCCGCAAAGCTGATCAAGAATTATTGGCTTTATGTCAACAGAGTATTTTTGCTTATGTCCTTACATCTCGCCAAATGGGTAAATCCAGTTTGATGGTACAGACTGCAGAACAACTAGCGGTGGAGAAGATTGAGTCGGTTGTAATTGATTTAACTCAGTTGGGGGTCGGTTTAACAGCCGAACAATGGTATCTGGGTTTACTCAGTACTATTGAAGATACTTTGATGTTAGATACAGATGTAGTGGAATGGTGGCAGCAATACTCCCATCTTGGTTTAACTCAGCGACTAACTCGGTTCTTTGGGAAAGTTTTGTTGGTTGAGGTGAGATCGCCTATAGTTATTTTTGTTGATGAAATTGATACTACTCTCAGTCTAAATTTTACGGATGATTTTTTTGCGGCAATTCGTTACTTATATTTAGCTCGCGCTCAAAATCCAGAATTTAAAAGACTTTCCTTTGTGTTGATTGGAGTCGCAACACCGGGGGATTTAATCCGCGATCCGAAGCGAACACCTTTTAATATTGGACAGCGAGTAGATTTAACTGATTTTACTTTTGAGGAAGCACTACCCTTAGCAAAAGGGTTAGGAGAGAAAACCGAGTCAGCACAGCATTTGCTTAGATTTGTTTTGGAATGGACTAGGGGACATCCATATTTAACCCAACGTCTGTGCAGCATTATTGGTAAACAGCATAAAGACGATTGGTCGCGAAAAGAAGTGAAGCAGGCGGTCAGTAGTACATTTTTTGGAATAATGAGTGAGCAAGATAATAACTTGCAGTTTGTGCGGGATATGCTCACCAAACGTGCTCCAAATCAAGATGAGGTATTGACGTTTTATCGGCAGATTCGCTTGGGTAAGGAAACTATTTTGGACGAAGAACAATCGATCATTAAATCGCACCTGAAACTGTCGGGAGTGGTGCGACGCGAGAATAATGTTTTACGGTTGCGTAATCGGATTTATGGACAAGTATTTGACCGTAGATGGATTAATGAACATTTATCATTTAGTTTGCGAGATCGATGGAACAAATTAAAGCCTGCTCTTCCTTCTTTTATAGCCTTGTCGACTATTGCAGCTTCTATAGGATTGGTGGCATTGTATTCCACTATAGCGTGGCGGAATGCTGAAATCAGTGAAATTAAGACTTTAGTTGTAAGCTCTTATGGCTTTTTGCCCTCAGATGGACGGAAAGCTCTTGAATCAAGCTTAAAGGCTGCGACAAAAATGCAAGATAAACCCTGGATAGATGGGAATACCCGCACCCAGGTAGAAATAGCATTATTAAATACAGTTCACAATGTTGCTGTACCCAACAACTTAGGAGGACATGCAAAATCAGTTTGGGGTATCACATTTAGCCCTGATAGAAAACTCCTTGCTTCTGCAAGTGCTGACAATACAGTGAAATTGTGGAATATAACCACTGGCAAAGTAATCAAAACCCTTAAAGGGCACACAAATGAAGTTTATAGTGTCATTTTCAGCCCTGATGGGAAGCTTCTTGCTTCTGCGAGTGGTGATAAAACGGTAAGACTGTGGGATACCACTACCCACAAAGAAATCAAAACCCTCAAAGGTCATACAAATGAAGTTTATGGGGTTAGCTTCAGTTTTGATGGGAGGCTACTTGCTTCCACAAGTCGTGACCATACCGTAAAACTTTGGGATACTATTACCCATAAAGAAATTACATACCTTAAAGGGCATAAAGGTTCGGTGATTGCTGTCAGCTTTAGCCCTGATGGCAAGTTCCTTGCTTCTGCGAGTGGTGACAAAACGGTGAAACTTTGGGACACCACCACTCACAAAGAAATCAAAACCCTCAAAGGTCATAAAAATGCAGTTTATAGTGTGAGCTTCAGTGCTGATGGAAAGCTTCTTGCTTCTGCAAGTGCTGATAAAACAGTAAAGTTGTGGGATACCACTACCCACAAAGAAATCAAAACCCTCAAAGGTCATACAAATTGGGTTTACAATATCAGCTTTAGCCCTAATGAAAAGCTTCTTGCTTCTGCAAGTACTGACAAAACAGTGAAACTATGGGATACCACCACCTACAAAGAAATCAAAACCCTCAAAGGTCATAAAAACGAAGTTTATAGGGTCAGCTTCAGCCCTGATAGCAAGCTTCTTGCTTCTGCCAGTTTCGACAAAACAGTGAAACTTTGGGACACCACCACTCACAAAAACATCAAAACTCTCATCGGGTATACAAACCACGTTCATAGTGTCAGCTTCAGTCCTGATAGCAAGCTCCTTGCAACTGGAGATGCTAACAAAATGGTAAAACTGTGGGATACAGCAACCCGCCAAGAAATTAAAACTTTCAAAGGTCATACAAATCAGATTTGGGGCGTCAGCTTTAGTCCTAATAGCAGGCTCCTTGCTTCTGCTAGTTCAGACAACACGGTGAAACTTTGGGACACCACCACCCACAAAAGAATCAAAACCCTCAAAGGTCATACAAATCAGGTTTGGGGCGTCAGCTTCAGTCCTGATAGTAAGCTCCTTGCTTCTGCTAGTTCAGACAACACGGTGAAACTTTGGGACACCACTACCTACAAAGAAATCGCAACCCTCAAAGGTCATACAAATCAGGTTCGGGGCGTCAGCTTCAGTCCTAATAGCAGGCTCCTTGCTTCTGCTAGTTCAGACAACACGGTGAAACTTTGGGACACCACTACCTACAAAGAAATCGCAACCCTCAAAGGTCATACAAATCAGGTTTGGGGTGTCAGCTTCAGTCCCGATGGTAAGCTTCTTGCTTCTGGGAGTCGTGACAATATAGTGAAATTTTGGGATACTACCACCCAAAAAGAAATCGCAACCCTCAAAGGTCATACAAAATCCGTTGTTGGCGTCAGCTTTAGTCCAGATGGTAAGTTCCTTGCTTCTGTAGGTAGTGACAACACTGTGAGATTGTGGGACACCACTACCCACAAAGAAATAAACAGCCTTACAGGACATACATACTGGGTTTATGGTGTCAGCTTTAGTCCAGATGGTAAGCTCCTTGCTTCTGCAAGTCTTGACAACACTGTTAGGCTATGGAAATTGGATTTTGATTATTTACTTGAAGAAGCATGTGATTTTATGCGCGAGTACTACAAAATCAATCCTATTGATGATCAACAAGAAAACAAGTATATGTGTGATGCTTTTAATAAGTAGTAGTAAATAAAATTTTTTTGTAAATCAATTTGTATTTCAAATCCGATTTAAATATCGCTATTCATAGATTACACATTCAACCCATAAACCCGATCGCTATTTCCCCGCAAAACAGCCACAGCCATTTCCTCAGCTTCCTTAACAGTTAAATCCGCATCTTTAACAGCATCATCCAACACTTCACCCAAAACTTTCCGCCCCCATTTTGCACCTAAATAATATAAATCGGGAATCAAATGAGCATCGGAAGAATACATCAATTTACTAACAGGTGCTAACTCCATTAGTTGACTGATAATATTTCTCATTCCCGCCATACTTAAGGAAGGTATAGCCAAACCTAAACCGATATAAACATTGGGATAAACCGATGCTAAATAACCAGCTTCACGGGTGTAAGGATAGGAAGTATGCAACAAAACAATCGGAACATCACGAAAGCGATTATCTTCTAATAAAAATCTTAAGTGCAAAGGATTTGCTTGGCGTAAATCTAAATCTGGATCGCCAAATCCCGTGTGAAATTGGATTGGTATTTTATGTTTTGCTGCGACTTCTAAAGTTTGGATAATTAAAAAGTCAATTAAAGATTTATCACTTAAACGGGGTACTTGTTCTCTAGGACTTACGCACTCGTTACCAGTTTCTAATGATTTGAGATTGCTTCCTTGCGTCGCAATGACTGTAATTGTGTTGTCCGTGGGTAAGTCCTGTTCTCCCGTAGTTTGTTTGATTTGATTAAATTTATCTTTAACCATTGCTAATTCCACAGGCTTAATTTCTAAACCCGTACGATAAGCAGCAATACTTTTAAAACCTACTACTTCAGGCGGTGGGGGGTCAATTTCTGCTCTAAACCTTTCCCGAAATTCCTCAAAACTATTCACTTGCGAGATCAAATTTTGAGCAACATCTTCTATCCTTAATAATCGTCTGACAGACACAAATTGTTGATGCCATTGCCAAGGTAAAATTTCTTGAGGAAGAAAACCATCATCCAACAAAATAGCATCTAAATTAGCAGCATTAAAACAAACTTTTGTTAACTCTTCTAACCCTAAATTATTTCTTGAGGCGATAATTTCTGACTCTTGAGGTTTGCATTTTAATAAGTCTGCCATATCCCGCAAACTGCGACGATAAAACAAAGTATGACAGACATGATTATCAATAATATCGGGATGATGAGCTTCAGTAAAAGCAGCAGCATAAGGACGACTTGCGATCGCTTCTGGCTTTAACAAATTATGAGCATGTTGGTCGATCGCAGGAATATCCCAAAGTTCCATAGTTCAAATTCCTCCCTCGGGGGAGGTTAGGAGGGGGTTAGATCTCTCGGGGGAGGTTAGAAGCTTTAGATAAGCCTAAATTTCTTCGTAGAGACGCGACAGAGGCTAACGCCGACGCCGCAGGCTCTGTCGCGTCTCTACATTAAAAAAAGTCTTAACTGAACTGTATTGGCTTAGATCTCTCAGGTGAGAAAGCTACCCAGTACAATCAAAAACCAGAAATTTTGAATCAATATCTTGACAGTAGTATCTTCACTTCCTCTTCTATTCTCATATTCTTCATTCCTTCCCACTCAGCCTGACGCACAGCAATAAGTGCTTGAAATAGATCCGGCCCCAAAGCATTTTTTAGCATATTATTATTAATCAGATTAACATTGGCATTTCCCAAAGAAATTGGTAAAGAATCTATTCCCAATTTTTCTCGTTCTGTTTCGGAGAGATGTCCAGGGTCAACGCTCACCTGTTTTCCAAGTTTTAGACCGCGCTTAATTCCATCCAAACCTGCTGAAATTACACTTCCCAAAGCTAGATAGGGATTAGCAGCACCATCAACGGTTTTTAGTTCAAAATGACTGGGAGAAAAATTACTAGAAGAAGGTGAAGCAAAACTAGTAGGTACCCTGATCGCAGCTTCCCGATTATCAAATCCCCAACAACGAAACGCACCACTCCAGGAATGGGGAGAAATCCGACGATAAGAATTAACGCTAGGTGTTGTCAGCGTCATTAAAGCAGGTAAATGCTCAAGAATTCCAGCCATGAAACTGCGAGCAGTTTTAGAAATTCCATCAATCCCATCTGGGTCAGAAATAATATTTTCCTCACCCTTCCACAAACTCAAATGCAAATGACAACCATTACCAGCTTTATTCTCAAAAACTTTTGGCATAAAAGAAGCCGTAAGTCCATGTTTGAGCGCTACTCCTCGCACCGTTTCCCGAAAAGCAATTTGTCTGTCAGCAGTTTGTAAAGCATCACTATAACGAATCGAAATTTCATGTTGACCTGGACCTGATTCAGGATGATACCGTTCAACTTGAATTGATTGAGCAGCCAAAGCATCAGTAATATCATTAATTACAGCACAGTTAATATCCATCCCCAAAGTAGAAGCAAAAACTGTGTCATCGGTGGGTACTATCCCATCAGAATTAGATTTCAACAAATAAAATTCGTTTTCAAAAGCCGCTTTGACCTGCAAACCAAAATCTTGAGCTTTAGCGATCGCATTTTTGAGAAATCCACGGGGACACAAAGACCAGGGATCTCCATCCTTGAATATATTTCCAATGACCCTAGCATGGGTAGGAGCGTAGGGTAAAACATTGAGGGTAGACCAATCAGGAACAATCCAAGCTTCACCAACCGGAGCAATACCTGTTTCCGGAACCACCACATCATACATTACAGGAAATGCTTGTTGTGCAACTGTAATGCTGACTCCTTTATCAAAATGTTCTGTTAATACGTCAACATGAAAAGCTTTAGAACGGATGATGTTGGCGTTGTCACAGAAGAGAACCCGGACAAATTTAATATTGTTTTTTTGAAGATGTTTAGAAATATTAGAAATATCTGTTTGCATATTCAATTACTAAAGTTCGTATATATAGCGCTAAGCGCAAGTCAGAAGTCAGAATTCAGGAGTCAGGAGTTGTAGAGACGTAGCATGCTACGTCTCTACAGAAGTCAGAAGAATTAATCCCTTACTCATTACTTATTACTTATTACTTATTACTCATTACTCATGATTTGTTTTTTCCATAACGGAAGTGTAGCAATATTATATGAAATTGGTATTATTACGGTACTGCTATAAATTATGGATTTATGAAACGATTAAGGACGCACCAATGTGCGTCCCTAAAGACAAAAAATTAAAACACAAATAATGGTATTAATTGTTTCACCCAACTTTCCAATTAATATTCTGGAACAGATGGATCGATTTCTCGACTCCAAGCAGTAATACCACCCTTAACATTAATACCCTCAATTCCATTTTCTTTGAGAATACCCAAAGCTTTAGCCGAACGTCCGCCCATCTTACAATGAGCAATTAGACGATGACCATTAAGTATTTCCTTAACCTTGTCAACACCCGCACCATTTTCTATATCTGGAAGGGGAACGAGTACAGAGCCAGGAATTTGAGCAATTTCATACTCATGGGGGTTGCGAACATCTAGCAGAACAAAATCTTGTTTCCCGCTATCTAGTAACTCTTTCAAGTCTTTGACAGACATTTCTTGGATATCCATTTGCCTTTTCGCCTCCTCGGCTTTTGCTTGGGGAATACCACAAAACTGTTCGTAGTCTATCAGTTTTTCAATTACAGGACGTTCTGGGTTTGGACGAAGCTTTAATTCCCGGAATTTCATTTCCAAGGCATTATAGAGCAATAATCTACCACTGAGTGTATTACCTTGTCCGATAATAACTTTGATAGTTTCCGTTGCTTGGATACCGCCAATCATGCAGCATAATACCCCTAAAACCCCACCTTCCGCACAAGAAGGAACCATTCCTGGTGGTGGTGGTTCGGGATAAAGATCGCGGTAATTTGGTCCACCTTCGTAATTAAAGACCGTTGCTTGTCCTTCAAAACGGAAAATAGAACCGTAAACATTAGGTTTGTTTAACAGTACACAAGCATCATTAACCAAATATCGTGTCGGGAAATTATCAGTCCCATCTACAACTACATCATAAGATTCAAGTATAGAAAGGGCATTTTCCGAACTGAGGCGAGTTTCGTATAAATCAACCTGACAGAAAGGATTAATTTCTAGAATACGACTTTTAGCGGATTCAATCTTAGGTTTACCGACCCAAGAAGTTCCGTGAATTACTTGACGTTGTAGGTTAGAACTATCAACTACATCGAAATCTACAATACCGATGCGTCCGATACCAGCAGCTGCAAGATATAACAGTAATGGCGAACCTAGTCCACCAGTACCGACACATAAAACACTAGCTGCTTTTAAGCGTTTTTGCCCATCTAAGCCGACTTCCGGCAAAATTAAATGACGGGAATAACGTTCGTAATCGTCTTTCGTAAGTTGGATATCATCCAAATTCGGATTAAGCATAACTGTGGAATGAGGAAGCCCAGAATTTTTATCGTACCCAAAAAAGATACCTTTTTGATATTTGTGATTTTTAACTTAACTTTTTGTATGGGTAATTGGTGATGGGTAATTGGTAATGGGTAATGAGTAATGAGTAATGAGTAAGGGATTAATTCTTCTGACTTCTGACTTCTGTAGAGACGCGACATGTCGCGTCTCTACGATTTCTGACTCCTGACTCCTTACTTCATTTCCCAAATTTCTTCTGCTTGAAACTTATCTTTGCTATCCAAAACCCAGCTATTAATTTCAGCAGCTTTACCATCCTGCACTGAAACAATCATGTAAGAATATTCTTGCCAAGCACAATTGCGATCAAATTCTGAAGGTTCCGCAGGGTAATCGGGGTGGGAATGAAAAATACCAATGATATTTATTCCTGAGTCACGCGCTGACTTTTGTGCTTTTAACATCACCTCGGGTGCGATCGCATATCGCCGTCTTTTAGAAAAACTAATACTTTTATCGATATCATCACTCAGCTTGTCATCGGAAAAATCTAATGCTGTATCTGGATTCCAAGCATTTTCAGTCAATATTATCTCCGTCACAGTTTTTTGAGTTTCAGTCAAAGAACCTAGCAAAATACCACAGCATTCCTCTGGATAAGTACTTTCAGCATGCTGAAAAATATCTTGTAAATGTGTAGCGAGCAGTTGAATCACGATTTTTACCAAATATTCCCAAACCTAAATATTCCCAAACCCAAATATTTGTAGAGACGCGCCAGAGGCTAACGCCGACGCCGCAGGCTCTGGCGCGTCTCTACAATAAAAAATTTATAATGGCAGTGGTGTTTTTTGTAAATCTGGTCTTTCTTCAGGAACAATAGCCCCTTCAACCGGACAAACTTGGATACAAATACCACAATCGATACAGGTGTTGAAATCAATCCAGTACCAATCAGTTCCCTTCATATTTTTACCGGGACCATCATGAATACAAGCTACTGGACATGCATCAACGCAATCCGCGATGCCTTCACAGACATCAGTAACTATTGTATGTGACATAGCGTTCTCTCTGCTTGGATCTTCTGAATTTAAGTTAGCAGTTAATAGGGTAGCAAGAATAGCTTGAAGATTCAGAATTGAGTATTTTTAGCTTCGTATATTTTTGCTATCGAAGAAAATTCGTCTTATTGTTCTTATTGTTTTGTTAAATATTGTTTTATTAAATAAAGTGGCAAGTTAGAAAATGGCAAGTTAGAAAGTGCCAAATTAGGAAAATGCAAAATTAGGGTGCTGTTAGCATAAGCGTAGCGCACCATTCCAAGTTTCAGAATTACAGCTTATTAAATTATCGTTCCTTAGCTTTTTATTTTATTTTTTCCCTCGCACTGGCTAATATCATATAATTATTTTATTTATTCGTATATTGAAACACTTTTTGTTAAAATCTGTCTAAAGAAATATGGAAATCACAGGCATAACTCAAAGTATGTTTGGATTTTCATAAGAAAATAAGTAAATAAATTACGTAGATAAATTCGTGGATACTCTTTCTCAATGGCTTAAATCAGATGAGGTTACTTCACCATCAGGTATCCCAGCTGAAGATGTTATTTGTGTAGATAGTGAGACTTCCAAGAACGAACAAAAAGATTTAGCGTTTACTATGGCTGAGCATGATGCTGTTGATGAATCAGAAAACATACAATCAGCATTAACAGTTACATATGTTGTGGATTTAGAACCAACTGCAGAAATTGATAATGTATCTCATTTAGAAAATAATATTCTCGAAAACATCTCTGATGGGAAAGACCTCAGTGGTTTAGACCTGAGTGGCGCTAATCTGAAAAATACCAATTTGAGTGGCGCTAATCTCAGTGGTGTTGATCTTAGTGATGCTAATTTGAGTGGTGCGAATCTAAGCAATGTAAATCTCAGTGGTGCTAAACTTAGTGGTGCTATCCTCATAAATGCTGATCTAACTGGTGCCGATCTCTGGGGGGCTGACCTTAGTAATGCAGATATGATAAATGTTGTTCTCAAAAGAGCTAATATTAGTGGTGCAATACTAAGTAGTGCCGATCTAAGTAATGCGAATCTCAGTGGTGCAGATTTAAGTAGTGCCGATCTAAGTAGTGCCGATCTGTGGAGTGCTGACCTCAGCAGTGCTGACTTTTGGGACGCCGATCTGAGTGGTGCTATTCTCAACCGCGCTGACCTTATAAATGCTAACCTTACTCTAACTAATCTTAATGATGCTGACCTTACCCTAGCTGATTTTACTCTTGCTAAAAACATCACAATTAAAAATATTAAAGAAGCTTTCAACTGGGAACAAGCAAAATATAATCCAATATTTCGCAAAAGACTTGGCTTATTGGCAGCATAGTTCTAAATAGTTCTAACTTAACAGTTAACAAAATACGCCTTATATGATTTTGTTTAGTTCCCTAAACTGTTAATTAACCCTTGATAATATTCAGAACCAAATAAACCTGATAACTGTTAACTGATAACTGTAGCCCATCAGGGCGTTGTGTTAGCTATAAACTGAAATACTTCCTAATTCCTGTAGGGTAGTTTTTTGTGCTTCTGTTAAACCTGTAGTTTTATAAAGATTCATGTTTTCGTAAAGACGAGGAATCTTTAGGGTTTGCAAGCACTGAAAAGTTTCTACATCCCAAACTTTAATTGCTGAATCTCCATCACTGCTAATTAAAGTCTTTCCATCAGAACTGAAAACAACTGACATTACCCATGTTTCACAAGCATCAATGGAAACAATGTATTCGCCTTTTACCACATCCCAAAGTTTAATAGTGCGATCGCTACTGCAACTTGCGAGTAAATTACCATCAGGGCTGAAAGTAAGACCTAAAATCCAATTTGTGTGACCTGAGAATATATTCATACATTTACCTGTAGTAATATCCCACAGTCTGACAGTCATATCTGCACTATTTGCTGTTGCTAATATATTTCCTTGGGGATGAAAAGCTACTCGCCACGTTAATATACTATCCCCTTTAAAACTTTGACGACATTCTTTAGTTTCTAAATCCCAAATTCTCACCGTATCGTCAAAACTTCCCACTGCAATACTTTTACCGTCTGGGCTAAAATCTACAGACATTGCATAATATTCTGGCAATGTATGTAACAGTTCTCCCGTTAATGGATCCCATAAACGGACAGTGCGATCGTAACTACTACTTGCTAAAAGGTACCCAGATTTTGGTTGCAACCCAATGAAATTTGCAGGAACTGGACTAAAAGCAAGCCCTGTAACCAAACTTTTGTGTCCTCGCAAGACTTTGATGCATTCACCTGTTTCTACATTCCACAACCTAATTGTTAGGTCTGCACTACCACTGGCAACAATTTTACCATCGGGGCTGAATTCTACAGCAAATATGTATTCAGTATGTCCCCGTAGAGATTTTGCATCTAATGTCTGCAAATTCCACAACCTGACGATGGAGTCTTCGCTCCCACTAGCAATTAAACCTATTTGTTTTTCCCCAGTTTGGTCAGATTTAGTAGGTTTAGAGGAATCAAGCTTTAAGGAATCAAGCCTTGAGGAATTAAACTTTGAGGGATTAAACTTTGAGGGATTAAACTTGGAAAAGTAAGCTACAGAACCAACCCAACTATGTCTTGCTTTCAAGGTTCTGATACATTCTCCATTTGCAATATCCCACAACTTGATAGAAAAATCCTGACTGCAACTTAACAGTAAAGTTCCTTGGGCATTGGAGACAATGTTATCAACAGAATTTTTATGACCTTGGAAGATTTTAATACATTTTTTGGTCATAATATCCCAGAGGCGAACTTTTCCATCGACACTACAACTAGCCAATAAATTAGGTTTGTCCCCAACAAAGGTGATACTCATAACTCCATGTCCGTAACCATCCAAAACACCAATACAAGATTTACTTTGGATGTCCCACAACCTAATAGTTTGGTCTAAACTACAACTAGCTAAAACACCTTGAGAATTAATAACTACTCGTTTCACCCATTCTCGATGCTCGATGAAAGTGTGAATGCATTCCCCGGTTACTAAATCCCATAATTTCACATTTCCATCGTCACTAGCACTGGCGATCGCTCCGTCCATGGAAGAGTTTATGGTTATTAAATTCTCTGTGTCTGTAGTTCCTGTATCAGTAAATTTTTGATCTGTAGAGTCTTCTTCTAAAAATTCTTCTTCTAAAACTTCTTTTTCTAGAAACACATTTGGAATGAGAGCTATACCCCAAATCCCCTTAGTATGACCTCGTAAAACTTTAGTACATTCTTTTGTTACAATATTCCAAATTCTGATAGTACAGTCCGCACCACTACTGATTAAAGTTTTCCCATCAGTTGTAAGTACAGCATTGTAAACACTACCTTGGTGACCTTGCAAAGTTTTTATACATTGTCCGGTCGAGGTCTCCCAAAATTTAATGGTTCCATCGTGGGATGTACTGACAAAAGTACTATCATTTATGTAAATAAGACTCCATACAGGTCCTTTATGTGCTTGGTAATTCGTCAGGAGTTCGCTGGTTGCAAGATTCCACAGAAAAATTAAACCCTCTGAATGACCTGTAACTAATGTTTTACCATCTGGACTAAATACTGCAGACATTGCAACACCAAAAGTCTTAGCAAATACGGAATTAGATAGGTCACTATGACTAAAATTAACCTGTTGCAGGGGTGTTTCTTGGAAATATGCTTGCCAAATACTCAAATAGGACAAATTATACCCCCGCAAATCCGCTTGGAGGTGAGATAACAAGTTAAGGATATTACCTGCAGCATATCCAGGTTCTAATACTGGGTTAGGGGAAGAAACAATGTTCTCAAAGTTAATTTGCTGTAACTCATATAAGATATTGGTAAGAGTAGTTTTAATTCCTTGTTTGTGGTGGAGTTTCAGTAACAGTTGTTCGATAACGGGCTGAAGAATTAATTTGGTTTGGGTAATGCGGATATAATCCTTAGCTGTAGCTTGAATTAGAGTGTGAGTATTAAAAGTTTTGTGCGCAAAGCTAGGAGCAAAAGCAGGTACATTTAAATTATGAGTTTTATCTTCTATTTCCTTCGTCACCTTTTGAATTAGCCTTCTGGTGACATATTCCATAACTACAGGTTGCAAAGTAAATTTTATCGAAGTACCCGTACTCTTACCTGTACTCTTGGTTTTATGTAACGAATTTTTACTTTTTTCAATTAAACTACGGCGACTTAGAAACTCCAATGCTTCTAACATTTTCATTGGAGATACCGGTAAAACAAAATCAGCACGTAATTTTTTCAGGGTTACGGGTTCGCGGTTAATTGCTAACCAATAAAGTAAATCTTTTTCCAAATCTGATAGGCGATGGAATTGCTGACTTAATAAGTCATAGATACTACCAAAAACCATTGTTCCTTGGCTGCAAAATTCTTGAACATCGCCATCAAATAGTTCCCGAATTGTAGTTGCAACAATTTTGAGAGCTAAAGGGTTACCGCCATAATGATTAATTAAATATTCCCACTCAGCCTTGTAGTCGGAGGAAAAACCTTTCGTTTGTAACAATTCCAAAGCCGCATCTTCCCCTAGTCCTTCTAAATTTAGCGATCGCACGGGTAAAGTTTCCCCTTCCAATGCAGCGACTTCCCGAGGTTTTTCCCGACTAGTTAATAACAAACAACTTTGGTGAGGTGTTTCTGCTATTCGTTGCCAAAATTGTCCGTAATTTTCATATCCAGTTTGATAATATCCGCTATTATCCCCACTTGCTAAAATTGATTCAACATTATCGAGAATTATAAGATAGCGACGCGATCGCAAATAGCTAAGAAATTGAGAAATCAACTCGCCGATATTCTCCGATATGTTAACGTCTTCACCTTGAGCGCAAAATAGCAAAAGACTCTTTAATAATTCTTCTAAGGTTTGTGAATTACGCAAACTACGCCAAACTACAAACTCAAACTTTTCTTCTAATTGTTGTGCTAACTTTACCGATACCGAAGTTTTACCAACACCCCCGATCCCCAATAAAGCAACCAAGCGACAATTGCTATTAACTATCCATTTCTCCAACTGCGTCAATTCTTCAAAACGCCCAAAAAATATTGAAACATCAACTGCTTCACCCCAATCTGTCTTTTGTCTGAGATATTGGTGATCGGGTTTCAGGTCTGAAATTTGGGACTTTAAGCCTTGATTTAGAAATTTTTTTTCTATTTTTGTATGCTTTATATTTCCAGGTTTTGTATAATCATCTTGGGTTAAGTGTAAATTGAATGCGTAAAAAAAATATTCCAAAGTCTGTTTGTCTACCGCTTCTTCACCAGCTAGTACTTTAGAAATGGTGAAAGGTGCTAGCTGGGTACGAAAACTAAGCTCTTCTAGAGTAAATTTCGCACCATCATTTTCTAAACATTCAGCTTGGTGTTTTGCATTGGTTAGTTTTTGTAACCCAACATCTGTCAGAATTACGCCGCGTTTGCGTCTTCGCTTTTGCCGTTCCATTGGCAGATTTAAGAAAAGGTTTTGGGGAATAAATTATATATGTCCTAATTTTTATACAACTTCATGGACATTATTTTCTGTATTATGAGTTTTTTTTAAGCTTGGGTGAGGAGATAAAACTGCAAATTGAGCGTAAGGTAGGTTAAAGTTGAATCTATAGGCTTTAAATCAAGCTTTTAACATCCAAAGTGCAACCTACCCTAAGGATGATTTTGACTGGAAATAACATTTGTATTTGGAGAGATAATTCATTGATTTTGATATGGGAGCACAACACCAGCGCTTAATAGTCCGCTAAAAATATGCGTAAAAACAATGAATACACGCCTAATCGGTCAAAAGTGTTCCTCAAGATCGAATGCAATATTGACAATCGAAGACTAAAATGGAGTAATTCTTAACCGATTGTTAATTCGTTAGATAAGAAAAGCCACCCTTTAATTTTTAAGTGTGGCTATAGTTCGTGTTGTATATATGGTAAATAACACCCTAGTACCTGTAAGTTAACATCGTACGTGTTAAAAAGTATTAGAATGTCAAGATTTCAAGACATTCGCAAGGGTGCCCAAAAACTTTATCTAGTAGCGAAAAATACTGGATAAAGTTTTTCAAAATACACCGACTAAGGCGCAATATTACTGAATAAACAAATATTTTTCGCTGAGGGAAACAAAATAATGTTTGCGTACACAGTTTTATTGGTGACATAGTGTATTGTGAATACACTTAGATAAAAACAAGTTTCATTTTATTCGAGAGTGAATGAATGTAGATCGATTTTCTAAATACAGGATGAACTTGAAGGATCTATCGCACCTCGCAAAAACACTATTCTTATTTCGTTTTTGTCAATTGTTTGATACATTCATTTATTATTCTGCTCTCAGTTTTGAATTTGACTTGAATTTGACTTTGCTTTCCAAGCAAGTGTAATTAAAGCATTGATAATTGCTGCTGCAACGGAGGAACCACCCTTGCGTCCTTCAACGCAAATTTGATGTACCGATGTTTGTACAAGCACAGTTTTGGATTCAACTACAGAAATAAAACCAACAGGAGCACCAATAATTAAAGCTGGTTTAACATCAGCATTTCTTACTTCCTGACAAAGTGCTAATAAAGCGGTGGGTGCATTACCAATAACAAAAATTGCATGGGGAAATTCTCGATAGCATTTTAATAAACCGGTTTCTGTGCGAGTTCTTCCTGGAAGTGGTTCCTCAACTTGAGATACTGCACTAATTAATTGATTATTAAAAGTACGGGACAGTAAACCTGCAATTCCTTGTTTTACCATCCCAACATCAGTCACAATTGGTACCCCTTCAAGTAGAGCAGAAATTCCACTTGCGATTGCGTTGGGAGAAAACTTTACTAAATCCTTGAATTCAAAATCAGCAGTAGAGTGAATAACCCGGCGGACAATAGCATACTCATCTCGTTCAAATTCATGTCCGCCAATTTCACGGTCAATAACCGCGAAACTTTGTTCCATAATTGGGTGTATGGGTAAATTCATTAAAATCAAACAATCAAGATTCTAGCAATCAAAAGTCTAAAAAAAAGTCCAGAAGTTCAAAATCTAGAAGTTAGATCTAGAATTCGACAACCCGGGAATCAAAATCCAATATTGGCCAATTGTGCTCGCGATAGAATCGATTCATATCATCAAATTTTCGTAATTGAGCGCAGCTTACTACCATTTCAGGTGAATTAGATGACCATTTTTGGTTTAAATCGGAAAACATCAGCCCTAAACGCTCTCTGTCTAAATCGGAAGGAACTTTGCCAAAGTATCCCAAAGTAACATGGGCTGTAAAATGATAATGTTGCTCAATGCCTAAACCGACAAGCTTGGGATTTTGATAAATGGCTCTACGAAGATTAATGATATTGGCATAGCAAACTTCATTTTGAGGTACCAAACAGACACCTACAGCCCTCGGCATGACTAATAATCCTAACATTTGCCAGCGAATCGAACTATTGCCAAAATCGAATAATCGATCATGACTCTGAAAAATTTCTGTAAAGCAACTGTGTAAATCTTCTTCAAAGTTGGGATTACTTTCACAAGCATCGCGATAAGCACTATCCCAAATCAAGTCTGCTAAGGTGAAATGTAAGCTATCGGTAGGTACTGGTACGATAAAATCTTCATTGAATGGTGGCTCCAATAATTGTTGTTGGTATTGAATTAAAGTTCTGTAAAAAGCAGAATTTGCAGTATCTTCTTCACAGGGTGGAGTAATGACTGTATAACCAGGAAAAGGAGAAGCTTGTCTTACCCCTTCGCTGTTGAGCTTAAACTTGAAAGATTCTTGAATATGCTGTACTTGGGATTTGTAAGCTTCCGGTAGGGTCATTCGTGCTACCCGATTTAGATAAGCCTGATAGTTGTTGTCCAACTTTGATTTCCTTTTACTCTCCTTTGATAGATTGTAAGTAAATTGAATGAAGTTGACTAAGGGATTAGTCCTCAAATTTTGCGAACCTAGTACCGCTGCGCGGAAGTCAACCTACTTATTGCGTGTCTGTCGTACGTAGGACGTAACAGACCGCGCCGCCGCGCCCGCCGCGCCCATAGGGTGAGCAAAACAGACTGCGTCCTACGGACGTTAGTGTTCGAACGCCGCAGGTGCGGTCTAGCGGAGTAAAAGTGTAGTTTTTACTAGCTTTGACCTTTTATAAATGGGTGCTTTATTGCTGCCGTGATGGTCTGTTCAATTGAATTTAAATTTATTTAATCCACATTTCTAAAAAGCCGTTAATTAACTTCAGAATAATTACAGTAATATATATTAAGTACTAGCATTATTCATTACTAATTATTTAATATAAAACAAGTATTGTACACACTTTATCTACATAAATCATCTTGCACTATAAATACTACTTATTAAAATCAAAATAATCATTGATATCAAATACTTTTAACTAATAAAATCACAAATAAATATTACAAATATTTAAAAATAACTATGTATTGATATGTAAGGTGTAACCCATTGAACAAGGATTATAAAGCTTAAGGGTTAAACTACAAATAATATTGTTTTGACTTAAGAATTCTTTAGCAATGTCGCAATATATTTAGTTACGAAACTATATATATTGGCAATTTAACCAGCCTTTATAGTTATCTTTTGTAAAAAAAATTATCAATTGTTATTCTTCGGTTATGTTTCTGATGGATATATATGGATATATAAATATATAGCAAAAATAGTTTTTATGATTAGATTATGATCACAAACTAAATAGTTGTCAGAGTATCAGAGATTAAAAATAATATTACAAATAACCTTATGGTGAATTTAGCTATGTCACTAAATAAAGATAGATTTACATTTTTAATCGAAAACTTAGACATACAGAAAAATCAGGCAGTTAATTTATCAATAGTTTTTCTAGTTATTATATCTTCAGGAATTTTTGTCATCCAAACTTACTCAATTCCCGCCAATATAGAATTTATACTCGGCATAATAAATACAAATATTTTAATTTGCTTTGCTATTGAGTACTTATTACGTTTATGGAATCAGGAAAATAAATTTAAATACATATTCAGTTTTTATGCAATCATTGATTTAATAGCTATCTTGCCTGGTTTTATTGGAATTATTGATACTAGTTTTATCCGTATCTTACGATGGTTTAGAATTTTACGTTTGATTCGATTTATAGAGAAAAAGTCTTTGTTTGGAATTATTAATAATGAGGATTTATTAATTTTTGTCAGAATACTATTTACTTTATTTGCAATTATTTTTGTTTATTCTGGTTTGATTTATCAAGTAGAACATTCAGTAAACCCTGAAGATTTTCGTAATTTTTTAGATGCATTTTATTTTTCTATTGTCACTATGACGACCGTAGGTTTTGGTGATGTCACTCCAATTTCAAGTAGTGGTCGTTTGTTAACAGTTTTGATGATTTTAACAGGAATTACTTTAATCCCTTGGCAAATTGGCGACCTTGTAAAACGACTAATCGAAATATCTAATAAAGTAAAAATACTTTGCTACAACTGTGGTTTAGCTTTCCACGAACCAGATGCAGATTTCTGTAAAAAATGTGGTGAAAAGTTACAGAAAGTCCCAAATAAATAACAAAACTTTGTAAATAATAAAAATAAACAATAAAATAAACAATATTAAATAATAAGAAAAATACCATACCATAGATATAAATTTATGAATATTGCATGGAAATGGCTAAAATATGGTTATATGCGCAAATAAAGTTTTTTTGAAGAGATAAAAATTAGAGTGTAAGAGAAAAAACACTAACTTTGTAGTATTTATATATACTTGTTACTTGTGATTTACGTAATCGCAAATCCAACTAAATGTAAAAATTCTAGCTATGATGAACGTCTTCTACAGAGTAGTTTGGAAATTCAGGTTATTGCATAAATTTTGTGTTATCAAAATTCAATAGAGGCTCGTTATTTTTCTCAAATACTTAAAGAAGAGAAGAATAAGTCTTTATTGTTTAAAGAATCGGCTTACTCTAGATTATTTAATGTCTTATCTTAGGTTTGTCTGCGATCGCGGTCACATCTCAGAATCTTTTAAATCACTAGTTTCTATTTTGTCGAAGTATAAAAAAGTGTGCGTCAAATCACAAAAGAACCTATAATTAAAGAGTAATATATAACCCGAATCGTTCCATAGTAGTTCCCTAGACAATATAGTTTAGTGTTGAACCCTGTTATTTAAACTTTTTAGGTAAGGGTTATCTTTATTTAAGACTTAACTGAATAGTTTTAGCCGACTGCATTATCTTTACGTACCAGTAAAACAGCTTAAATAGTAATTTCCAATAAACTGTTTCAGGAAATGCTTATTAGGCTTTGGTATTTATTTACTGTCAGTTGTAAATTTTGAATACCAGATAATTAAAACCAGGGATAGCCATTTGTTTTACATGGAGAATAATAAAAGTTGCTAAACTTTACGATCTCCTAAATCCAAGGGAAAAAGTAAGACCTAAGCTCTTCTAATCAAATAAATAGAGTTGACATAACCCTAAGAAGAACTGAGTGCTTTTATTTCATCAAAAATAAAATATCTCATACGTCAATCAATTGACATGATGCATGAATTCAATCGTAAAGGTTACGTATACAGCTAGTAAATATGGCTAGTTAATTACGAATAGTTGACCTGACAACGATTGATTACATGTGAAAACTAAATCGATTTTCAATTACGGACAGTAAGGTAGAGCCCGGAGAAGTCAAGATGAAAGGATCTAGAATTGCTTCAATGCTGTTGGTATTAGGTGCTTTTGCTGCGGTAGATGCATTTGCACCCGATTATATGCAAGCTAAAGCTAAAAAAAGCGCAGAGCGCGAATTGATAACAGCGACAGCAAATTTATCAACAAAAACTCTTCGGGGTTCTGGGATCGAACCATCAGTTGATGGTAGTACAAAAGTATCATACTACATAAGTAGAGGAAATCAGCATTACCTAAGAGGAAATCTCAAAGAAGCAATAGCTAATTTCGACCGAGCATTGCTAATGAATCCTGCAAATTCTGATGCTTATTACAAAAGAGGACTTGTACGTTATCAGTTGAGAGATTATCGCGGTGCAATTTCTGATTACAGCGAAGCTTTAAAAATAAGTCCGAACCATGTGGATATCTATATTAGTAGGGGTAATGCTCGTGATGATTCAGGAGATGGAGTAGGAGCAATACAAGATTATACTCGGGCTTTAAAAATTGATCCCAATCATTCCTATGCTTATTTAAATCGTGGGATCGCTCATTATCGTCTACGAGAGTATAAAGCTGCGATCGCAGATTACAATCGGGTATTACGCAACAATTCTAACGATGCATCTGTTTATTTAAATCGCGCTCTTGCTTATCATGGTTTAAAAAATTATGGCGCAGCAGTTGCAGATTATACAAAAGTTTTACAGCTTAAACCTAATGATATTGAAACTTATAACCGCAGGGGAAACATCCGCGTTCAGATGCAAGACTATCGGGGAGGGATTGCAGATTACACTAGAGCTTTAGAAATAGATCCCAATAGTGCTCATACATATTACAACCGGGGAAATCTCCGTACTGAGTTGCAAGAATTCGAAGAAGCTATAAAAGATTATACAAAGGCTTTAGAAATTAATCCGAATTATGCTCAAGCATATGGGAATAGAGCAATTGCTCGTTATAGTTTAGACGATGTTGATGGAGCCATCGCCGATCTACAAAAAGCTGTAAATATCTTTAAAAAACAAGGACAAACTGCGGAAGTTCAAAAAGGGATCGATTTGATTGAGGAAATCAAAAGCGACCAAGCTTAGTTGAGTTGGGGTGTGTTGTCCCAACTAGCGAAAAGTAACGGATCTGCAGGTAGCGCAGCTATAGGCTATCCGAGCCACCGACGCCACAGGCTCTAGATATTGTGGTGCAATACACCATTACAATAACCGATATTTTTATTACTATTACTCATTCAAATAGAAGGTAGCAGAGACGGTAGCGGGTTACATACTAACCTATTATTTACTTTTTTGTATTATTTATTGCCAATAATATTAGACATCTATAATGTGTGCGTTAAGATGTCGTGGTGTCTAAGAATATCAGTATGGCTGAAATTATTTACGTAAATTCAACTATTGGCAGCGATAGTGCAAATGGTAGCCAACAAACACCATTAAAAACTATAACTCAAGCCCTTAAGATCGCGAAATCCGGAACTAAAATCCAACTGGCAGATAGTGAATATAACAGTGACACTGGTGAAGAATTTCCCTTAAATATTCCTAGTGGAGTCAGTGTTATTGGTAATGAAGGTAATAAAGGTGCAGGTATTATAATCGAAGGTAGTGGAGAGTATCTCAGTCGTACTTTTGCCCGTCAAAATATTACGATTGTTCTTGATGATAATACTGAATTAAGAGGAGTAACAGTCACTAGTCCCGCTAGTCGTGGTACTGCTGTTTGGATTGAGTCAACTGCACCGACAGTAGCTAATTGTACTTTTACTAAATCCAAACGTGAGGGAGTTTTTGCTAGCGGGAATGCAAATCCGAAAATCTTCGATAGCATATTTGTTGAAAATGATGCTAATGGTATTTCCATTGCTCGGGATAGTACTGGTGAAATTCGCGGTAATTCCTGTGTAAGAACTGGTTATGGAATTGCTGTTAGCGATCGCGCTGCGCCAAAAATAATTAATAACAAAATTTCTGAGAACCGGAATGGAATTGTTATTTCCGGTAGCGCTCGTCCCATATTGCGTCAAAACATCTGTGAAAGAAATACAGATGATGGTTTGACAATGATTCGTGACTCCCTACCGGATATGGGTAATAGCAATGACCCTGGTGGTAACATCCTACGCAACAACGGTAAATTTGACCTACAAAATGCAACTTCTAACAAACTCATTGCGATCGGGAATCAAATCGATCCGAGCAAAGTAAAAGGTAATGTGGAACTGGTAGATAATCAATCTCCAACACCGGAACCGAATCCCACACCTGCACCGAACCCAACACCACAACCAAATCCCACACCGGAACCAGAACCAGCACCTGTACCTATTCCCGTACCAAACCCGACACCAGAACCAGATCCCGCACCTGTACCTATTCCCGTACCAGACCCTACTCCTTTACCAAACCCTACTAAATTAAGAGATATTTCTGGTCATTGGGCGGAAATATTTATCCAAGAATTAGTCAAACTAGATATAGTCAAAGGTTATCCCGACCTTACTTTTAAACCCGATGTGACGATGACACGGGCGCAATATGCTGCTTTACTTGTCAAAGCTTTTAACCCACCTGCGAAACGGGAAGCGATTAAATTCAAAGATGTTAAGGAAAATTTTTGGGCTAATGGAGTAATTCAACAAGCTTATGAAGGTGGTTTCCTTTCAGGTTTTCCAGACCGAACCTTCCACCCCAATCAAAATATCCAACGGGTTCAAGTAATTGTTTCTTTAGTTAATGGACTCAAACTCCTTGGTGGAGTAGAGAATAATTTAAATTACTTCAACGACAGAGGGAATATTCCCCAATATGCTAAAGAAGAAGTAGCTACAGCAGTTGAAAAACAACTGATCGTGAATTATCCCAATTTGCAACAGCTTAATCCCACCCGTGATGCGACAAGGGCTGAGGTTGCGGTGATGGTTTATCAGGCTTTAGTTAATGATGCTAGGGTTGGAGCGATCGACTTTCCTTATATTGTGAGTATTTAATTGTGGTTTTTTGAATTTGTGGTTCTTTGAAGTTGCGGTTTTTTGAAGTTCAAACCTCTCTCCATTTACAAAGAGAAATTTGGGGAGGGGTTTTTGGTAGTTTTTAAAGTTTGCGATCGGGCTAATTTGATAATATTTCTTATTACCAATTTTCTTTATCTTCCTTCCACTGCTGCATCAAAAACTTCTATTTGCTACGGCTTTTTAATAACTGAAATCTACCATTTTTAACTTCAACTAGGATTGGTGGACTTTTACGTTCTCCATCTTTAAACTGAAGTGGATATCCAGAAGTTTCCTTAGATCCAAGTTCTACTGTCGGTAATTCTTGCAGAACAGTTTTTCTGGAGGGATTGGGGAAGGATTTTGCAATTGCTTTTAAAATAGCCTGAGTTGCATCATAACTAGTAGCTGTGAACCAATTAACAGCTCCTCCCCATTGTTGTTCCCCTTTATTGAAAAAATCTTGTGCTTCTCGTTTTTCCCCAAACCAAGGTATTGTCAAAACTAAGCCTTCAAAATTTACATCACTTACTGTTTCTTTGTCGTACAGGGCACTTCCTGTTATCAACTTTAGTCCTAAATTATTCTTTGCATTAACTTTAGCAATCTCACGTGCTGTTGAAGTCAGTTCTAAATTTGGAAATAACATAATTGCTTGCACCTGTTGAGATGCAATATTTTTTAATTCTTGTTCGATATTCAGTTTTGCATCTGTCAAATTTATCTCACGAATAATCTGACCTTTAAATTTTTCTTTATCTTTAAAGTTTTTTGCAAATTTTTCTTTCAAACTTTTACTATAGACACTGTTTGGATTATAAAAAACTGCAACTTTATTAAATTTTGAATTTGTAGTATATTCAGCTAGTTCTTTACTAGATGCAGCGTTTGAGGGAACCGTTCTAAAGAAAACTTTATCTTTCAATTCATTGCTAGCACTGGTAGGAGAAATAACAGATATATTTGATTGTTTATATACATCAAGAGCAGCTTCAGTTGCATCGCTAGTATTGTGCCCAATTACTCCCAATATAGATTTATCTTTAAGCAGTTGTTTTGCAACTTGTTCAGCCTTCTCTTTTTCGTTACTATCATTAGCAATAACGATTTCTAATAATCGACCACTTAAGCCATTGTTATCATTGAATTGATTTTGGGCTTGTGCAACTCCACGTAAAACTCCTTGAGCTACATCTTTTGCATTATCTGTAGATAAAACCACAGCAATAGTCAAAGGATTGCCCTTTTCACGAGCTTTGGCATTATTATAGTAAATTAGTACTTCTGGGTTGTTACGATTATCCTTTACACCCTTTTCAAATAATCTAACAGCTTGAGAATAATTACCTTTTTTAAATGCTTCTATACCTTGGTCGCGGGACGGATTGCGGGTAGTGGGAAAGAAAGTATGATCGCCACGACTAATATTATTACTAATATCACTTGTATCAGGACTAATATCATTTGTATCGGGTGAGCAAAAAATACCATTTACTTTCTGTTGACCTTGAGGACAAGGTGTTGAAAATTGATAAACTCCAATACCACCAACAAGAGCTATAAATCCTGCTGCAATTGTACCTAATATAATTCCTTGACGATTAGGAGCTGCTGTAGCTCGTTTTGACACAACTTCTAACTTTTCTAACTGTTTTTGTTGATTAAATTCTGCTTCAATTTCTCGTAATTTATATTTTGCTGATTCTCGATCGGGTTCAATTTCTAAAACTTTTTTAAACTGAGATTTTGCTTTAGTATATTCTCGTTGTTTTATTAGATTTTCCCCATATTTTTCTCGCGCTAATAAAAATGCTTCTCTATTACGTACAGGTTCAACTTGATAAGCTCGCTGGTACAGTTCCAAAGCTTTGTCAAAATTTTCAATTTCTAAGTATCTTTCAGCTACAATAGGTAAAGTACTAAAGTGATTGGGATTGATTTCCAGAATTTGCTCGTAGCAGTACATTACATCTTGAATTTTTCCTTCTTGATGTAATTGTTTTACTTCTTCTGATAATCGCTTAATTTCTTTTTCTCCAAATTCTTCCAGTTTCAATATTGTTTCCGTTACTGGGCGAGATTGTACTAACCAACAGCGAACTAATTCAATTCTTACTCTACGTTCTGTATTATCTAAAAATTTATTTTCTGTTAGTGTTTTAACAGCTTGGATTATTTCTTCTGTATGAATAACTCCAAATTGTTCTAGCAGCGTTAACGGATGTTCTGGAAATGATTGCTTTTGCTCAAGAGCTATTTTTTGAGCTTCTGCTACCGCCGAAAATACTACTTGTTCAGAGATAGAAAGTCCATCCCAAAACCATGCAAGTCCACCTGCTGCACTCTCAATAGCTCTATCTACTATATTTAAGACATGTTCGCGAGTAACTGTCCATTCTTTTTCAACTTCTGCTTGTACGAAAAGATTAAAGCAAATTGTTTGAGTAAAATAAGGATGTCCTGATGAGAGTTCCCAAATTGCTTGAATTGCATCCTCCTCGTACTTCAGCACGTGTTTTGCAGGATTTATAATCAGTCGTTTAGTACTTGTCCGATCCAGTAAACCGACTTCTTGAAATGGCGCATCTTTGAATAATTGACGTAGGTTATGCAAATCATCTAAAGCTCTTCCTAATACTGGAATGATAAATAATCTATTCTGCTTCTTTAAAAGTGATTTTAAATATTTAAAAAATCCAGCACCCTGATTTTCTATATGGTTTTCTATTTGATTCTCAAAACTATTGACAACATCAAATTCGTCTAGCAGCAAAACAAGATTTTTATCGTCCAGTTCCTGAAAAACTTTCATAAGAAAATCATCAGAAAATATATCCGAATCATTGTTTAATTCTTGTTCGGAAGGAGGTATGACGATATCTGAATCTAATTCCAGTTGAGATGTTATTTCCTCTGCAAGTTCGTATAATATTTCGCTCAGAGAAGATTCACTATAACCTTGCAAATCAAAAAGAACAAAAATAAAATTATCTTGAGCTACTTTTTCAGGAATCTGTTGAAGTATGGACGACATCCCTATACGTCGTTGACCCTGCAATAAGATAAATTGTATATTTTGCTTTAAATTATCTTCAATAAAACCGAATAGACTTTCCCGTCCGAAAAACTTTTCTGGTTCATGGGTTGGACGACCGATAATATAAGGATTTATCCGAGCAGTAGAATTATTCATAATTAAAAAGCTACCCGTTATTTCCTATTGAGAACAATTTTTTTGTAAGCACTTAAATTGATTTTGCTCGACCTTAACAAGAATAGCTTTACTCTGACGTTCTCCATTAGTGAATTTAAGTACATCTCCTGATGTTTGTTTTTCGGAAAGACTTATCCCCCGCAGTTCTTGCAAAATACTGTTTCTCGTAGAGTTTAATGCTAGAGATTTAATAAAAGCTTGAGTCGCATCATAACTGGTAGCTGTAACCCAACTAACACCTCCACCCCATTGTTTATTTGCAGTTTGAGAAAAATCTTTTGCTAGTGGTGCTTCTCTAAACCAAGGTACAGCAATAACTAAACCTTCAATAGCATTTCCTCCGTCTTTCAAAACATCTGAACTGTATAAAGTGTCACCACCTAAGAGGTTTAATCCTAAGTTATTCTCTGCATTGACTTTAGCAATATTGAGCGCGATGTGAGCATGTTTTTGTTTTACATCTGGGAACAACATAACTGCTTGCACTTGTTGAGATGCACTATCTTGAAGTTTTTGCTTAATATTTAGCGTTGGATCTGTAAAGTTTATTTCGCTAAGAATCTGACCCTGAAAATTGAGAAAATTTCTTTTAAATTCTTCTCTCAAACTATTACTATAGGGGCTATGACGATTATAAAAAATCACAACTTTATTAAAAAGAGAGTTTTTAGCGTATTTAGCTAATGTTTCACCAGATACAGCATCAGAAGGAACTGTTCTAAAGAATACATCACCGCTCAAATAGGTAGCAGTACTACTAGGAGAAATAACAGGCATACTTGCTATTTTGTATACATTAAGAGCTGCCTCAGTACTTTCACTAGAATAGTGTCCAATTACTCCCAGGATGGATTTATCTCTAACCAGTTGTTGAGCTATCTGTCCCGCTTTATCTGGTTTGTTACTATCATCAGCAATCGCAATCTCTAATAATCTTGAACCACGATTAGCATTAAATTCTTCCTGTGCTTGTGCAACTCCGCGCAAAATTTCTTTAGACTCATCTTTTTTATGATTTACGGGTACAGCGACCGCTAAAGTGAAGGGATTACCCTCTTGGCGAGCTTTGGCATTATTGTAATAAATTAGCACTTCTGGATCGTTGCGATTATTCTTTACACCCTGTCCAAATAAATTAACGGCTTGGGAATAATTACCTTTTTTAAATGCTTCTATACCTAGATTGCGGAATCTGTTGTGGGTAGTGGGAAAGAAAGTGCGATCGCCACGACTAATATTACTAAGACAACTACCATTAAATTTCTGTTGACCTTCGGGACAGGGAGCTAAAAATCGATGAACACTAATACCACCCACTAGAGCAATAATTCCTGCAGCAATTGCACTTAATACAGTTCGCTGCCGATTTGGGGCTTTTGAGTTTTCGGAAACTTTACCTGCGTTTTTTTCAACCATATCCGGACTTGTTGACTTATGTTTCACAGTTTCATCTTTAATTTTGGCAAGTTGTTTTTTTGCTGATTCTCTATTAGGTTCAATTTCTAAAACCCTGTTAAACTGAATTTCTGCTTTGATATATTCTTGTTGCTTGATTAGACTTTTACCATAATTTTCTAAAGCTATTAAAAATCCTTCTTTATGATGTACAGGGTCAACTTGGTAAGCTCGCTGATACAGTTCCAAAGCTTTATCAAAATTTCCAATTTCTAAGTATCTCTCAGCTAAAACATCTAGAGTACTGAAGTGATTAGGATTGATTCTCAAAATTTGCTCATAGCAATTTATTATTTCTTGAGTGTTACCCTCTTGGTGTAGTTTTTTTGCTTCTTCTAATAATTGGTTAATCTTTTCTGCCTCAATCTTTTCTAATCTCCATATTGTTTCTTTTACTGGACGTTCTTCCACTAACCAACGGCGAACTAATTCAATTCTTACCCTGCATCCTGCCTTATCTAAAAATTTATTTTCTGTTAGTCTTTTCACTGCTTGAATTAGTTCTTCTGTCTGAATAACTCCAAATTTTTTTAGCAATTTCAACGGGTGTTCTATATATAAATTATTTTGCTCAAGAGCTATTTGTTGAGCCTCTGCTACGGCTGAAAATACTACTTGCTCAGGAATATAAAGTCCATCCCAAAACCATGCAAGTCCACCTGCTGCACTTTCAATAGTTCTATCTACTATATTTGAGACATGTTCGCGAGTAACTGTCCATTCTCTTTCAAATTCTGCTTGCACGAAAAGATTAAAGCAAATTGTTTGAGTAAAATAGGGATGTCCTGATGAGAGTTCACAAATTGCTTCGATTGCATTTTTCTCGTACTCAAGTACACCTTTCGCTGGATTTATAATCAATCGTTTAGTACTTGTGATATCAAGTAAACTAACTTCTTGAAATGGCGCGTCTTTGAATAATTGATGTAAGTTATGCAAATCATCTAATTTTCTCCCTATTACTGGAATAATAAATAATTTATTCTGCTTGTTTAGAAGTGATTTCAAATATTTAAAAAATCCAGTACCATGATTTTCTATTTTATTTATAGTATTCCCAGCAACATCAAATTCATCTAGTAGCAATACAAGATTTCTATCGTCCAATTCCTGAAAAATTTTGATGAGAAAATCATCAGAAAATATATCTAGATTATTTGTTAATTCCTCACAGGAAGGAGGTATGACAATATCTGAATCTAATTCTAATTGAGATGCTATTTCCTCTGCAAGTTCATATAATATTTCGCTCAGAGAAGATTTACTGTAACCTTGCAAATCAAAAAGAACAAAAACAAAGTTATCTGGAGCAATTCTACTATTTGATTGTTGTAATACAGAAGACTTACCAATACGTCGTTGACCATGCAATAAAATAAATTGTATATTTTGGTTCAAATTATCTTCAATAAAACCGAATAGACTTTCTCGTCCGAAAAATTTTTCCGAATAGCGGATTGGATTACCTATAGTATAAGGATTGATATGATAATTTTGATTTGTCATTTTATTTTTATCGACATAGTTACAATATTTGGAAAATAATACGAAAAATATATTTTCTTGAAGCAAGACATTTGTGTTAGAGACGTAGAAAATTTATAGTTTATACGCCTCTACAGCATATTCATATGTCCCAAAAATTTGCTTATGATTTGTATTTCGATTAACTTTAAATTAATCCTTTGGGAAAAGCAGCGAATAATTTACCAAACCATTCGACAGTGGATAGCAGGTCATCTTTATGTTGTAAGATCGAGTTAATTTGACTGAGCTGTTTATGGCTTATTAACTTAATAAATACTCTTTCCCGTTCTCTAACTAATTGATTATCTGTATTCCATACTTCTTGCATTACCCATCGCTGCATAATTAAGGAAGCAAAGGAATATTCTCTTTGATGTGCTCCTTGTTTGTGAATAATTATCCCTTGTTCTTCTAGGCTTTTCAATTCCCGCTCTCTTTGAGTAAATATCAGGTCAAGATTACTTAAATCAAAGTGTTTCTTCTGATGTAAACGACCTTTTAAATCAGACAAAGTCACCAGCATCAAAATAGCTTTTTCTACTTCACTACACCTATTCCAAGTATTTTGAAAAATATGTTTAGTCTCTATTTCGAAATTTTTGATAAATACTTGAACATCAGGGATTTTGTTAGCTTTTCTATCAGTTTCTAACCGTGCATATAATCTAAAACCAGCAATTTGTAATAGACGTGGGTCCCTACCTGCTATTTCTCCGATAGCTTCTTGTAACGTCGGTGTCATTGGTATTACTCTTAGTAATTGCTCAATTTCCCAATTGTTCAATGGTTTGAGTGACTGAAACAGATAGTGGTTGTACCACGGAGAAGCATTGGGATTGAGTTTTGGACCGAGTTCATTAGGACGCCTAAGGGTAGTAATAACTGTCGAGAGATATTTACCCCCAGTAGAAGCAACAGCCAAACTACGACACTCACTCAAGAATCTTTGCATATTGGCTTCGGTGTATTTCTCGTTTTCCTGCAAGGCTACATCAAAGTCGTCGACTAGCAGCACCAAGAATTTGCCTTTTTTACCAAGTCTTTGTAATATTCTGTTAACGTCATTTCTCCTTATTTGTTCTCGTTCCAAAAGTCTCTCAATTTCAGCTTGCAATTGAGTTTCGTTCTCCAACTTATCTTTCACAACACTCAATACTTCCCTCCAGAAAGCAGAAGGAGTAAAGGGATAGATATTCTTACAACTCATCAGAGCAATTACAGCATTAGATGGATCTAATCCACGTTCTTTCCAAATAGTGGGTGAAGCAAGTAAATCCAAGAAAGAGGATCTACCCATTCCTGGACCACCCCAAATAGCTAAATGACCGCGTTGGGAAATTTGGGAAAATGAAACTGCTATTTCATATTCGCGTCCCACAAAACATTCTGGGGGAACTGGCTTTCCAACAACAAAAGGATTGTTTGACATAGCGATTCTCTATTTATTACTCTGTTTTCCCTGCGCATCTGTGGTTTTTTTGCCGTCAAATTTGATAATTCTGAAGATTGAATCGGCGTTCCAGAACTAAAAAAAAGTCTATTCCAACTAAGTGGAGTACAGACGCTCGTAAGAGTGCACGACTGTGCGTCCCTACCGATAAAAGCACTGTCAATACATATGTAAATAAGTTGTCAATAATACTAAATAAATATTTTTACTGTAAACATAGTGCTATTAGTTGCTGTATTGTTACACTACACTGAGCTTGTATGATTTCCGTAAATTCTCTATAAAATTTCTATTAATTTTAAGTATTTTAAGTATTTTAAATCACACACGGCGGCTATTCCCTCTCCCACCTCTTATAGCTTTATTGTTGAAGCTCTATTTAGCACAGCTTCATAAACAAGTCGAGTAGGGGAAATCATAAAGGCTGATCCTGTAGGTTTATACCGATGTGTCTTACTAACATGAAAATTATTGTAAACGCATGTGCAACTTAGTTGCAAAAAACACTAAACAAGTATTATTACTGTAAAAATAGTGCAACTAGTTGCCATATATTTACAGTATGCTAATCCTATAATACTCGTGTAAAATTTATATTATTTTTATAAATATCAAGTATTTTCACTTAGAGAATTCACGTTCAATAGCTATTTCTTCGTAAGCACCAGAACATTCTACAAAACTCACGATTCTACTTCCAACCAATTCTCCAACTCAATCCGATCAACTCTCAACATATCAGAATCATTAGAAACCAAAATTAACCCGCGTGTAATACCCATTGCAGCAATCAAAACATCAGCATCTTGTATCGGCTTACCTGCTTTCTTTAGAACCGCATGAATTTCACAAAAAACACCCTTAAAGCTTTTAAAGAAGAATGGAGAATAAATATTCTCAACACCCTAACTAATAAGGTGTAACTCACTAGGTAGGAAAACGCTATATGACTTATTAAATATTAAGTATTAAATTATTTTAATATGATGGGTTATTAAAATTTAGATTCCCTTAAAGCGTAGATTCTGATTTTGTTGGAACAAAGGATTGCTCCCTTACTAAGTCATATACTTTTTCAGAACGAGCAAAGTCAATAAAGTCTTTTTTTAATCCAATTGGTGTAGAATTCGTCACTAAATTTAGAGGACGGGAAAGGGGAAAGGTACCATTTTTGACATTTGCGATCGTAGCAGCTACTCCCTCAATCGGTAAGAGTTTTAAAGGTGCACCGTGAACTATATCATATTCAGCCGCACCAATAGATACGTAAGCAATAGTGTTAGGATTTTCGTTAACTGCTGCAATCGCTTCTGGATTATCACCAATAATTTTATCCGCACTAATATCTTTGATCGGCATTTGAAAAAATTTAGCAAACAGCTTACCAGTAGAATGATTTTCTGCTTTGCTGACAACAAAAATTGGTGCATTTTTACCACCAACTTGTCGCCAATTGTTGATTTTATTAGTATATATGTCAACGATTTGTTTATTCGTAAGACTTTTAATTGGGTTGTTTTTATGTATTAGTACTGATATACCATCTTTAGCAATGGTAAATGGTAATAAATGTTTTTCCTTTGCTTTTAAAGAACGCGACACCATACCAATATCAACATTTCCTTCGCTAGCATCCTTAATTCCTTGAGAAGAACCACCGGTTTTAACGTTAATTCGCACGTTGGGATATTTAGCTTGATAACGCTTAGCGATCGCTACAACTAAAGGTTTGATGGTACTGGATCCAGTTAACGTCAAATTCCTATTATTTTGAGCATAGGAAATAGTATTTATTGATGGATATTGACTACAAGCTTGCAAAAATGAAGCAGTAAATAAAGTTAGTGATATTAATACAGATTGCTTGAAATATATCATTTTATTTTTAGTAATTTATGTTCACAAAAATTATGTTCAAAATATTATATTTATCTATTTATTTATATTTTTCCCATTTACACTAGCAAAATAACTGAAATCAACTACGCTTTGTATTTAATTAGCCTATTTTGAATCACCAAAAATATTTTTATGTTAGAAATACTGATTTCAAACAATTAGCGTAACGATAAAAATATAATTATTTATAATATGCCATACTTTTAACTAAAAATAGCTTTTATATTTTGTGCTCAATATTTATATCATAAGTTATATGTCAAAGTAATTATTTAATTTTAATTTCCCAAAAAACATAAACAAAGACAAAAATCATTTATGCTCTACAGTTTTTTATTGACTCAATACAGCAATAAAAGACTTGTTAATAATTAATGGAATCTTAAATATTCATTTCTTAAATATTAATTCTAATGTTACAAGAATTTTTATTAAATGGATTGATAACCAAGTCTATAAATATATTTACATACTTTTAAATCTTGATTATGAAATCTATAAAATCAAGTTTACTCTCGGGAAATAGACTGAAAATTTCTTGGATTAATTCCCAAGCAGAAAATATATTCCAAAAAAATAGTTACAGCTGGTTCCAAAGAATAATAGATAAGACCAAGATTGGTCATAAAATTGCCATAGGTTATGGAATTACCATTGGAATTGCTGCTATGGGAATAACTGTTGGTTTATTCGTAGGAGATGTTTATTGGAAACAACCTGCTTTAAAGCAACAAGAAATTAGTCACAGAGAATCAGCTTTGCTGATGCAATTGAAAGATTCTTTATTGGAGACAAAATCTCGGTTTATCCCTTATATCACAAATCCTCATTTATTAGAAAACTACAGTAGCTATTTATTGATTCACTCTGATAAGATAATTGCTGCTTTATCTGAATTACAAAATGAGATAAGTCATGAAATTCAAGGATTAGAACGGCAAAATTTAGCAGATTTGCAAGATTTTATTCAAAAACATAAAGACACAACACAAACATATAGAAAAAAATTAGTCACTACCATTAATAAATTCAACATTATTAATTCCGACAACCAAACAATAGATACCGGAAATTCTAGAAATCTTTTGGTAAACTTCCTCGAGTCCCCAGAAGCATTACAGCTAGAAAAAGATATTCAAGAACTAAATAAATTAATTGCCTTTGCGGAAGATAAAAAACGAGCAGCAAATACTAACTTGAATCTGGCTATACAATTACAGGCAGATATAACCAAATATAGTATTTTGCTGTCAGTAGCTATCGCTATTTTCTTAGCATTTTTTACAACTTGGCTCATAACTTATCCGTTAACAGCAGTTACAAAAGTCGCTCAAAAAGTTGCTAATGAGTCTAATTTTGACCTTGTAGTCCCAGTTACTACCAAAGATGAAGTAGGATTATTAGCGAGTTCCTTTAACCAGATGATTCAGACAGTTTCCAAGTATATCCATGAGTTAGAACTTGCTCGACAAACATTAGAGCAAAGAGTGGAAGAACGAACACAGGAACTTTCCCAAGCTTTGCAAAATCTCCAGCAAACACAATCCCAATTAATTCAAACTGAAAAGATGTCTAGTTTGGGTCAAATGGTAGCTGGGGTAGCTCATGAAATAAATAATCCAGTAAACTTTATATACGGCAATATTCGGCATGTTAATAGCTATGTTGACGATTTGTTAGCTTTGTTAAAGCTTTATCAAGAAGAACACATTGATGTCAGTCCAAAAATTTTAGAGGAAATTGAAAACATTGATTTAGAGTTTGTTACCGATGATTTACCCAAAACTCTTTCTTCAATGAAAATAGGTGCTCAACGTATCCGTGATATTGTCCTCTCATTACGTAATTTTTCTCGCTTGGATGAAGCTGAAGCTAAAGCTATTGATATTCATGAAGGTATTGAGAATACTTTATTACTACTCAATCACCAAATCAAAAAAGGAATTGAGGTGGTAAGACAATATGGAGATTTGATGCTGGTTGAGTGTTATCCAGCACAACTAAACCAGGTTTTTATGAATATCCTTAACAATGGAATGGATGCTTTACAAGAACAGTCGGAGGAATTTAGTAAGCAGATTATAATTCAGACAGAGGTTTTTGAAACTAAAGTAAGTAAATCTGTACGTATAAGAATTAAAGATAATGGTCCAGGGATACCTTTAAATATTCAAGAAAAGTTATTTGATCCCTTTTTTACCACTAAGCCCATAGGTAAAGGTACCGGTTTAGGTTTATCGATTTCCTACAGTATTGTTAAAAAACATAAGGGCGAAATAGAAGTAATATCTGAACCTGGTAAAGGTACAGAATTTATTATTACTTTACCAACTTTAATGAATCAAGAAAATTACTTATAAATACGAGTATATAGAGTAGTTTGACTGAAGTATATTTTCATACAAAATTTTAAAAATAATGAGATAAATAAATTTTTGTAGAGACGTACCACGGTACGTCTCCTAAGAAACTTGTGCTCGAAAGCTTATAAAACCGTACTTTTTGATTTTGTGAGCGTCAGTTTCTTTTATGTTTTGTGGAGGGGAAAACCCAACCCCTCCTCACCCGC
>NZ_JASJDK010000047.1 GCF_030065675.1 Mastigocoleus sp. MO_188.B34 | reverse complement strand
GTTTTGACGACCGTAACCCAATATTAGTATATGCTGTTTATGCCACAGAAACTGATTGTCCAGATGGTGAAACACCCAATTAGTGGATGTTATTAACTACGGAAGTTGTCGCAGATATCCACACAGCTTCTATGATTTTACGCTGGTATTCTTAACGCTCTTCCATCACTCTCGCCAAAACATATTCTGAAATCCTTACAGTACAAGGCTTTACACAATAATCAATGTTTCAAGCTTTGTGTGAGAAATTAAATTCCAAATCCCTAACAGTAATTAAAGATAGGTGTCAATAACAGGAGATTTTATGCGGCTTTGCCCGCAAAGAAATCAAAATGAGTAGGAGTTTGTTGTTGGAGGTCGTCCTCTTCAAATTTAGATATTGCATCATTACTTGTTTAGGACTACCCAAAAAATAACATCACTCCTGCAACCAAACAGAGACAGATCCTCCTTTACAAGGGAAATTAGCCCAGCCATCAGCATTTGTATAGATCTTTCCTGGAATATGCTCAGTGATATCGTAAAAAGCTTTGTTGGCTCGGAACATATTCATCCACTTATTACCATCTGCTCCATTGGTCATAACTACAGCCATAGCTCCCGGATGTTCTCTATTGCCTAATCGAGTCCAACCAATTGTGTTGGGGTGATCGAAGTAATCGTGCTGGTCTCCGTATCCATATGCTCTGCGAGCCCACAAAAACTTATCGATTAGAAAGCGATGCGAATAGAGAATAACGTCATAGCCGCCCCGACAATTTAAGTATTTAGTTCCGTAATAATCAGCGTAAAAGATACAGGGATATCCTTCCCGTCGCAGAAGAATAAAAGCATATGCTAAAGGTTTAAACCAGGGCTCAACAGGAGATTCTAAGGATTGACAGGGTTGTGTGTCGTGGTTTTCTACAAATGTCACGGCAAGAGCAGGTTGCTCTTTCACTAATGTATGATCGAGCATCGTACGCATATCAAAACTACTACCATTTCTGCTGGCATCATGAAATTTCATATGTAGAGGAACATCAAAGAGCGATATAACTCCTTCGGTCTGAACAATATAGTTATGTAGAGGTTCTGTATCATACCAAGACCAATATTCGGCAAAACTGAAAAGATTTCGTCCGCTAAAATGAACTCGCAAATGATTAATCCAGTCTTTAAAAAAGCTTGAACGAACATGCTTAACTGCATCAATACGAAAACCATTAACATTAGTTTCATCAACGAACCAACGACCCCAATACCGTAACTCACCAATAACTAATGATTCCCGCGTGTCAATGTCATTCCCTAGCAAATAATCGTAATTACCTTTTTCAGAACTAACTCCTGTTTCAAAACCTTTATCTTTTAAACGATATAGTTTGTTAGTATTTTTCGTGATGGCATTGTAAGAAAGAGAATCAAAACACCACCAATTCCACTTCATGCTTGAATATTTATCTCCACGACCTGGAAAAGTAAATTTTGTATATCCTGCAATTTCGTACCAATCACTTAGTATTTTATTTCGGTCATTCCAATCAACTTCTTGAGCACGAAATTTTTCTATTTCATCTCCACCATCTTTATGATTAAGAACTACATCACCGTAAACTTCCATCCCCTGCTTCTGAACAGCTTGAATAGCATCTGTTAATTCTTTTTTTGTCCCGTATTTTGTTCTGATCGTGTTTTTTTGCTCGAATTCGCCCAAATCAAATAAATCGTAAACTCCATATCCCACATCATAAACACCAGCAGAGCCTTTGTATGCTCATCGGTGAGAACTTAAGCTGAAGAGCAAGATGTCAAGGGGTTTTGGAAGAAAAAGTTCTCTTGCCCTCTTTGTCGGTCAGGGAAGGGAGCAATAATCAATTTTTTGTTGGGTTTTCTTTTACGCTTAACAATGCCCAGAACCTGATTATTAGGGTCAGAAAAATATCGAACAGGGTCAGTAGCTTTACCTTTGTTATAAGCAACATTAAAATGATACAAACCCCGGTAAATCATCTCTAAAGAAATCTGCTCAAAGGGTAAAGAAAGTTCTTCAGCAACAGCATCGCCTAAATCAACTAATACAGCATAAAATAACCAAGTCCCCCAAATCTGTAATTGAATACCATTAATTGAACCCGTCCATAAATAACTCAAATCAAGTAACCGTTTAACTGTATTAAAAGCTTGTTCAATACGCCAACGTCGTCGGTATAAATCTGCGACAACATAAGGGGGTAAAATAGTAGGGTCAAGCACTGAAGTCAAATAGGAATGCCATTGTTTTTTTGAGTGAATTTCGACTAATCGTAAGGTTAAAATTGGTGTATTATTTTTGCCACAACCCAGAATAATCAATCTATCGCGCAAAGCATAACTATTACTAAATACTTCTTTAACTTGAAAAGATGCGCCTTTTTTAATTCGAGTAATAAAGTCAACTTTTTTCTCAATTAATTGTTGCCAAAAATGGAAGTGGTAGAATCCTCTATCTAGTAAAAGTAAAGTATTTGCTGAAACTAAATTTAAGATATCTGGCTCAAATTTCACATCTGACCTAGAAGCCTTTGTCGTTAACCAGATTTCTACAGGAAGACGAGTAGCTAAATCAATCACAGTTACTATTTTCCCCGCTAATGTCCCTGGTGGAATATCTTCCAGACTTTTCAGTTTTCTAAACAATGCTTCCAACGTGGAACCATCTACAATCCATATTTTTTTAAAGCGAGAAAGAGCGAAATTTACACTATCTGGTAGAGGACGTTTTTGACGAGAATTCCACTGTTGTTGTAGGTGAGGTAATAATTCTTTAAATACTTTTTCAAATAAAATAGCCGGAAAAGTTAAAAATCTTTTAGAAAGAGCTTTCTGAGTAACTTTGGTCGCTTCTACCCATAAAAAACCTTCATTATGTAACAGACGAGTTAATTCTTGAACACCTGGAACGTTACGCCATAAAAGAGTTAACACTGCCGCCAGCATTAAAGGCAAGTTGAGAATACGATTCCTCATTCCCAACTGTCGATACAGGGCTTGTTGATTAAAAATTGCTGGGCTTAGCAATGCTTGTAGATGAGATACCATTGCTTCGCTCTCAATCAGTGGATGATGTTTTTTCTTGCCATGATCTCTGTTGGTTTTCTTGCTACTCATTGCTTGGGAATAAGTCATACACCAAGCTCAAATCTATCATGTATCAGCTTTTTAGCTGTTTATTATCTTTTGTAAATTACATCTTGACTTTTGGCATTCTTCTTTAAGTTCTCACCAATCATATTAATGTGACACGTTTTGTTCAGAAAATTTCCACAGAATGAAATCAAATAGCAGGTTTTAATCTGCTTTTTCCATGATGTACTTATCAATTTAGAAAAGACTTGCTAATCTCAAAAATTTACCAGGTTAAGTGTTTCAGATGAAACTTAAGAGAATAGAATAAAAGCTGGTTGATGCACTTTAAATTCCAGTGATAAAAGTTCTATTTGATGAATCTCATGGGGAGATATCCTGCTCACAGTTGCAGGAAGATAATACTTCACAAGAAGCATGGACAGTCCTGTGCAGTCATGTAAAACAGTTATTTGGTGATGATGCGATCGCCTTTCAAAATGAATCACTGACTCATCAAGTACTTCAGGGCTATCAATTACTAATTATGGCTGCTCCTACATCTGCTTTAACACCAGAGGAAGTAAAAGCAATAGTCAGTTTTGTAAGACAAGGAAATTCACTGCTGGTCGCAAGTGACCAAAACTCACTAGTGGGTAACAACATAAATGCAGTGCTGGAATCTTTGGGATTACGCTTTGAGGAGCTATTAAACTATCCTCCAGAAGAAGTATTCAACTTATTACCGCATTATATTAGTTCTGAAGTATCTCAATTAAAGATTAAAGAACCTGTTTATCTCAAAACATTACCCAATTGTCCTTATCCAGTTGATATCATAGCAACTTTGCCTGATACTGGTAAAACTTTGCTCGCTGCAGTGGAGGTACCTGGTAGTAATAAATCAGGTCGAGTAGTTGTTTTAGGAAATAATTTAATCTTTAGTGATAAATACATTAATATTTGTAATAATCTAAAACTAGCATCTAATATCCTTTGTTGGCTAGCCGATCAAAATTCATTGGACTGTCGTGATGCTCATATTGCGACAGAGATAATTTACAAAGAAAATGCAAAATTTTCAATTGTTATTACAAACCCAAAATCGCAACGTTTAGAAAATCTAACTTGTGTCTTGGAAGCTGATACGGATGTTCTAATTCAAGAACCACGCAAAAAAGTTCGTTTTCTTCCTAGTAACGGTCAAACTCTATTGCAATGGACTATTATCCCTCAGCATGTAGGACAGCAAACTCTCAGATTAACTATAGACATTGCCGAACCTGGTAATTCAGAAACTAGTAAAATTTCATCCTTGTTTTTCGCTCCAGTTGCTCAGTTCCAGTGTTTACCAGATGCAGAATTTGACCTTGTATTCCTCAACCCTCAAGGAAAAGCTCAAGAAATTGTCACAACAGGAATCCCTTTTGAAGTACAAGCACTCACTCGCTGGAACAATCATGCAAAAGCTGTTACCTTGAAAATGGAGCTAGAGTGCCCGCTAACACATATTAAGGTAGAACAGATATCAACACAACGATGGTATTTGACAGTCTTAGATCCAGGAGATTGGTTAATCACTCTCCATATCAGCGATATCAACAAAAAAATTACTCGCTTGGTTCACGCTTATCCATCTGCAAAAATTCAAACCGAAAAAATTCAACGCGATGTAGTGAAACCCTTAGCAGCAGAAATTCATTATCAAGTATCTCAAATACGCCAAGAGTTTAATAGCGAGATAATACAACAGATTCCCTTTCTATTATTGACTCCCGAAGAACAAGTCAATCGCCTTTATAACTACAGCACCAAAGAGCAACTCCTAGAAACTCTACAAGCAGCTAGAAATGAAACTAAGCGTTTTTCACCCGTAGTTGAAACATTACTACAGTTGATTGCACCTACTTACTCCCCCTTACATGGATGTTGTATTCCCTACGATCCAAAATTAGCAGCCCATCTCGTCAAGGAACATCCATTCTTTGAGCAACAGTTAGCGTACAATTTTCAGTGTATAGATGGAAATGAACATTACGGTCAAGCATGGTTAGAAGGTAATATTGCAGCCTTACTTCTACATGAAAAGTACGGTCATGGATTTTTCTACAATCACACAAAAGTAGGACAGCAACTAACAATTTTATACCGTCATGGATTGCTTCGCAAAGTGGATAGCGAAGGTTTGAAATCTCCTTACCCCCGACTTCTGTATCAGGAATACAAATCAGTAATTGAAACTCTGCACCACAGCTGTATCATCCTGAATGAAGGATTTGCCACCTGGTTGGAGTTAAACATACTACCTCGTCTCAAGGGGAGTTTTAGTCAAACAGTTTATCGGCGTAAAGACTTCTTGTTTAACTACGACGAGCATTTAACATTTCTTCAAAAAAGTAGCGAATACTTTCAATGTTTTGAACCTTTCTATCCTTCAAGATATCAGGAAGGATACGAATACTTAGAAGAGATTCAAACAATCTTTGGTACAGAATGCGGCTCTAAGTGCGTAGTTCAGGCTGTAATTAAAGCAGCAGATGTAGATTTTGGTATTATTGAACACAGTGGAAGGCTCGAATTGCTCCTATCTTCTGGTAAAATTAAGGAAGGTTTGTTGAACGAAGATGACGATAATAATATTACCTCACCCACCGAACGTCTAAGAAGCATTTGGAAGTTACTGAGGAAACACGTTAATGAAATTCGTGCCGAGCAACAACGCTTGCAATGTCATCGTCATTGTTTACACCCTGAATGTCCAGTAAATTTGATGATTAGCAAATACTTGGAGTGGTAAAAATATGGACTGGTCTGAAGAGGAAAAAAATATATTAGATAAACTACCTATAACAAAAAGGCGTGAGTTGGAAGCATATTTAGAAGGAATCAAATACCCACCAAAACGTTTGGATACTGGTGGTATTGCATTTAGTAATGGTGAGCAAAAATCTAGAGACCAACCTCCCACAGGTTTTGGTAGATACCAACCAGAAGTAGAAGAATTGATAAAAAAACGTAAATATCCCAGAGATTAAGATTGTATTCCATACTCGAAGTTAAAATTTTTAATTGATATAGTTTATTCCTGGTTAAGAGGTGCTGCTATTTTGAGTAGTAACCAAGAGTTTTTTATTAAAATTCCAAACGATATCATTGGCAAAGCCTGGTTAGCAACTTTAGACGATTCTGGAGGCTATGTACTGTCGCTCAAGCCTATTGAGCAGAATAGTTTATCGCCTGTGTTACCAACACAACAACAAGAAGAACAACACGCAGTACCAGAAACAAATTCGCAAAATATCACCTTTCCAGAAAACTCACAAGAACAAAAAACGAGCCGATTCCTGAGAAAGAAAGAATTACTCGATGATTTTAAGAAATATTTTAAGAAATATCCTCAAAAACTTCCATCCTTTGTAGCTTTCATGAAAGAACGTGGCATCAAAAATGTAAAATACGGAGAATTGAGCGCAGTTAACTCAAGAAATGATAAAATTAGAAATATCATAGATTCTTTTTCAGAAGATTTAAAAGAACTCCGTAGGTTGCAAGAACTTTTGAAAGAGTTCAAAGACTCTAATTAATGAAATTCATATATTCAACTAACAAAAATTTTAATTATTTATTTTGAGTAAAAGCATCAGGTTTGAATTCCTTAATTCCTCCGATTAACCTTTCAAGCTCATTAGATTCTTTCAACTGATCAATTAATGCTTTTATCTTCGCTTGTGGGGTTTTGCCATTAAGTTCCTGATAATTGATATCCAGACAAAAAATAAGGTCTTTTAGCTCTTCTGAGTTAAAAAGAATGTTAATAGCTTCCTCTAATTTGTCTGTAGAACTTCTTAAAACCTCAATATCAAATTTCTTAGGTTTGGGTCGTGGCATAATACGGCCATCACGCGCACTCATATACAAAACAGGAGTTCCAAAATTTCGATTAGAATAAAATTCTAAGTGAGAAGCCTTATCGCGGTTAGAAGGGTCATCGCGTACAATTTTTCCGCGACCTTGCTGCATCGCAGCATCAACTGACTCACCCTTTGCTAATGCTTCATAAAATGCTTCACTAAACAATGAAGCAACTACGTTATTTACTGGATATTGCATGGCGATAACAGCTGGAATTTCATTGCGAGTTAATTGTGGAGCTAAACCCGCATAGTTTGCAGTAAAATCGACTTCACCACCCTGACACGCTTGAAGTATAACTAAACGGGGCTTAAAATTACGAAAAAATTCTCCAAACGTATTATCATCAATCCACTCTGCCTTTTTATTAGTGTCAACAAGAGCGATTGATCCTACTTGTTCTTGCGAATCAAATTCTCCATGTCCAATATAGTGAAAAATGTGAGGTTTAATATCATTTATTTTTCCCTGAACTTCTTCTATTTTTTTATTTTCCAATATTTCCAAGTACACTAAATAATTATTTCTAAGATTATTAATTGTTTCTATAGTCAGGTGTGGTAATACTTTATCCCTATCTTCTGGTTCAGAGGTGACAACTAAAATTTTTAACGAATCTCCTGTAATATTAAGATCAACTCGTTCTAATTCACTGGGAATGTAGCGAGATATAACTAGATTTGGTTCATCAGCAAGAAAACGACCTTTTATAGTTTCACTATTGGGATAATAAAGAAATTCCCAAGGTATACCAGCTAACTCATTAACTTCTGGACGGAAAGTTAGTTGAAGTCTGTATCGATTAGGATTTTCGGTTCTCTTAGATTCTCGAATGTCTTTGAGAATATTCTTAAAGGCATCGTCAACACCGTCATTGAATAAGCATCGATACAAAAGTGTGCCAAATTCTTCAAAAGCTTTACGGCTCTTTAGCTGATTTGCACGCAGTAAGTTTTCAAATCTAGCAATTTCTCTACACCTAGGAGCTAGGTCTAACTTTCCTGAAAATTCAGCACCTGTATCTTTGTTGCGAAAACGAACTGTGTCATAACTTTCCACTATTATTTCGCACTCAATATATTTATCACTGCTCATTTTTAATTAATCATTTCCATTGTTGACATCTACGTTATTTTTTATATTTTGAAGGTGGCTTGTATCGCCTACCCTCAATAATCAGAATTAATTATTTCAAGATAAATTATTATAAATTAGGACTTATATCCCATGTTGTAATATCTTTAATGGGAGCACCTTTTTCATAGAAAGTTCTGCCTTTGTTAGAAAGAAAACGCATTAAATCGCCTAAATTTCCCATCACGGTAGTCCAGAAATTGGGACGATGGTAAGCTTGAAGTGCAGCATCAATCTTAACTTGCTGGACTGATTTTGGTATCTGTAGGATTACCATCAAATTGGGTTTGTCTTCTTGAAAGAATTCTGCACCATTAATACGCCAAAATACTTGGGAATCACCGGGATCAGTATGGTCTATTTGGTCTGCCTTTAAGGAACAAGGAGAAAACTCTGAAATTAGTCCAAAATTACTTCCTAGCTTCGCTTTTGCACCAGCATTAGTCGTAACTTGTGCTTCTCCAGCTTGTAGATTTAACTGTCCAGTATTAGCTTCAAATTCCATATTTCCTCCTATGCTTATTTCTATATTGCCGTTGGCTTTAAATAGTTGTTGAAATTTGCGTTCTGGAAAGATGCTATGCACTTTGGGTTGCAAGTGTGCCTCTGAAAATTCTGAACTAAATTCAACTAGACACTCCAGTTTGTTGAAATACCAATTAGAGGATGGAAATAAAGTGATAGGAAGCTTAATCCAATAAAATTTGTGATCTTGGCTGATTTCTTGGGATTTTTTGGGTGCAGTTCTGCCAGAATTTATAGAGTAGCTTTCGGAAAGTTTTTCAATTGTAGGATACTTAGCAAATTCCGCTATTTCTTGATTGAGTTTGGCGAAAAGACGTGAAGCTGGATTATTATCAGGAGTTTGACATTGACTGTCATCGCCTAACTCGGAATATAAAGCATTCAATTCCTCCAAGAACTGCAAACGTTCTGTTCCATTAAAATCAAATTCGAAGTCCGTGGGGGTATTCATAGAACCTCTATTGAAAATGAAAAATTAAAGTACTAGTAGAAAAAATTCCAGAGTAACTCAGGACTTACGCAACGATAGCGCAGCGTGTCCGTAGGACATAGATTTGTCATTGCGACCGGAACGCAGTGTAGGGAAGCAATCTCAGAGTTTTTGGCGATTACTGAGGACGCGCTTTGCGTTCAGCTTTGCTGCGCTCTAACGCTGTCGCTCGTAATGACGGAAATACGTTCATTTTGCGTAAGTCCTATAACTATTTACTATATTTTTACTAATACTTACCAACAAATTTAAGTATACTACTTGACTAATCTCTCGTATAAATTTTTTCTCTTTGTTTAATAAATTTTCTATTTATTTGAACTTTAGACTAAGACGGCTTAATGTTAGCATCACGAAAATTGCCCTGATTAACTAGTCATACCCTCAATCAGTAGCATTTAAAACTGCCAAAAGTATATCGTGTCGTTAATTAGAGTAGTATTGGTATGCAAACACTTATTTTTTAGTATAAAGTTCAGTTACAAATCACCAAAAGTAATATTGTTCGTTTTATAGCTTTGTGGTTCAACGTGAATTAAAATTCGTACTGGTCGAAAACGTTCTTCCAAAAGGGATTCAACTTCTTCTGTTACGCGATGTGCTGTCTCTACATCTTTTGCATCCACAATTAAATGCATTTCAATAAATGTTTGACGACCAAGCACTCCACGAGAAGCAATATCGTGACAATTGATGACTCCAGGAACAGAAAGGACTATGGCGTAAATATCTTCTGGTGCGATCGCCATTTCATCTGCTAACCAAGGCAAATTATCTTTTAAAACCGACCAAGCACTGTAGAAAACTAATATCGCTACAGGAAAAGCTAAAACTATATCTAACCATTGATAACCCAACCAAACGCCAATTAAACCAGCAATAACTGTAATTGTTACCCAAATATCACTCATTGTGTGCTTGGCATCTGCAATTAAAATTGGACTACCAACTCGTTTCCCAACATTACGTTCGTAAAATGCCACAAAGATGTTAATTCCTAATACAATTAGTAAAATCCATAATTGTGCTGGTGATATATTAACCGGCTGACTACCATGAATAATTCTGTCAATCGCACCTTGAATAATTTCAAAACAAACTATTCCTAAAAAACCAGCTATCCCTAATGCACCTAATGCTTCAAATTTTTGATGCCCGTAAGGATACTTGCGATCTGGTAAAGGTGAAGAAAAATGACTGGCAACTAGCCCTAAAATATTGTTGGCACTATCTGTGACACTATGCAATGCATCAGCAATTAAACTCAGAGAACCAGTTATTAGACCAACTCCGAACTTTAAGAACATCACAAATAAGTTGAGTATCAGAGTAATTATTAAAATTTTTTGAACTGTAGGGCGATTATCGTAATTCATGAAGTATTTTTTATTTTTAATAATTAGTATCTTGCACAGTTACTATCAGTGCCAAGGATAGAATTCTTGGCAATTTTTTATTAAAAGGACAAAATAAATATTGTTTATGTGAGTGAATATTTTCAGAGTTCGCAAGAAAGTTAAAGTTAATAATTAATTTCTTGGGTTAATGATTTTATTTGTCAATTAGAACAAAAATAAGAAGTCTTAATAAGCTATTTTTGATTACGAAAGCAATCATTGAATCTCAAATTTGAATTGTTCAGAAAGAGAATTTGATATAATTATGATTTATCAAATATTATCACTAATACTAAGTTATAATTGTTGTTTGACACTAACTTTTACTATTTGATACATAATCGCATTTTCATTACATTTATTGTATAAAATAAAGTTTATAATTATTGTTCTGCAATGATTAAAGCTTAAGCAATGATATATCAAACTATGTAATAGGTTTAGGAAATTGGTAAATCTTGTTTGTCCAACGGAAACGCTATCCTAACGTCGTAGACGCGCTAAAATCTATGATTTGTAAACTTTTTACTTGCACTTAGGGCTATAAGTATTAGTATCAATAACCGATCCTAGGTTATTTTATGTCCTAAAATGACCTATTATAACGTTGCTTAATCAAGGGATGATTGTGACCCCCTTAACGTGTACTGTTGAATGTGCTTCTAATTTTAATCGTACTTGTAACTATATTTATATATAAACTTGGTATCAAGAGAAACAAGATATTTATCATATCAATGGTAATTTAGAAGAGCGAATGTTGAAGGAACAGCCACCAAGCACATCCATTTAGACAATCGCTTTCCATAATTTTCCTCATAACGACATTAGGCAGACTTGTTGTCTGCCTGTTTACTTGTATATTCGATAATTGTTTGCAATATTAATCACTTCACAATCGTTTGGCTATCACTTGCACATAGTTTTGGGCGACGTTTGAGCCAAGGGTTAACCATTTCAAGTTGTGTAGCAAGAGTAATCAAAGTAGTTTCTGCAGCAGGTTTTCCTATTAATTGGACTCCGATAGGTAAACCATTACTGTCAAGATCGACAGGAAGTGCGATCGCTGGTTGACCTGTAGCATTGGCTGGAGGACAGGGAGCCACCCAATTAACAATTTTCTCAAATGTTTCTTCTGGGCTTAAATCAGACCACTCGCCCACACGAATGGGAGAATGTCTATAAATTGGTAATACTAAAACATCTACTGTATCGAAAAAGCTAATTATTTTACGTGCAGCAATTTGCATCTGGAATACTGCATTAAGATATTCAGTTGCAGAATAATTCTGCTGAAACAACCACTGATTCATTGGTTGTAAAATTTTTACTGGAATGTCCGAAGCAGCAGTTCCACTTTGCCAAATAATTTGAAAGGGTTGAACTAGCTCGCTAAAATCAGGACATTTTTCTTCTACTATATGACCTAGTTCTTCTAAGAATTTAACTGTTCGCAAAACCCCCAGTTCGCAATTAGCATCAACTTTGCCAAAGGGAGGTACATTTGTTGCAAAAGCGACTTTGAGTTGAACTGGTTGTACCTGAGTTGCTGCTAAAAATGATGATTCTGGTTCGGGTAACCAATATGGATCGCCATTGACATATCCGGACATTACATCTAGCAGCGCAGCTGCATCAGCGACAGTTCTTGCTAGTGGTCCATTTGTTGCAACACCACAAAAGCGATCGCCTCCTGGAGCATTAGATACACGACCTCGGGAAGGTTTAATTCCCACTATTCCACAACAAGCTGCTGGTCCCCGTATCGAACCACCACCATCAGAACCATGGGCGAAGGGAGCTAATCCCGCAGCTACTGCTGCTGCTGCACCTCCACTAGAACCACCAGGGGTATATTCTAAATTCCATGGATTTCTTGCTGGAGGAAAACCTGTTGATTCAGTATAAGGAAACGAACCTAACTCTGAGGTTGCAGTTTTCCCGATGGGAATCATTCCAGCTTCTTTGATTTTAATAACGACAGCATCATCATATGTAGGAATATTATTTTGCTGTAATACTGCATTACCGAAACTACAGGAAACACCTGCAAGAGGATTTAGGTCTTTGATGGGAATGGGTAGACCAAACAATAGGGGTAAATCTTTTTTATCTCTTAATAAATCTGTTTTGATTTTGGCTGTTTTAATTGCTTGTTCAGCCATTACTGTTACATAGCTTCCTAATGTTGGATTTAAAAGCTGGATACGTTCTACATATATTTCCGTTAATTCCAGTGGCGAAATTTCCCCAGAATGGATTAATTTTGCTAACTCCAATGCTGGAGTAAAAACTAAATCAACTTGATTCATTGACTAAATTACCTAATAAACAAAGAACCCCAACCATCTAGAACTTTAATTCAGTAGTTAAGGACAATCATCAATTGAGGGAGAGGGAAGTCTAGAGGGTGTGGGGAAGAATAAGTAAGTTATGAGCTTTCTTTTTAACTTCTCTTTTTTCCCTTTATTCCCACACCCCTCACCTAAACAGAATTTTGGTATTACTGAATCATTGTTCCAGAGAGGGGAATCTTATTCGCAACTATTTAGGATTCTCTACAGAATAAAAATCCCTTAACATATAAGCTTATAAGTATTTGTAGATGCACAATATTCTACAACCGAAAGACAAAACTTGGTCGTATTTAGGATTTATTAATCATATTCAGCCGTAATTTTAGCTTGATTTAAATAAATGTGCCTAGGGTTACATAGGGTACACATTCTTATTCTTCACTAAGATTATGTATTTGCGATCGCTAGTGGTCTGTCCCATTAAATATGACAGGTTGGTTTGTCCACAAAACCATCAAAATCCTGAGATTAAAGTGCTAAAGCACTACTACAAACCTTACCTTAATGAGCAAAATTAGTATGGCGGACTACTAGGAAAAACAAATAAGGCGAGCACTGTTGCTCGCCTGGCAAAAATTAATTAATTTTGAGTAAATTTCTTTAATTCTAAATTTTTGTTCTATCTGTCAAAATTTCGTAGCCAGTTTGTGTAACTAAAATAGTATGCTCAAACTGTGCTGAAAGAGATTTATCCACAGTAACTGCTGTCCAGCGATCAGATAAAGTACGTGTATGTTTTGAACCAGCATTAACAATTGGTTCAATAGCTAGTGTCATCCCTGCACGCAACTTAACATTAGGCATTTCGCGGGTGCGGAAATTAAACACTGAAGGTTCTTCATGTAAATTTCTACCTACACCATGTCCAGTAAAATCTTCTACTACTGCAAAGCCATTACCTTTGACATGATCTTCAATTGCACCAGCAATATCCATTAAATAATTTCCAGCTTTAACTTGCTCAATACCTTTATACAGGGCTTCTTCAGCAACCCGAATCAATTTTGCTGCATCCGGAGTTACTTCTTCAACAGCAATGGTAATACAGGAATCGCCATGAAAGCCTTGGAAAAAAGCACCTGTATCAACTTTTAAAACATCCCCAGACCGAATTACTTTTTTGGCGCTGGGGATACCATGTACAACTTCATTATTAATACTGGAACAAATGGAAGCGGGGAATCCATGATAACCTTTGAAACTAGGCGTAGCACCCATTTCTCGGATACGTTTTTCCGCATGAGCATCCAAATCAGCGGTTGTCATTCCTGGCTTTACCAACTCAGAAATCTCTTTGAGTACAGTTGCGACAATTTTCGCTGACTGCCGCATAATTTCAATTTCTCGTGGTGATTTAATTTCTATTCCTCGACGTTGGCGCTTGGGACGGCTATCTTGAGTCGGTTGAGAAAGCAGGTTGCTAAGAATGTTCATGGGGAAACTAATAATTAATTACGCTTTGCAGCTAGGTTTTTCAGTAATTCTTCTGCGAAGAATGAAGCAACAATATCTATATTTAAGTTAACTTATTTTATGATTTGCTTGAAGCTGTAATACCAAGTGCTAATGCCCTAATTTTGCCATGGTGAAATGAATTTTGCCAGAACACTGGTGATAAATGATTCTAGTATGTAGTCAACGACCCAAGTCTAAAGACACTGGGCTTCTAGCTTAAAACTCAAATGAGTAATGTTAGCTATTTTGCAAAGTAGTGTAGCCAGAGGTTAGAAAATCAATCTTCAATGATTTCTGCTCCAGCAGTGACTATAACAATTTTATCTGGCTGAATTAAGTTTCGTGCTGCCTGATTTACTTCAGTCAGATTGACAGCGTTAATTTTTTCGATGTAATTGCGCAGTTCTTCTTTGTCTAAACCGTATATTTCATTTTTGAGTATTCTATGGACTAATTCTTCTGGGTTAGCCAGGGAAACATTATAGTTACCGATCGAATTACGTTTTGCTGTTTCTAGCTCTTTTTGTGTTACGCCTTTTTGGTGAATTTCTTTGAGAACTTGAAGACTTTTTGCAATTGCATCTTTAACATTTTCTGGATTAGTTTGCATTTCGATCAAAAAAGTCCCAAAGTTTTTCCTCGCCAAAAAGCTACTATAAATTCCATAAGTTAGACCTTGGCGATCACGAATTTCTGTTCCTAATCTACTTGATAGGGTATCACCACCCAAAATTTGATTCAAAACTATTGCGGCGTAATATTGAGGGTCTTGACGCTTGATAGTTGTATTACCAATATATGTAATGGATTGGCTTTTACCAGGAACTACAGGATTTAAATAAATAATTTTCTGTGGGGCTGAAATATCTGGATATTCTACCTTCGGAGCTTCACCTTCGGCTTTCCAATCACCAAGTGTAGAAACAATTAGCGATCGCATTTCCTCGGGTACAAACTTTCCCACCACCACTAATATTGTTCGGTCTGGACGATAGTGTTTTTGCTTAAATTCAATTACATCTTTTTGTTGAATTTGTTGCAAACTTTTTATTGTTGGAAAAGCATGTAGTGGGTGTTCCTTAGGGTAAATGGCTTGAATAAAAGTTTTCTTTGCTACTTCAGTTGGCTCATCGCATTCTTGCTTTAAGCCAACCAAGACTTGTTGACAACTGATTTGCAACTCTTTTTGGGGAAAAATTGGATTTTGAAGTATGTCCCCTAGGGTTTTTAATAGTATATCTGAGTCAGTAGCTAAGCTATCACCTTGAATTTGCACTCCTTCACGGAAAGCTTGAAAATCAAGACTAGCACCGTTATCATCTAGTATTTTGGCAATAGTTAAAGCGTCCTTTGTTTTTGTTCCATTAACTAGATTTTCTGCAACTAAGGATGCTAAACCTGACATATTTTCTGGATCGAATTCCGAACCAGCCTTGATATATCCTGCAAGGGTAATAGTTGGAGTACTATCATCAGCCAAAAGCAAGACTTTCAAACCATTTCTTAAGGTAAATTCTTGTGGTAATCGATCGGTGAGGGGAATATTTACCCCATTTAACGGAGGTAAATACTTGACGACATCTGCAAATTCGACAACTTTTTGTTTAGAAAATTGCTCCGTAAGTTTTATTGATTTATGAGTATTATGTTTCCCTGTATTTTTATTTTGTAGTTGTGTTTGAGTTGGTTCAAAAAAACCTACAGTTCTTTGTTTTTTCTGGAAATATTTTTGTGCTACTAGCTGTACATCAGCAGGTGTTACTCGCTTAATTGCTTCCAGATAATAATCCATATAATTGTAATCGCCAGCAACTATCTCATCATTAGCTAGTTGCATTGCTTGGGAAGTAATATCACGGTTATCTAAAATTATTGCTGCTTCTAATTGTGCTTTAGCTCGTTTGAGTTCTTGTGGAGTTGCTTCTCGATCTGCTAATTCGGCTATTGTATCAGTTAATAAAAAATCGATTTTACTCAAATCTTGTTCGGGATCTGCTGTGATTAATAATTCATACCAACCTGTATCGATTAAATTAACTACAGTACTTTCTAAATCTGTAGCAATCCCGGTTTCAATTAATGTTTGCTCTAAACGTGAGTTTCGACCCTCAGTCAAAATATAATCAAAAACATCCAAAACTGGCACATCTGGATGATTAATATCTACTAAAGGATAAACAACTTTTAATAATCCAGTTGCTCCAGATTCACGTAATAGGATTTTATTTGGTTGCGATTCATTACTCTTAGAAATTAAATCCTCAGAACTATCTGCAGAATCTTCTTTATTTCCTAGGTTATTATTGCAATAATATTGATTTATAGACTGAGGAATTTTACCGTATATTTCGCTAATGCAATTAAGAGTTTTAGGGGTATCAAAATCTCCTGCGATGACCAAAACTGCATTATTGGGAGTATAGTATCGGTGATAATAATCTTGTATTTGTTCAATAGTAAATTTTTCTACGTCGGTTTCAGTTCCACCCACCGGTAACCCATAGGGATGATTGGGGAATGCTTGCTGCATTACTGAACGCTCAAGACGATACTCCGGATCGTTTTCATAGCCTTGCAACTCAGAAATAACAACTTTTTTTTCACTCGCTAGAGATTCTTCACTCATGAGTGCATTTTGCATTCTATCTGCTTCCAGAATTAACAGGGCTTCTAACTTATCCCGTTCTGCTGTGCTGTAATATGCCGTTATGTCGTAACTAGTAAATGCGTTTGAGTCACTACCTAAAGCACTAAATAATTTCCCAAACTGAATTGGACGATTTTTAGTACCTTTAAACATCATGTGTTCTAACTGATGTGTAATTCCACTTGCACCAGGTTCTTCATTACGGGAACCGACTTTGTACCAAATTTGCACAGTTACGACTGGCGCAGTATGTACTTCTTTTGTTAGAACAGTAAGACCATTATCTAATACTGTTTTTTTGACCTTTTCTGTCACTGATGATAATGAAGTTTTTTGAAACTATAAGATTTTGATTTTTTTGAATATTTAGCTTGGAAATATTTAGCTTTAAAATATTCAATCTTGGAAAATCTAATTCTATAACATTTAATTGGCTTGGCAATTGCTCATGAGTTGTTAGATCGCAAAAAAATTATATAAACCGTAGTGATACAGGAAAAACTACAAATATATAAATTCCAATAATGGGAAAAAATTAAATTACTTTCGAGCTAACGCTGCATGGTTTTATATACTCTAAGTTTTGATTATTGATTGATTTTGATTCTTGAACGATAGTAATTGCACTACCTTCATGCTTTATTAGGTAGCACTTTAAATCAAAACTTAGATTTGCTGTCTTACTTTTAAATCATTTTTTCAGTAATCTGATGAATTCCAATGGTAACCCATCAGCATCAGCAATAAAAGCTACTTCATAGATACAACTACCAATTTGCTGCTGTGTTGGTTCTAAAAGTACAACTAAAGGTTTTAATAATTGAGAATTTTTCTCTACACCTTTCGCAAAACATTCTTTTAAATCATTCAACCAGCTAGGTAGGTCGGGAAAGCTTTGGGTAAGGTCGAAAGATAGATGATAGTAGCCGACATAATGCTCGTCTCCAAATGCATCTGCTGGTGGTTTAGGGTTGGGAATTTCAATTAACTCTAGTCTGCTATCGAGTCCTTCGAGCCAACAAGCAAGGGTATAGCCCGTACTGAAGCGTTCGCAGACTTCAAACCCTAATTGTTCGTAAAAGGCGATCGCTTTATAAATGTTAGCCGTCTTAATAGAAGCGTGATGCATTATCTAAACTAAAATTTACTATCTTAACTTATTGCCCCCATTCATCATTATTAAAACTAGTCAAACAACTTGAAGTAAGGGTAACGTACTGGCACACCTGGTTCCTTCTCCAAGTCAAAATTTATCACATTCCAACGTGGTTCTTCTTGGGGATCGGGACTAAAATCAACTGGTAAGCCATACAGTCGCCCTGAAGTAATCTCTGATTGTCCCGAGCGCCAAGGGCTACTGCGCTCCAAATAGCCACTCATCAGTTCCTGGTATCGAGTAGCAATAATTACCTTTGTAGCCCTGTACCCTTGGGTATAAAGTTTATCTAGAGCTTCATGAATTTCAAACCGAATACCATCAGGATGGGTATGTTGTCGAAACCATTTAGAATTCCATCTTCGCCAGTGACGACCTGACTGCAGATGAATCAATTCTTTAGTTTCTGGGTTTGCTTCAAAAGCTCCGTGACGAGGACACAAATAAGTATCAGTAAGTGTCAATGCCGGGATGGCTTGATGACAGTGGGGACACTTGATTTCGGGACCGAATATTGGATACTGTAAACCTGGTTTCATTGTGAAGTGGGTAAAAATATATTCATTTTCTATACAGAATCTCGGTTTAAAATGATACTCTTACTTGGAATCGAAGAGATACTTAGTTAACGACTATTTTGAGAATCAAGAATTTTAGAATCACTAATTTTAGAATCATTCTAACTTTAGAATCATTAATTTTAAAATCACTATTTTGATATTTTAATTGGATTCAAATTGGATTCAAATATAACGCTATGATACCCTTTTAAAGTCTACCAGCCTTATTATGGTTGGAATTCTTTCAGTATTTCTGAGTACCTTAATTCTATTCTATCGTGTCTCTTCCTTCCTACTGGTTTTCTCCTGACATTTCTCAAGCAACCTTTGTCGCTAAAAACGCAGTTGTTGTTGGTTCGGTGAAAATTGCATCCGGGGCTAGCATTTGGTATGGAGCAACTATCCGAGGAGATGTTGAAATTATTGAAGTTGGTGAATTTACTAATATTCAAGATGGTGCAATATTACATGGAGATCCTGGGAAACCAACTATCTTAGAAGATTACGTCACTGTTGGACATCGCGCTGTCATACACTCTGCTCACATCGAACGCGGTAGCCTGATAGGAATTGGAGCTATAGTTCTTGATGGAGTACGAGTAGGTACTGGTAGCATTATTGGCGCAGGTGCTGTGGTAACAAAAAATGTGCCACCTTACTCATTAGTTGTTGGCGTTCCTGGAAAAGTTGTACGACAAGTTTCTTCTACTGAAGCTGCTGACTTAATCGAGCACGCAGAAAAATATCAAAAACTAGCCTTAGTACATGCTGGTAAAGGTACGGATCTTGGTTTTACAAGGAATGGGGATTAGGGACTGGCGACTGGGGATTAAGAATTGGCAAACAGGCAGGATCAAAGCGATTAATAATGTATAACTGGATCCTTTTGTTATAAAATCATATTGGGTATTGTAAATAATCTTAACATTTTGCTATGGAAAAAGTACTCAGTTAGGCTAACAATAAGATGAAGCTCGATCGCAATACTTGAATGTCGCTTAATAAGAGGAAGTAATAGATATGGATCTTGATTTTCGCGTAGCGGTGGTTTTAGCACCAATTGTGATTGCCGCTGGTTGGGCAGTTTTTAATATTGGTAAAGCTGCACTCGTACAAATTCAAACTTTTTTAAATAGAGAAGCTTAAATTCATTTTTTAAAAAACAAGCTTGAACCCGCTTGGGTTTTATCGACTGTATCTCTATCTAAAGAACAGTCGATTTTATTTTTATCGGGGTTTGGGTATTTGGTAATTGGTAATTGGTAATTGGTAATTGGTAATTGGTAATGGATTAGATGTAATTCACTGTTTTGCTATATATAAATAGGACTTACACATCGTATAAATTTACTACTCTAAATGAACGAAAATACGTTGTTTCAGACTATTGTCAATAATTCCATAATTAAAGTAATTGCATAAAAGGTATCGGAAAATTGATGTTTAATACCTAAAATACATACTTCATATTTTCCTCATTCTGTCAATGCGTAAGTCCTAATAAATTAAAAAAAATAAACTTAAAAATAAAAACGGTTTTCGTGGATATTGATTCTTTACTAACACCTTTTAATCATTTTGGCGTTAATCTTGGACTTGAGAGAATTCTGCAGCTCTTAAAAAATCTTGGTAATCCTCACAAATCTGTTCCAGTAATTCATGTTGCTGGTACTAATGGTAAAGGTTCGGTATGTGCTTATTTGTCTTCTATTCTCACTGCTGCAGGTTATCGTACTGGTCGTTATACCTCTCCTCATTTGATTGATTGGACGGAACGAATTTGCTTAGATGAACAGCCCATTCGCACCGAGGAATTACAGCAAGTATTACTAGAAGTTAAAGCTGCGATCACAACGCGCGGGGCGAACGCAACGCGCGGGGCGAACGCAACGCGCGGGGCGAATGATTCAGAGAACTCTTCACCAACTCAATTTGAAGTTTTAACTGCTGCTGCTTGGTTATATTTTGCTCAACAGAAAGTTGATGTTGCTGTTGTGGAAGTTGGTTTGGGGGGACGTTTAGATGCAACTAACGTCTGCGAAGAGCCTTTAGTGACAATTGTTACTTCGATTAGTTTCGACCATGTGCAGGTACTCGGGTCAAAAATTAGTGATATTGCCAGAGAAAAGGCTGGTATCCTCAAATATAAATGCCCCGTTGTTATGGCACCATTACCAGCAGATGCTGAAACAGTAGTACGATCGCGCGCTGAAGAGTTGGAATGTCCAATCATTTCCCCTTGTATTGCTCATCAAATTAGTCCAACCCTGGCAGAGTATCATTACTCGCAAAGTAAAGGAAAAGATATCAAAAATTATCAATCTCTTCAATATCCTTTGTCTTTACATGGAGCAATTCAACTGACAAATTCTAGCTTAGCCCTAGCTGCGGTAGAAATATTGCAAAACCAGGGTTGGTTGATTTCTGAATCAGCAATTATTGCTGGGATGGAAAAAACTAAATGGTTGGGACGAATGCAATGGACCACTTGGAAAGATAAAAAATTCACAGATCGAAGATTATTAGTTGATGGTGCTCACAACCCAGCTTCAGCGAAAGCTTTACGAGATTATGTTGACACACTTGGGGTTAAATCGATTTTTTGGGTGATGGGAATGCTTTCTACTAAAGACCATACCCAAGTTTTTCAAGCATTACTCCGACCTGAAGATAAACTGTATCTGCTTCCTGTTGCAGACCATAGTTCAGCCCAACCTGAGAATTTAGCAAAACTAGCAGCAGAAGTTTGTCCGCGATTGAAATCCTGTAATGTTCATACAGATTTATTTTCAGCTTTAGATACAGCTTTTAGTGAAAGCGATCAAAGTCAAGATTTAGTAGTTCTGTGTGGTTCGCTGTATTTAGTGGGATATTTTTTCGCCAATCGAAGTAATTAACAACAATGAAGCAATAGTAAGCTTAAATATTTGCTTCACAGAGTGGTTTGCGAACTGCTGTATTTTAATGACCTATCTCCTCAACTCTAAAGTAGGTAAGTTTGAGTGTCGATCGATTTGCGGCTGATATATTTTTATCTTTCAGGGTAAGTGCGTTGAATAATATCTAATGCCAACGCTTTTAAATATTTTTTCACCATCAACAAAAATACCAAAGCAACCCTTAACAAACTTAAATAAAGGTGAGTTTGAAGAATTTACAAATTTTAAATTTAAAAATTTTAGTCAATTATGTTAATTCCGTATAAGTACTGGGTACTTTATTAATAACTGTCTGTTTTAATGAATCGGTGTTATAAATGATTAACTAGTTAATTAATTTACAGCAAATACTTACCTGTAAAATATTAAGCTGGTCTGAATTACAAATATATGAGTAGGAGGAATATCTATATTTTTGTCATCTTATATCTAACTTCAAACAATAATGCCTTGTAAGAAATTAGCAATAATTTGCTTTTGAAATTCTCTTGAAAAAGATTGAATAATTGAATTAAATATTATTTTGTAGCTTTATTGTCTATTTAGCTGTGATTTTATTGTGCTTTAATAGGCTTTTTAGTCCTGATTTTACTTTTTTACACTTGACCCGTTTCGAGTCATAATTAAATTTTGCAAAAGTAAACAAGCCTAAACAAGTACAAAATACCGATTATTTTATCTGTCTGAACTAGCCATAAATTTTTTCTTGGCAAGGCAGATTCTTCACCCCAATTATACCTGTTTAGTGATTTTGTCATTTTTAAGGAATCAAACAGTTAATCGTTCTGGTTATATATTTTAAGAATTTATAAGCCGAACTGTTGACTATTTAAGGTTGAATTTAGTTTTTTTAAAACTTATTGACAACTTATCTGGAATTGTTGTTAGAGGTTGGTTTGACCTCCAAGTATCATTTATATTTTCATCTCATTTTCATCCAATTTACATTTTCTTTTTTAGAAGTCCTGCGGACAAAGCCGTGATTAAAAGTTTAAATAGTTTCTTTAGTAAATCTAATCAAGGTGTCGGAATTGAACTTGCTCCTCAAAGAGTAAATCTAGTTCAGTTACGCAAACAACGTCAAGGTTTGAAAATAGAAGCTTTGACATCTGTAAGCGTACCGGAAGATGTATTTACAGAAGGTCAAATCATCGATCCTCCGACTATGGCACAAATTATTCAGGAGGCATTGATTCAAAGTAAAGTTAAAGCTTCCCGCGTCGCAACTGCTGTATCTGGGAGAGACTCTATTATCCGATTAATACCCGTACCAGCAGAGTTGGATGATAAAGAACTACGAGAGATGGTACTCAACCATGAGGCTAGTTTGTATTTGCCATATCCCCGTGAAGAGGCTGATGTTGACTATCAAAAGCTTGGATATTTTGTTGATGAAGATGGAATTGAAAAAGTACAGGTACTTTTAGTTGCTACCCGTAAAGAAATTACCGATACCTATGTCAATACATTTGAACAAGCTGGCTTACAAGTCGATATTCTGGAAATCAATAGCTTTGCTTTAATTCGAACCATTAGGGACCAATTACGGCAATTTGACCGGGAAGAAGCCGTGGTATTAGTCGATATCGAATTTGATAGCACCGAAATTGCAATCATAGTGAATGGAGTACCCCAGTTTTCACGGACTGTACCAATTGGGACATTTCAACTCCAATTAGCTTTATCAAAAGCAATGAGTTTACCTACATCCAGAGATATGGAATTACTTGAAAGTATGACTATTCCCACTACACCAATGGAAGCGGGAAAAACAGGTCAAACTGAAGTAAATCCTGGTATGGCATCTGTGATCAGGGTATTGGGAGAAATTACCGACGAACTTCGTCGTTCTATCGATTTCTACCTCAATCAAAGTGAAAATTTAGAGGTTGCACAACTCATTTTGGCTGGACCGGGAGGTGGATTAAAAGATTTGGATGAATTTTTTACACAGCGTTTAAGTTTACCAACAGTTCAAATAGATCCCGTAGAATCACTATCAATAGAGTTAGATGAATCCGAATATAGTACAGTACAACGTCCTGGCTTGGGGGTTGTGCTCGGTTTGGGGATGCGGGAAGTTTAAAGAGTTCAAATTGTTGCTTAACTTTTTACTGGACTCATAAATGAATATTTACCAAAAATATTTATCGAAAGCTTTGCCACTATGAGAGGGGTATGACATCACACAATGTACAGTCTAGATATCAACTTTCTTCAAGACCGTCCATCCCATCGGAAAAAATCTGAAAGTAAAGTCAAAAGTACTACTTCAGGCGGGGAGTTAATACCCTTATTTATCGGACTCGCAGTTGCAACATGTCTTCCTGTGTTTGTTGGTGGTGCTTGGTATATTTTAAGTGCTCAAAACAACAGCCTAGAATCAGAAATAGCTGAGCTAGAAGCAGAAAATCAACAGCTAGAAACAGAAATAGGAGACATAAATAAAATCAAAGCGGAGACTGACAAGATTAAGGGAGAAAATCAAGCCCTAGTAACGGTATTCGACCAGATCCGTCCTTGGTCTGCAATGTTACAAGATTTACGCGACCGCATTCCGGGAAGGGTACAACTGGAAAATATTGAGCAAACACCACCAGCAGAAACAGATGGAAATAAACCCAATTCAGCTGGAGCCGTCAAGTTAAGTGGATATGCTCGATCGTTTAATGACGTTAATGATTTTTTGTTGAGCTTACAACAGTCTCGCTTATTTAAACCTTCAGAAAGTAGAATTTTGAGTGCGGAATTAGTAGATGCTCCTATCCCTCCGGAAGTTAGTCAGTCTGAGAATAGCGAACTAATTAAATTACCAAAGGTAGTTAGATACGAAATTCAATCCAGTTTAAGTGATGTTCCAGCTTCGGAATTGATGCGTGAATTGGAACAAAAAGGGACAGTTGGGCTAGTAGCCAGGATACGTAGTCTGCAAGGAACAGGAATTCTGCAAAAATGACACTGAGTGAAGATCTTAACTTTATTGAAGAGCAAGGCGGAGGATTTGAAGATGATTCTTCTAATTATCCCGTCGTATTTGGGGTGACACTAACTCCAAAAGTTGGTGGTATCTTGATTGGCTTATTAGGGTTAGCAGGAGCAGCTTACATGCTCATGAACCTGTTAATGCCAACTTGGGAAACATTTCAAGAAAAGCAAACACAAAAAAGCGAACTAAAAACACAAATTGAGAATAAAAAAGCCAGTATCGATAGCATTGATGAAGTTAAAGAAGAATTAGCACAAACTAAGCAACAACAGATTCAGGTTTTATCGGTATTTGCAAATGAGAAAACCCTTGACACTTTACTTATAGACTTAAACCGATTGGTGGAAGCAGGAAATTCTCAATTATCAACCAATGCAATAAAGGCAAAACTCCAAAAGTTTGCACCTGGTGAAAACCAACCCCAAACAATAACTGATGGTTCTCTCGGTGCGGAGGTAGACGGTAAGTTAAAAAGCAGCACTACCAATATTGAAATAATAGGAACTTATGAGCAAACTCAATCTATTATTCGTAACATTGAGCGCTTACAACCATTACTAATTGTTAAAGAATATAAATCAGTGTTGGAATCCGATCCTGTTGATAGGGACGGAAAAGTAAAACCCAGGGTAGGTGGTGCACCAATCAAAACCTCTTTTTTACTAGAAGCCTTAATGCCCATGAACCCAGAAGAAATTGCAGCAGCAGCGAAAGCCGCAGAAGCAGAGCAGTAAATACAAATACCCTTGTTAAGTAATATGTGGGTGAATTTTTGGTTTGCAGTTGTGCTTAGGGAGTGCGCTAAAGCGCAACTACAAACCTAGGTATGATTATGATTATGATTAAAGACTTACAATTTCTATTTTTATTCATTTACTATTTCTTCTGATTTGTATTAAAGGTAAATCTAAAACTTTAAAGTCAAAATAAAATCTAAAATTTTAAACTCAATTTTTTATTCAGCTTTAAATTCAGCAAGTTAAATTCAAGATTTAAAATCCAATTTTTTTAATTCAAATTTTTAATTAAAATTTTTCAACTTAAACTTTTTAATTCAGATTAACCCTATTATTTTTTAAGTGAGGAATGGACTGTGAAACAGCTTCACGGTAACAATATTATTTTAGGTACTGCCGCAACTATACTTCTTGTAGCTCAACCTGTTTGGGGACAAACTGCTCGAATTACTGGAGTGAATTTAAAGCCAGTTGATAATGGAATAAGCCTGAAGTTAAAAACATCCTCCAGTAAGCGTCCGCAGGTATTTACCACTAAAAGAGGAAATGTTTTAGTTGCAGATGTTATTAATACTCAATTAAAGTTACCCGAAGGCGATAGCTTCAGTCAGGAAAATCCTGCACCAGGAATTGCTTTAGTTACGATTAATCAACTCGATGCAAATAGCATTCGGGTATTAGTAACTGGTACTGAAAATGTTCCCAATAGTCTACCCATAGCCCGTAAAAAAGATGGTGTGACTCTGAATTTTGGAGCTTCTCCTGCAGCCGCATCTGCTCCATCTGCAAATCCCAGACCAATTGCAAATAATACTCCTGCTCCCCCTGCTCCTCCTTCTAGAGTAACTGCTCCTAAACCTCAAGTAGATATCAACACCACTCCAGCTCAACCAGCAGGTCCAGGTCAGCCCTCTACACCTGCTCCACCATTTCTTCCCAGGGCTGTTGCTCCACCAGTTGGAGATATTGCTATTTCGAATATTGATGCTTCTCCTAGCGTCATCGATCTAGGTACTCAGGAACGGGTTCCTCGTTTGGTATTACGGGATGCTCCAGTACGTGAAGTATTGTCACTACTAGCCCGTGCAGCCGGAATGAATTTGGCTTACACCACAGCCGGAGCAGATAAAGAAGAAAATTCTCAAACACAAGCTAATGGTGTGGAAGGACCAACAATATCTTTGGATATTGAAAATGAGCCCGTACAGGATGTTTTTAACTACGTTTTGCGCTTGAGTGGTTTGGAAGGAAATCGTAGTGGTCGAACCATTTTTGTGGGTCCAAATCTACCCAATTCCACCCGTGATGTGGTGATGCGCAACATGAGACTCAATCAAGTTTCTGTAGATGTTGCGTTAAACTTTCTAGTTGGTATGGGTGCAGAAAGTGCAGTAAGTCGAGAACGACAGGTTACTAGTGTCAGCGCCGTACCTGTAGGTAGTGGTGGAACTCCTATTACTCAAACACAGACAACCACAGAAACTAAAATCGAACGCTTAACCCTTGAAGACTCAAAATACACAAATCCTATACTTAGAGGCTTGCAAGCACTAGGAGACGAACGCACAAATTCAGTCACTTTGATTGGTAGTCCAAGGTTAATTGAAATGGCGATGACGCAATTAACTCAACTTGATGTTCGTCGTCGTCAAGTAGTAGTTAATGTCAAGATTGTTGACGTCAGTCTCTCAAATATTAAAGATTTTAACAGTAGTTTTTCTTTTGGTGTAGGGAATAATTTCTTTTCTAATGATGGTGGTGCTGCTGTAGTTAATTTTGGTGGTGTTAATCCACCCAATAATTCTGAAGTAATTAATAGTAGGCTAACGCCTACAATAACTGGAGCCCCATTTCCAGAAGGTGTAGAAGTTGAACCTTTTTTAGATGCTCAGCCTAATGCGCCATTCGGTACTGGGACACCACAGCAATTTGGTAATCCCAGTGGTCAGACTGGAAACACTCAGTTACCGCTTGGAACCTATCCCCGTCCTAATTTTGGTACTAATGAGAATCCGCTACAACCTGGTGTCACAGACATTGCTGAGGATAGTGTAGAATTTAGCGTGCCAGGACTATTTAAATATCCCAAACGCTTCTTAGCAACCTTACAAGCCCAAGTACAAAGTGGAAATGCAAAAATCTTGACTGATCCTACTTTAATTGTTCAGGAAGGTCAGCAAGCACAGGTAAACTTAACCGAGGAAGTTGTTGGTCAGACAAGTATAACCATAACTGACACCTCTGGTGGATCGAGGGAAACACAGGAAGTGAGTAAAGAAGAAGTAGGTTTAACTCTTGGTGTAAAGATAGAACGCATTGATGATAATGGTTTTGTTTCTCTTTCGGTTGCCCCTAATGTAAGCGCACCTGTACGTGAAGTAAATACAGGGAATGGCTTAGTGACTTTAGTTTCTAAACGCTCGCTTCAATCAGGTTTAGTTAGGCTGCGAGATGGTCAGACTCTCATTCTAAGTGGAATTATCCGAGATAGAGACCGTACAAGCGTTTCTAAAGTCCCAATTTTGGGCGATATCCCTCTATTGGGTTCGTTGTTTAGAAAGACAAATAAAACAAGCGATCGCCAAGAAGTAATTGTTTTACTAACACCTCAAGTCATGGATGACACCCAAAACTCATCTTTTGGCTACAACTACAAGCCTAGTCCTTCTGTAAGACAAATGCTAGAACGTCGAGGCTTAAAAATTCCTCGTAGGAAATAAAAATTTATAAACATATTGATTTTTGAATATTTTGGATTGAATGGAGAGAACAGGAAGCGGGGAACAGGGAAAAGATTTTTCATTCATCTCATGATAGGAATAGGAGTATTTTGTGTTGCTGCATTCCCACTCATAACTTCCATTGAGATAGTACGAACTTAGTTTATAACCTGAAGATTGACTCCTGACTTCTGACTTCTGAATTCTGTAGAGACGCGACATGTCGCGTCTCTACGAATTCTGACTCCTGACCCCTGACTCCTGAATTCTAATTAATTTCTCAAAAGGCGTTGCAATAAACTGTTTCTTGGACTATTGTTAAAAATATTTTGTAAAGAATTGTCACCTCTTTACAATTCCATTAAATTTCGATTTTTTATCCCCTAGTTTGCCCTATTCCTTTCGGGATAGGGGTTTTTACTAAGTATTTTTTCCTACTCGGAGGTGGGTTTTTAGGAAAACAACAGCCAGAAAATAACAACGAATCCTGAAATCTATATAAATTAATGGTTTCATCTATCCACTTCTGGCTTGTACCTATTAGAATGATTCATTGAAAAGTTCAGCCAACAGGAGTTACAGCCCTTTTAGGCATAAATACTCAAAAAAACTTTTTTTGGTAAATCTCTAAACAGAGATTTCAGTAAACATACGTCTGGATGTATCAATAAATAATCTCAAGTAAATTTCAAGGAGTTTGACATGAATAAAGGTGAATTAGTTGATGCTGTATCTGAAAAGGCTAGCGTAACCAAAAAGCAAGCTGATGCAGTCCTTAGCGCAGCATTAGAGACCATCATTGAAGCTGTTTCCTCTGGCGATAAGGTCACCCTAGTTGGATTTGGTTCTTTTGAGTCACGGGAACGTAAAGCTCGTGAAGGTCGTAACCCCAAAACCAATGAAAAAATGGAAATCCCCGCAACTAAGGTTCCCGCCTTCTCTGCAGGAAAAATGTTCAGAGAAAGAGTTGCGCCCCCAAAATCATAACTAGTCTTGGGAGCAACTACTTTTTGGTGCGGCAAAGAGGACATGGGGGTAATCTAGTTTGGGCAGCTGCGATCACTGGCTGTCCACAGGATTTGATTCTGGATTTTTCTGCCAGTATTAGCCCCTTGGGACCTCCCCATAGCAGTTTAACTGCTATTTCGTCTCACATGGGTTATATAAAGCACTATCCAGACCCTAATTACACAGAACTCAGACGAGCACTGAGTCAATATCACCAACTGAGTTATGAGTGGATTTTGCCCGGTAACGGTTCTGCAGAATTACTTACGTATGTTGGTAGAGAATTTGCCAAATTTGCCGCAACAGCTTTAATTACTCCAGCCTTTGGCGATTATTATCGAGCATTAGCTGCTTATGATGCGAAAGTACTGGAGTTTCCTTTTTCTTTGGCAAGACAAAATCATGCTAAAGAAGAAGGAAATTGGGAAGACATGGAAAAGGTAAGTTTTACTCAACCTTTGTCTTCTCTTCCTCTTAACGATTTTGCTTTATCTTCAAGGCATGGCTTGCTGCTTAATAACCCTCATAATCCAACCGGAAAGTTGTGGTCGCGGCAAGCAATTCTGCCCTACCTGGAGAAATTACCTTTAGTTGTAGTTGATGAAGCTTTTATGGATTTTTTACCGCCAGACCAAGAGCAAAGCTTAATTGGGATGGTGGAAAAATATCCAAATTTAATTATTTTGCGATCGCTAACTAAGTTTTACAGTATGGCAGGGTTACGCTTGGGATATGCAATTGCTCATCCTGACTACTTGAGTCGTTGGGATAGATGGCGCGATCCTTGGTCTGTAAATTCTTTAGCTGTAGCTGCAGCGATCGCAGCTTTGAAAGATAAGGATTTTCAAAACCAAACTTGGGAATGGCTTGCACCGACACGCAAAAAATTGTTTCAAAATCTAGCCAGTTTACCCGGATTGGAACCTTTACCTGGTGCTGCAAATTTCTTACTGGTGCGTTCCCAGCACAGTGTTATCCAACTTCAAGAACGCTTGCTCAAGGAACATCACATTTTGATCCGTAACTGCAAGAGTTTTGCCGAACTAGGAGATAATTATTTTCGGGTTGCTGTGTTGAATGATGAGAATAATCAACGTTTAATAAAAGCTCTGTCATTGGTTTTGGGAAATTAAATAATTGAAATTTCCTAAGTTTAATTATTTGTGAGCTTGTTAATATTACGGGAAGTTAGAATGCAATATTATTGAGGCGATTAGCTGCGATTTGGATATCATCTTGCGATTTGGATATCATTTATGGTGATGGAGTTTTGCGTTAAAAGGGAACAGGGAACGGGAAATAGAAAACAGATAATTCTTCAGGCTATACAAAACTTAATTGAGTCATTGCTACAGCTTTAGTAAGTAAATCTTGATATTCTAAATCGCCAATACCATAAGCCCCAAATCTTTCTAAGTGGGGATTCATCATTTGAGCATCAAATATAATAAATTTCTTTTCTCGCAGTCTTTCTACTAGCTTTACCATAGCAACTTTAGAACCGTCGGGTATGCGGTAAAACATTGATTCGCCAATGAAAGCACCGCCGATCGCAATTCCGAGAATTCCCCCTGCAAGTTCATCCCCTTCCCAAGTTTCAAAGCTATGCGCCCAACCACTGTGGTGTAATTCTTGATAAATTTCTTTTAACTCGGGTGAAATCCAGGTGGTATCCCGATCGGCACAACCATTAACAACAGATTGAAAGTCACGATTAATAGCAACGCTAAACTTATTTTGATTGATAACACGTCGTAAAGATTTAGGATAACGGAAACCTTCATCCAAAGGAATTAAAGTGCGATCGCGGCTGCCATACCATCCCAAGTTATTATCATCATCACCCATCAGGAAATAGCCTTGGGCATACCCTTCAATGATGGCAGAGACATTATATCTCATAGATTACAAGCCAGATAAAATGCGAATAAACACCTCGTATTGAAGTGATTTAGCAATCAATTCTAAATCATTATATAAAAATTAATATTCACAAAAATTAATGTTTGTATCACTCAAATTTGTAAAGTTTTTTATTTTCTAAGCTCTGAGGAAAAACAGAACCAAAATCTTTATCCTGACAAGTCAAAATATGATTATTTTAAGTATCATTTTTTTAGTAGTTCTCCAAAAGTGAAAGATATCGATCTACAGATAATTTTCTGTGAAGTATATTTTTGATATGTCTCCTTGATATATCTCTTTGAAATATATAGGAATCATATTTGAATTTTGTTGACGGTTAGCCTGCGCTTCGCGCTTAAAGATACATAGGGTGTGTTAGCGATAGCGTAACGCAGCACTCATAAGCTTTTGGTGTTTTACGAAGTTCCGTCTAACAGACCTTACAATACTTAATTATTTTCAATAATCAAACCATAATCCTATATGTGTGAAATCAAACCTGTTTTAATTTATTTGAGTTTAATTTGTTTGAGTTTGCGTTAAATACAAAACATAAAAAAATGACTGAACCAATTCCACCAATCACCCTACCACCAGCAGAAAATCCCGAGCAGGAGGGAGAATGGTTACAAACAAGTTTACATTCTTGGCTGAATACTGAATTTATTCCCGAAGCTATCAATGAAGAAATAGCACAACGAGCAGCACAAATTTTTATGCGCCAAAGAATGGAAGGAGAAAACGATTTAGGTTCTCTAACGATCGCAATTGTGACTGAAATGCAGTCCTTTGATTTTTCCAAAAGTTTCTATGGAGAGTTTGCGATCGCTAATGCTGTTAGCGATCTTCTTTTGGAAAGTTTAGGGATTGATAAATGTTGCGGACAATAAAAACTAAAAAGTAAAGAGTTAGGAGTAAAAAGTAAAATTATTAGATTACTTCTTACTTCTTACTTCTTACTTCTTACTTCTTACTTCTTACTTCTTACTTTTATTTACCAGCTAGACTTAACTACACCTGGTAAAAGTCCTTGGTGCGCCCAATCTCTCAGTACATTTCGGCAAAGACCAAAGTCACGGTAAACACCTCTAGGACGACCAGTCACCCAGCAACGATTCTGGCGACGAGTAGGAGAACTATTACGGGGAAGACGTTGGATTTTCCGGTGGATTTCCAGCTTATCCAATGGGTCTTCTGTAGTTCTAAACTCTTCTAGCAATGCTTCCCGCTTAGCTGCGTACTTTGCTACTAACTTAGCGCGCTTTTTTTCGCGCTCAACCATACCTTTTTTTGCCATAAGTTCTAGTAGTTGTTTTATAAAACAGCACAGTCTATTTTAGCGAATGGAATGCCTTGTGACATAAATTCTAGAAATTGATTACTAGAAATTGATTACCGGAAATTGGTAATTAGAAATTGGTAATTAGAAATTGGTAGTTAGAAACTAGCGATCAGGTAATTCTCACCCAAGCAAAATTTTTCACCAATTACCCGTTACCTATTACCCATTACCCATTACCCAATATTAGCCGAAGGACAAATATCCGCTAACTGACAAACCTCACAAGCAGGAGAACGCGCCTTACATATAGCTCGACCATGGTATATCAACCTGATAGACCAATTTTCCCAATCTGCTTGCGGTAAAAGTTTCATTAAATCGCGTTCGATGCGGACAGCATCTTGATGCTTGGTAAAACCCAAGCGTTGACTTAAACGTTTAACGTGAGTATCTACAGTGACTCCTGCATTAATCCCAAATGCATGGGCAAGAACAACATTAGCAGTTTTTCTCGCAACACCAGAAAGCTGCAATAAATCTTCCATACGTCCGGGAACCTGACCGTCAAATTCATCAACTATTTTTCGACAAGCAGCTCGGATATTTTTAGCTTTATTACGATAAAAACCTGTGGAACGCACTAATTGCTCTAACTCTTCTAAATCAGCATTTGCTAAGCTTTCTGCATCGGGAAATCGCGCAAACAAATCGGGTGTCACCTTATTCACACGCTCATCCGTACACTGAGCGGAAAGAATAGTTGCGACTAATAACTGCACCGGTGAGTTGTGGGTTAAAGAACAAGTTGCATCCGGATACAAACGCTTCAAGCGTATAAGAATCTCCAGCGCCCTAATTTTTTGAGATGAACGTTTTGTTTTACCACTCACCTGCTTTTGCACCCATAAATAAATAATTAATGATTTTTGGGTATTATAGACGTTCTTATCCCCTGAGAAATCTAATTGAGTGCTTGATATAAAAGCTGGGTAGTCTCTTTAACAATAAGAAAAATCCCCAATCCTAGAATCAGCACAAAACCCGTTCCCATGACTCCTTCTTGAATCTTGCTGGGTAATGGCTTACCCATTACACCTTCAATCATTAGAAAAGCTAATTGTCCCCCATCCAAAGCAGGTAAAGGCAAAATATTAATAATTGCTAGGTTGATGCTAATTAAAGCAGCAAAGAAAAATAAATTTCCGACATCATTTTGAGCAATGTTAGCCCCAATTTCTACAATTTTAACTGGTCCTGCCAGGTCGTTAGCTGTTTCTTGGAAGTTAGTAGCTAATTGACCAAAACCTTGAAATGTCATGGTAACGATGCGCTGAAACTCAGTAGCACCAAGACTAAAAGCTTTGACAACATCCCGTACTGGTTTGCGCTCAGTTTTAACATTAGGTGTCAATCCAACTCCAATAGTACCGCCACTAGTTTTAGCTTCAGGAACTACGGTTAAAGATAGTTGTTCTTCACCACGGGAAATTTGTAGTTGGATTTCTTTTCCAGCATTATTTTTGACGATTTTCTGAAAACTTTCTATTTCTGTTGGCGAATCATCAAATTGCTGGCTGTTTGCTGCTAAGACTACATCTCCTACTTTAATTCCTGCATCAGTCGCTGCAGAACTTACTTCTGGTGCGAGTTGTTCGATGACAATACCAGGCTTAGTATCAACAATTTGCTGGATACCAACAAAGCTCACTTGAGATACTAATAACAAATAAGCAAATATTAAGTTTGCTATCACTCCAGCACTGATGACAATTGCCCGATCTAAGATAGGGCGGTTGCTTAATAAATTAGGGTCATTACGAGGAATATCACTATCCGGGTCATCGTCAGGAAAAGCTACAAATCCACCCAAAGGAAAAGCCCGAACAGCATATTCTGTTTTCGCTCCCTCATATTTCAAAATTATTGGACCAAAACCAATTGAAAATCGGTTAACGTGAATCCCTTGGAAGCGAGCTGCAAGAAAATGTCCGAGTTCGTGGACAAAAACTAAAACCAGCACAACTGCGATCGCCGCGAAAGCTGCTAAAACTGACATAGGAATAACTAGTGAATTTATTGGGTTATAGTTACAGGTTTTACAGAAAAATATTGCATTTTACTATACAACCTTCTGTTTGCAAGATATTCTTCTTACAAGCACAGTTATATGCCACTTACCAAAGCCCTGAAAGAGCAATGTAGCGGCTTAATTACTTCCCTCATCAATAGATTAGGAAATACATATTCTTATTTTAAGATCTGTTACAGCCCGGAATGGGTTCGAATGATATTTTTTGGGGATTAGCTATTAGGGATTAGGGATTGGGGGATTAGCATTAGGGCTTAGCTAGCTAGCGCAAGCGTACCGTTAGGTATTGCGTGACGCGTGCGTGGGGCGTAAGTACAGACATTGAGCGTGTCTACAGCGTCATATAAGGGATTAGGAATTAGTGATGAGAGATTTATGATTAATAATCGTTCAAATCGTTCAGAATTTATTTTCCCAACCCTAGTCGCCAATCCCTAGTCGCCAGTCCCCAGTCCCTACTTCACAATATCTCCCGCTTCAAATAAGGTTGTAGTGCTTTTGGTACTCTGACAGTTCCGTCTGGTTGTTGATAATTTTCCAAAATTGCTGCCATTGTTCTTCCTACTGCTAAACCAGAGCCGTTAAGAGTATGGACAAATTGGGTTCCCTTTTTACCAGTTTCTTTAAAGCGAATATTGCCCCTTCGTGCTTGGAAGTCTATACAGTTAGAACAACTAGAAATTTCTCGATAAGTACCGGCTGAAGGTAACCAAACTTCTAAATCATAGGTTTTGGTTGAGGAAAATCCCAAATCTCCGGTACACAATTCTAATACTCGATAAGGTAACTCCAATGCTTCTAAAATAGCTGCTGCATCTTTGAGTATTTTTTCTAATTCCTCAAAAGAATCATCTGGAGCGACAAATTTTACTAATTCTACTTTATTGAATTGGTGTAAACGAATTAAACCGCGCATATCGCGCCCATAACTTCCAGCTTCTCTACGAAAACAGGGAGTGTAAGCACAGTGATAAATTGGTAAGTCCTCCGCAGATAAAATTTCTCCTCGATAAAGGTTGACCAAAGACACTTCTGCAGTCGGTGCTAACCACAAATCATCAGCCCCACATTTGAAACTTTCTTCAGCAAATTTGGGTAACTGTCCGCTTGCTGTCAAAGATTCAGTGTTTACTAAAACTGGTGGAATAACTTCCAAATATCCAGCTTCTATCTGACGATCGAGCATAAATTGAATTAACGCCCTTTCTAATGCTGCACCAGCCCCAAACAGTGCTACAAAACGGCTTTGTGCTATCTTTACAGCCCGTTCAACATTGAGAATACCTAATTTATCAGCAATTTCCCAATGGGGAAGTATATTCTCATTTTTGGGAATGTATTCATCTCCCCAACGTCGAATCTCTACATTTTCTTCCTCGCTCTTACCCACAGGAGTTGAGTCACCGGGTAAATTAGGAAGAGCCAATAAAAGCTCCTCGATTTTACCCAACAGTTCTTTTTCTTGAGGTTCTAGCTGACCGATTTCAGCCTTAATGGAAGAGCCTTCCTCCCGTAAAGCTTTAATTTCATCACCTTTAGGGTCGCTACCCGCTTTGATTTTTGTCGGGATAGTTTTAGCAATTTCATTGCTGCGTGCTTGAAGTTGGTTCCGCTTCCCTTCTAATTCGCGTTGTTTTTGATTCAACTCAATTATCGGTTGAAGGTCGTAGCGATCGCCACGAAGAGCCAACTTTTCTTGCACAAATGCTGGGTTTTCCCTTATTTGCTTGATATCGAGCACGGATTTTTCTCAGTTTTCTGCTAAATTATTGATTGTCTGCCAACACAACAGAATATAGCAATTTTGACTGACTGTAACTGCTGTATTAAAGAAGGTTAGAAATATATGCTCTTCATTTTTATAGTTATGGAGTAATTTTTTGCTATTTTCTCTTTGCTCCATAGTTATACCAAATCCTATTTTGGTACCTGTTAATTCAATACGGTTCAGTTAAGGTTTAACCATGATTATTTTGGGCATGCAGAGACGCCGCAGGCTCTGCAACGTCTCTACAGGATTTTTAGGAAAACGAATCCGTCATATTTAATGGGACAGACCACTAGAACCTACATTTTAGTTCCAAAGGTTTTCTGAAGGATTTCATCGCACTACATCTTCTGGTCATGATTTTCCTGTTCGCTGTTCCCTTTGAAGCAAAACATTATGTCCTAATTTATGTGCTTACTGTCATGGGACACAAAAAACCGATCAATTAAAAAATCAACGAAAAATAAAAAAACAAATGAAAAAGGAAAGTCTATTGACTAGATTCTCCTTCATATTCATTTATTTAGAATTTACTCAGTTTTACAAAAATCGATTTACTTTCCCGATATTTAGTACTCATATTTTAGTACCAATGTTTTTATCAACATATTTTGATTAGTGGAGAATTATTAAATATTTTCCCTAATCTACCTACCGGGTTATGCGATTAAGCAACCAAACGGAAGCCACTAACCCAGCAAAATGTGCTGTAATCGTGTTGGTGTTTGCTTGAACGACAAGAAGATCTAAAGCTTGAACAGTTTGGCTGGGGTCACGTTGAGTAAAAACTCCAGTACTTATTGGCTGCGAAGTTAGGGCTTTAGCAAATAAAGTACCAATAATTGCCTGTGCGCCGAATAAAGTCAACAGCATACCAACAAAATGCACTATCATCCCCAATCGTAAAACTTGCACTGTTTCAGCTTTGCGTGGACGATTGACAGGATTAGCAGATAAAAGTTTTCTGCCAGTTTGCATGTAACGAAAAGCAATAAATACACCCCCCATTAAGGCAACGATTCCAGCAAAAGCAAAGAATACACCAAATCCAGTGCCTGGATTATTGTTTCTACCTCCAGTTCCTTGACTGAAAATAGCAAATAGTAAAATTCCTCCCGCTATGACACCTAGCACCAATTGAGTCCAAAAACTTATCCAACCAGTAAGGCGAAAAGTTTGACCGATTGAGCGGATATTCGTAGAAGAGGATTGGGTATCGGACCTATCTGACATATACTGAACGCCCACGTGCTAGGCGTTTGATAAATTCACTATGACACTTATCACATTGCTTTCATAATATTTCAAGTACGCTTTCATAATATTTCAAGTACGCAGAATCTGTAATTAATACTGATAATTATGTTTGAATTGATTAACCAAAACTCGACCAAAGTGATGAGATTAAACCCTTTACTTGCATGATACTTGTGGCTATTTAAGTTCTAGTAATCCTTTTGCATTGGTTTATTACCATTGAGGTAACGCCATCATAGGGAGTAAAACTTCATAAATTACATCGGTAAGGGAGTAAATTATATCTAAAATTAATTTTTTGAAAATGTTGCACATAACTATCAGGCTGCAGATTATCTACAATCATTTGATATCAACTCAAATACCTCTGTGAGGAGTTACACCCTGCTGACACTAAAAAAAATATTTACACTGTAGTAAGTGTAGGTACGAGAAGTCTAGCTAACAAAGGCTTAAGTACAAGTACTTTGAAATAAACAGCAAAAGATGCTTCATCTTTAACCAGTAATACTGGGATAATTACCGTCAAACAAAGTATTTGTTAATTTTTATGTAAAAAAACGCATTTTGCCTTTAAAATTGCTTAGGTGCCATTTTATGCTTAGGCAGTCCTCACACGCTCGGCATCACTCGACACACAGACGGTAGCAATGCTGCTGTCAGCAAATGCTCCTCACATGCAGCCTATAGGTTGAGTAATTGTATACTCTTATAGCCCCTGTGCTGCCTAATCTTTCCCTAAGGTGTTAGTGTAAACATTACTTTATTCCGTTTGCGGTTTGGCAATTCAGTTTAAGTAGCGTTATACACTTACTTATTGAGGGATTGCACTATATACTCACAATCGAGATTTAGGCTCAATCATCGGGCATATTTTTTAGCCATTCATTAACCATGAGACTTGAGGATATATATCAGTACTTTGAGAATCCTCCGCCAACTTACCTTTGTCAAGAACTAGCAGTCTGTTATATATTGTATGTTTTGTTACAAGGGGAATCATACGGAACCGAGTTGATCCAAAAACTAGAAACCGAATACACCACCTATCGACTTTCAGATACAGTGCTTTATAGTGCAATCAAATTTTTGGAAGACGAAAAGGCTATAACCGGTTATTGGAAAAAACTCGAGGGACGCGGACGTCCTCGACGGATGTACCAAGTTTCTCCCCAATGGCAAACTCAAGCACAAGACTTAGCAAATCTATGGCAACAGTACATCAGTAAGAGGACAAATTAGCCAATAATTAATAATGAACAAGTCGCCTCCATTACGGAACTAAATTAGCCATGGATACCCCTATCCTGCCATCTACGTTGTTGCTAACTTTATTGCTTTGTGTCGGTCAATTCTTCTTTATTCGTGCATCGACTAAAGACCGTACACAAACAGCCCAACTGGCATCAGAAAAAGATGAAGCTACTTTAATGCCTCAGTTGCAGGATTATTTTAAAGCGAGGTCTTACCGAGTGACAGCGGTAGACCCGCAAGCGAACCAAGTGACCATGACTGGCTTTGTCAGACCTAGCTGGTTTCTAGCTGTTTTTCTCACGCTATTATCAGCAATTGGTTTATTGTGTATTTCGCTGGTTTTATCGCAGCTTTTCCCCCGCTTCAGTATTGCTTTTTTGGGGATAGTCTTACTTTCACCTGCAAGCGGTATATTTTATTGGAAAAAAGCTAAAAAGCTTGAGAATGTTTTGCTTCGACTGGAAGCAAGCGATAGCAAACAAAAATTCCCAAGCAAAATAACTGTAATAGCCCACCGGGATGAACTCATAGAGTTACAGCGGACATTACAGTTGAAAACTGTTGAATAACTCAATACTGTTCGTAACAAGCCTGGGAGTTTGAGTTTCAGTTCTTGAAAGACAGAAAATTGGGAGAATTACAAACAAAAACTTTATGAATCTCCACGATGTAATATCGTGGAGAAAAACAATCTTTCTTGAAAGAGTACACTTAGTGACAAGACGAGCATACTAAGGTTAGGGTAGCTCGGAAGCATTTACAACAAATTACCCCAGGCAATATCGTGGATGATATACCAACGCTTTACTTGGGATAATTTGCTTCATTGCGATTGTTTGGTGCATTCTTTTGTGTCAAAATCTACCCCGTAACAAAACGGCAGTTGAGGGTAGTCAAAATTGCCCTTAATTCATTAAGGAACTAATTTACTGGCAATCTTGCAAAAAAGTTTAAAAAAATCTGAATTTTAGATGCAAACTAAGCACTTTTGCCAGTTAATAGTTTTTAAGAACTGTATTCAAACTCTAAAGGAGAGACAAAAATAAAATTATCGCCCCTTTGACTAACGAACAGCAGCTACAACGGCTAGCATTTCTCGAGTAGAATCCTCCTCTAATGTCCTCAAACTAGGGAATAAAAAGTGGTTTTCTTCAACGTATTGAGCACCGAACAGTCCTTTTTCTGCCCAAAAATAACGATCGGTTGTATGCTCATTACGCTTTACAAGTAACAAAGCTGGTGGGACAATACCTTCTGCTTGAATAAATTTCCTTGCTGCTGTTACAGGCTTATCATCGCCACTTTCTATGCTAAACTGAGGCACATTCTCTAAAATACGACGTCCTTCTTGGCGACGACGACTCTTGCGCTTGCGTCTCCTAGCCAACCTATTTTCCTCCTCTTTCAAGCTTAATAGATTGTAGTGATAGCTACAAAACCCGTCGTAATTATAAAAGTTTTAAACCTAAAAATCAACTGCTTTTAACTTTTGCATACCATAGAAATAATATCTTTAAACGAATATAAACCATTAGAATATTGATATATAATACATTTGGGGAATGCGTAACTTTCAGTGATTTAATTAATCTTTATAGGAAGAGAAAAACAAATATATTTTATTCTTCTAGTTATTGATTGCAAGTAAGCGTTACAAAATGTTAAGCACCGCCAGTTCTGAGTATGTAGCTCTTTGCAGAGAGCAGATGGCACTGTTAGCCCAAGGGCTGGGAGCGTCTTTGAGCATAGTGTATTTGACCCAAGAATTGGTAGAAGCCTCTTCAATAAGCGAAGCAAAATTTGTACCAATTGCGGTTTATCCAGAAACAGGATTATGGCAAGAAAGTGATAAAAAGAAGGTTTTGCCTAATCTGAATCAGAAGTTATTAACAGGTGTACAAGAATTAATTTCAGTTCCGCAAGAATCTAAGGGAAGAGATGAAGAGAATTTGCACTCCCAAGATGAATACTTATTCCGTGGGGACCAAATTGTTTTACCCCTAGTTCATGAAAATGCAATTATGGGGTTATTTGTGACTGTAAGGGATGACCGTGCCTGGAAAGATAGCGAAAAAGATGAAATTGAAAGGGTTGCAAGAACACTAGTGATCGCCTGCATTTTGGATCGGCGACAAGCATGGTTGCGTTCTGAGCTAGAAAAACAACAAATCTTGCAGGAGAAGCAACAGGATTTATTAGATAATTTATTGCATCAATTTCGCAATCCACTTACAGCACTGCGAACTTTTGGCAAGTTATTAGCCAAGCGTCTGCGTCCAGGGGATGCAAACAGAGATGTTGCGACATCAATTATTCGGGAGAGCGATCGCCTAAGAGAATTACTCATTCATTTTGACGAAGCTATTAACCTTACGACAGCAGATATAGTTGCTCCTAAGTTACCGGGGGATAAAGTCTTAGTGAACGCAGCTGTACAACAACCTTCTTCAGAGGTGCCATTATTATTGCCCGGAGCTGGCGAGGAAGGGAGTGAATGCTATTTGGAGGATATATTAGACCCTTTATTGATTTCTGCTCGTGCAATAGCCCAGGAGAGGGGTTTGGGATTAACAGCAGAAATACCTGCCAATTTATCTCCTGTAAATGCTAATTTTAAAGCTTTAAGGGAAGTTCTTAGTAATATTATTGACAATGCTTTGAAGTATACTCCTGCTGGTGGTAAGGTTGCGATTACAGTAGGTCATGAAAAAGATGGCTTTCAAGGAATAGCTATCAGTGACAATGGTCCTGGTATTTCGCAAATGGATCTAAAACATATTGGCGAACGCGGTTATCGTGGAGCGCAAGCTGAAACAGAGATTCCTGGTACGGGATTGGGTTTAACTATCGCCAAACAATTGATAGAGCAAATGCAGGGCGAGATTCAGATTTTTAGCCCTGCTTTGAATTCAGCAATCACATTATCCGATCAACCGGGAACTACATTTCTAATTTGGTTACCGTCTGTTGGGGGTTAGGCGATTAGGGATTGGGAGTTAGGGATTGGCGTTAGCACTGCGTGCCACCGCAAGCGGCATATGGGAAGTTCTTAATTGCAATAATTTATAAGCATTCACCGGACAATAACGCAGTTGTGTTGGCTAAAGCTATCCCATAAATCCGAATTCATTACTTATTACTTATTACTTGTTACTTATTACTCATTACTCATTACTTCTGTCCTGATTCCTGAGTTCCAAGACAATCATCTTAATGAGACTTCAAACTGTTCTTCGATTGTCATTTGCAGGTCGGTATCTGGATCGATGACAATCAGGTCAACACTCTTTTTCCCAAAGAACAAACCAACCAAACTACCAACTGCAGCACCACCTAAGACTTCTTCTGTTGCAATTGCGCGATCGCCTGTGACTCCTGCGATCGCTGCTGCTGCACCTGCACCAAGGGCTGCATTTTTGATAGTGGAGCGAAGTCTACTACCTTTTTTGACTGTTTCAGTTTTAGTAATCACTTCTGAATTTGCATCGATACTGTACTCTTGACCAGAAGTTAAAACTAATTTTTGAGCTACAAATTGGGAGCCACCTTCAGCAGGCTTGAGTTCCCCTATGACTTGGCTACCAGCAGGAATTACAATATCTCCTCTGTCTGTAATTACGTTTTGAGATACCGTGAGGGTTAAAGGTGCAGTCTCATCTTTTGTTACCAGAATTTTTTCTGCTTTGTCGTATTTCACAGGAATTACGGTTTCTGCAGGAATAGTAACCGCAACAGGAGTGGATGGAGATGAGTTAAAAGCTACGATATAGGGGGAAGAGATTGCTGATGCTTGGTTGTTACTAACCAATGCTTGATAAATAAACGCTGCAACTTGGGCTCTTGTTGCTGTTGCTTTAGGGTTAAGGGACTGAACGTTAGGGTAGTTAACTACTATTTGTTTTTCTGTTGCTGCAGCAATTGGACGACGAGCGTAGTTGGAAATATTAAACGAATCGTTGTAATACTGCAGTGTATTGATTGAGTTATTGCTTGGGCTGTAATCTAAGCCGTTAGCAAGGGAAACTAAGACCTGTTCCCGAGGAATATTTTGATTGGGTGCGAAGCGATTACCGGGATATCCAGATAAGAAACCTGTGGTATAAGCTTCTTGAATTGCACCATAAGCCCAATAATTTCTGGATACGTCGTTGAAATTAACTGCTCTACGTTCGGGTGCTTTTTGGAAAGCTTTACGAATCATCGCAGCGAATTGAGCCCGGGTGACTGGTTGCTCTGGACGAAAAGAACCGTCAGGAAATCCAGCAATGACATCTCGTCGTGCTAACTCTTGAATAAATTCTGCAGCCCAGTAATTAGATGAAACATCATAAAAATTAGATTGAGCCAAAGCAGGTGCAGAAGCAACTAATGGTGCAATACTTCCGGCTGTAATTCCAATTGCCATAACTGCAGCACATTTAGACTGCCAACTAGATTTTCCAAACATTTATTTTAACCCCAATTTATTCTGTTTTATTCTGTTAATTATTCAGACAATACTCGAAATAAAATGTTCCATTTTAGACCAATAAAAAATCATAGTTTGTCTGAATAAAAATATTGTTGAAAATGCAGGGAAATAATTAAATCAATCTTGACGTATTCCCAATCAAATAGTTGCTTGTTTTTTCTAAAATATATTTTTTAGGTTTTCTTAACTAAATGAGAAAATAAACTACACATGGGAGTAAATATGAATTGATTATTGTTAGTGACTCTTACAATTCCACCTTACCCACAGTTATTTTAAATGTATTATGCAGACTTGTACCAACGAAAATTTGCGGATTAACCCTATATATGAATCAATGTACTTCGTATTTTCTCTTAGTAGCTTTTCCCTAGGATTTACACTACAAATTAGAAAATAGTCAATATCCTAAAACGGTGTATTACCGTAAATATTGCTGAATTTTAATTCAATCTCAGTATTGTCAAAACGCATAAAAAAAAGGGTTCTTATTAAAAGAACCCCATTAACAGGATGATTAAGGTTAAAAAGAAAGCGAAAAAATTATTAATTACGAGATAAGGAAATTACTAAATCCGAATCTAGGGTGACATCTAAATCTTTTTCGGGATTGATGACAACAACTTCAACTGTTTTCTTTCGTAACAGAACGCTTGCTAAAGCACCAGCACCAGCACCAGCTACTGGACCTAAAATATCTATATCCCTGTCACCTGTAAGCAATTCTATGACAGCAGCAGCACCCGCACCGATAGCCGCATCTTGCAATATTTTGCTTGAGTCAGAACCTTTTTTAATTTTTTCTATGTTCGTGACTACATCCGAAGCTGCGTCAATGGATTGACGATCTCCGTTAGGAAAAATTAACTCTTCAGCTACAAACTGGGAACCTTTATCTGAATCTCGATCGCTTGCAGGTCTCAATTCACCTTTAATTTCAGTATTTTTGGGAATTAAGAGATTACCAGACCTGTCAACAATATCACTTGCAACTTTTAAAGTTAAATCCAGAGTTTCATCAGGAGCAACAACAATTTTATCTTTTTCATAGGTAACAGGAAGAGTTGCTCCAGCAGAGATTGAAACTCTCCTTGGCTCTCCGAAAATTACTTGGGCGTTTGCCCGATTCAAGGTAAATAAAGGAGTTATTGTCCCTGTGGAGATTGCTATTGCAAGAAATGCAGCAGTTCCATTTTTCCAACGACGAAAGCTAGTCATAGCTTCGATTTCCTCTTCAAGCAGTTGTGTTTGATGACGTGGAGTGATGCAGATTGTTTCTCATACGATCAGTGATTTATAATTTTTCATTCTTGTGGTGTAAATAAGACTTACGCACAGTTTTTTCGTTCACTTATACAAATTTGCTTCAGTATGAAGTTTCACTTACCGATCGCACAATCTAAATCTACATACTTTATTTGGTTATTTTTCTTTCTTCAACGGTGAGTTGAGTAATGTCAGGATAATTTTTTGTTCGTTGATTGAGAAAATCACTAGAATGACAATGTATTTTTGCTAATTAATTTCGATAAATAAATTTTTCTGAGTAATATCTACACAAAATATCAATTATGGATTGGAAAAAACTTCTCACTCCACAAAGATTGGGAAAATCAGAACCAGAAGATATCCGTTGGGATAGAACCTGTTTTCAGAAAGATTACGATCGTTTAGTTTTTTCATCTCCTTTCCGTCGTCTTAAAGATAAGACTCAGGTCTTTTCTTTGTCTACCAATGATTACGTCCGCACTCGTCTGATCCATAGTTTGGAAGTTTCCTGTGTTGGTCGTTCTTTAGGAAGAATGGTTGGTTGCGAAATCGTTAATAGACATCAACTCGATCAAGAGGGTTTTAGTGCTGCAGATTTTGGCGATATTATTTCTGCTGCTTGTTTAGCCCATGATATTGGTAACCCACCCTTCGGTCATGCTGGTGAAGATGCAATCCGAATTGGATTTGAGTCATGGTTTGGGGGTTACGAAAATCCTGTTGACGGATTGCTCAACAATTCACAAAAAGCTGATTTTGAATTATTTGAAGGAAATGCTCAAGGTTTTCGAGCGATCGCAAAATTAGAAATGTCACCACGTCCAGGTGGAATGCAGCTTACCTGTCCAACTTTAGCGACTTTTACCAAATATCCCAGAGAATCTTTTATTCCCGAGCATATACTTCATGGTTATTCAGGTAGCAGTATTAAAAAATATAGTTTCTTTCAAGCAGAAAAAGATTTATTTGCTCAAGTGGCTGAAACGGTTGGATTAATTCGCCGTAATGATAGTGTTGCTTGGTGGTCGCGACATCCTCTAGCATTTTTGGTGGAAGCTGCTGATGATATTTGTTATTCCATAGTTGATGTGGAAGATGCTTTTCGCATGGGTTATTTTTCCTTTGATGAAGCCCGAAGTTTGCTTGAAGATATTGCAGGTCTTAATTTAACGAACAAAGAGGAAGCAGAAATTATTAAGCATTTACGTGCTGGAGCAATTAATCAACTTGTTAGTGAAGCTGCAGAAGTTTTCCTAGATTACGAACCAAAAATCCTTTCTGGAGAATTCGATCAAGATTTATTATCTTTGGGAAGTTATGCACAAAATCTGGAAGAAATTCGTAAAGCGATCGCTGATAGAGTTTTTCAACATCGAGATGTTTTAAGGATTCGGATTGCTGGGTATGAAATTTTAGGTAAATTATTTGCAAAGTTTGTGAATGCAGTTCTCACGAATAGTGAGAAAGGAAAGTTATTCTCTTACCTGCTTCCGGAAGAATATCGACCTAGTAGTGATGAAGATACCTATGGCAAAATTCTAAAAATTACGGATTATATTTCCGGAATGACTGATTCTTATGCAACTAGTTTGTTTCAGGAGTTGAGCGGTATTTCTTTGGGTTAGTCTAGGTTTTGTTCGCTTTGTTTGTCGTTGAGAAACTGGTGAAAACACGCGATATATCAAGAAACTGGTGAAGACGCGACATGTTTCCCTGCGGGAACGCTTTGCTAACGCGTCTCTACAATGGCTAAGGAATAATTTCCATGTTCAACATCAATATTATTTTCGCGTATTCTAAGTGAATAGCAAGTATTTTTAGTTGCCAGTAAAAAGCATGAATACTCCTTCTCATTTTCTGATGACAGCCGGATTAGATAAGGCTTTCAAGCAAATACGGATTGTCAAATCTGCTTTTTTACTGGGTTCGGTTGCTCCGGATATTGCCTTATGGATTTTGTCAATTGGTGGCATTATTTATTACCACTTAATATTAGGTTGGAGTATGGGGGATACTTTTCGTTTGATGTTTGACGAACTGTATTTTCATCATCCTTTATGGTTGGGATTGTGTAATTTACTGCACTCGCCCATTTTGCTCCTGTCCGGTTTGGCGATCGCATTTCCCAAAAGAAAAAAAATTGGTAGCTGGGAACGGTGGTTTTTTTGGTTTTTACTGGCTTGTCTATTTCATACCACTATAGATATTTTTACTCATGCTGATGATGGGCCATTATTATTCTTTCCATTTGAGTGGAGCATTCGTTTTAATAGTCCAATTAGTTATTGGGATCCTCGATACTATGGCAGAGAATTTGCTTTATTTGAATTGGTATTAGATTTAGTGTTGTTAGTTTATTTGCTGTATTGGCGAGTTATGCGGTTTATTCACAATCAGAAGCGGGGAAGAAATTCGAGAAAATAATTCGAATAAATGATGTGGTGTGAAATTATATACAAATGTGAAATTATATACGAAATAGATAGGGCGCACGTCGGTGCACCCCTACAGAAAATATATTATGTTGTGATGGGAGATTAATTATGTACACGTTCCCCCAGTGCGCGGGTTAAACGCTTGAGAGCGGGTGAGGTATCTTCTGGATCTAAATGGATATCTAAAATGCAGAAGCTTTCAGAGTGTGTTTGACTTTGCAGTAGAGCTGTTTCTAATTCATCCTCAGTATGAATATCAAATCCTAGACCTGCACCCAAGACTTGTGGTATTTGACTGTATTTCCACAGCAAAACATCATTAAATGCACCGTCCAACATTGGGCGTTCTGTACCGTAACCACCATTATTCAGCAAAATTACAATCGGATTTAATCCATAGCGAACAATAGTTGATAATTCCATTCCCGTCATTTGAAATGCTCCATCACCGACTAGCACTAACGGACGAATGCTAGAATTCGCAAACTGAGCGCCGATGCTAGCAGGAACAGCAAATCCTAAAGAAGCGTAATAAGCAGGTGAGAGAAATCGAGTTTTATCGTAGACAAATAACTCCGAACCTGCAAACAATGCATCTCCAACATCGGCTATTACGATAGTATCTTTGCTTAGGAAGGAGTTTAAGCGCTCAAATAATCTGGCAATTGTTATTGATTTACCACTAATTACTGAGAAATCTCTAGGAGGTTTAAAGTCGATTTGAATATTCAGTTCTCGAGGATGGATATCGGCTTGAAGCAAACCTAGAATAAAGTCTTTGAGATAAACTTCATCATAGTTATGAAAACCGACAGATGTTTTTTCACTGGTTACGTAGATTGAATATTTAGGTTCGAGATGAGCGGTAAAAATACCCAAGTTAATATCGGATAAAAAGGTACCCAGCATAATTAAACAATCGCTGGATTCCACATATTCACGGGTGAACTTATTCCCCATTGCACCTTCATAGATACCAATATAGTTGGGGTGTATCTCGCTAATTGTTGATTTTCCTAATAAAGTTTCTGCGATCGGGATATTTGTTTTTTCAACTAGTTTGAGTAATTCTTCCTGCAACCCAAATCGATGCATTTCCACACCAGCAAGAATCACGGGTTGTTTGGCTGCATTGATTTTGTTTGCAGCTTCTCTCAAAACTTCTGCTAAAGCATCAGGATTGCTGACCTGTGGTTGAAGATCCAAGGAATAATCTAAATTTCCTGGTTGATTAACCATGTCGCGGGGAATTTCGATATAAACTGGGCGTTTATACCTCCTAGCTGCAGCAAGCACGCGATCAATTTCTTCAAAAGCCGTTTTTGGATTATCCAGTACTGTCGCAGCAACTGTCAGTTCTTTGAAAATATTGTACTGCGTATTAAAATTACGGATTTTATGGTGTAGTAAGGGGTTTTTTACCCGTTCATTTGTACCGGGAGAACCACTAATAACCACAACTGGAGATTTCTCTGCAAATGCTTGCGCTGTGGTGTTTGCAATTTTTAATCCACCAACACTATAGGTAATGCAAACAGCACCTAATCCTGTCAAGCGAGCATACGCGTCTGCTGCAAAACCAGCTCCTTGTTCGTCACAGGTATTAACAAATTCGATCTGACTATCTTCTAAAAGTTTGTTAAATCCTAGGACAAAATCACCAGGTACACCAAAAACATGATGTGCTCCATTTTGATAAAGTTTTTCAATTAAATAGGTTCCAATAGAGTTTGTAGTTTTCATGCGATCGCTTCTCCTTCTCCTGGAACTGAAAAGTTTTTTATAGCCAGTCCACGAAGCTTTGCTACAAATCTCACGTACTACTAGATATTTCTAACGCTTACTAAGGAATGAGAATTTAATAACCTGTAATTCTGAAATTTGGAACGGTGCGTTACGCGATGCTAACAGCACCCTACTTTATTTAATCCACATTCCTAAGGCTTTTACTAGATTCTTGTTTAAATGAAATAAGTTAAATTAAATCAAATCAAACTCTAACAGACATAAACTATTCGCTGCACTGCTTCATTGAACTTAGACTGGCTGAAATCTGAAAGTCGATGTTTTATCTTTTGTATTACAAGTTGTACTTATATTTTGCCAATTCCATACAAAATTGGTGAAGGTTTGATTAACCGAAATTGGTAGATTTTCCTTATTATTAGGCTTTCTCAGGAGGTGGAGGTCAAGGAATAGCTTAAAGATTTTTATTATTTTTAGGTGATTTTGTTCAATTTTGCTGGTTGGGCGATCGCGCGATGGCTACCTAATCACAAATTATAGTTGTTGGTTTTAACTTTCAGAATTAACTACGCCTTGGGGATATATATTTATATGGGAATGATTTCTAAATTTTAATAGCCTTTGCCAATGGAAAATAATTTCATTTGCGTTACCATCTGAATTTTGCTGAAATCCAAGTAATACTTCAACTTGTTTTTTATATTCTTCCTCGGTTAGATATTGTTCTGTAAGTTGAGATAACAAATTCTTTAAAGTAGCCCAAACAGAGCTTACTCGAATTATTTCTATTACGGAATGTCCTTCATGAACTACTATGACAAGTTCGTAATGAGCTTTTTTATCCTCTGAACACATCGACCTCCATTGACTTTGCTTGAGCCGAATCATAGGTTGATTAGAGCTTATGGTTTTAATCTCAGAGTACAATTTTTTACGTTTATATGATGTGCAAATAAAATCATATCCTAGAGCTAAAAAATCATTTTGCTTCTGCGCATTGTAACCCAAACTTTCATAAATTTTTTGAGCTTGGTCTTCCCCCCATTTTCCCCAATAGTCTATGTTAGAACCTGTACCATCAGGGGAAGATACAATACTAGGTATATCACTTTGAGTTGCCTCAGTTTCTGCACTCGATCTACCTAGATAATCTTCAGTATTATTGCATGATTGCTTGCCATAATCTTCTGGAATAGCTTCTATATCGCAGCCACTTTCTAATAAATAATCTTTGACATCTTCAATGTCATCATCTAGTAATCTTAATAATACTTGATTAGAAATTTTTCCTTTATCTAAAGCAAGGACATCAATCAGATAATCACCTAAATAAATATTTTTGATACTATCCCATTTACGCACATAATAAATAGATTTAGATTTTTCATCGTAATAATTAGGAATTGATTCTTTATAATCTATGTCCTTACAAGTAATAACAATCTTGCTGGGGTTGTAAAATTTAATGTTTCTTAATAGTGACTTGATTTTATCTTCTAATCTCGGATTATATGACCCATTAAGAAAGATACTTATAAAAATAGCTCTGTCTTTAATTAAGTTGGGGAGAGTTTCATCAACTACATCCTTGCATAGCTCAAATTGCATATCATCCGAACCAATTTTTTTAATCCCCAAAGCTTCAAGTATTTCCTCGAATTCTAAGCTATTTAGATTGGAATCAGAGAATTTTATTAAATTCGAATTACGTTTTGGGGTTAATCCCATCGCTATATCTAAATAATATAGTTGAGAAGCACTGTAAAATTTATCATCACAAGCAAGTAATCTTCCCGTCTTCAACCAGTCAGAAATTATTTCTCTATCATCATCATTTAAACCTTCTCTAATATATTTGAAAAGTTGCTCGTAAATTAGATTCAATCTATTTTCTTCTTTACTCGTATTATCATGATAAAGTTCGGCTAAGTTATCTAATAATTCCAAACAATCCTGTAGGTCAAGCTGTTGCTTTAAACCAATAAAGTTTTCTATCTCTTCTTTCAGATTGCAATTAGCAACAAGAAAATTATCACCTACAATTTTTTTCAGACGACTAGAATATATACCTTCAGAAGAGGAATGGCTTTTCCCATCATTACATGGGATAGAGTCATAATTATGTATTGAAAATTTAAATATAGAATCAACTTGTTTAGATATATTGTCAATCAATACTATTGACTTTTGCTCTAAATTCAGATTATTCCAGTGAAAGTTAATATATTCCCAAAATATTTTGGCAAAATCACTATTACTAAGATATTTTCTGTGAGGGAAATGTATGATATTTTGAAATTGGTAACTGTCTTGAAATATATCAATATCAATATATATAAAATATTCTTTTATTCTCTCATTATCGGTAGATAAATAATATTCACTAATATTTATAAATCTTAGTTCCTCTTCTACGCCAATATCCTTAAAAAATACTTTCCATTTTTCTTTATCTGTATCATTACTAGAGTAAATTGAGCTTACAAAATATTCAAAATCCGTATTTTTATAAAAAGATTCCAGATTTAGTTTCGGATGATAGTGATTAGAAAAATAACATTTATTTGCTTGTGCTAATTGACCATTTACTAATAAAAGTTTTAATTTACATAATTTATTCAGGTCGTCTTTAGTTAAATACTCATAAAACTTAAAAATTTGTCGGCATATTTCCACAGCATTTTGAGTAGTTACTAAATTAGGTTGATCTGCTAATTGCTGTATTTTCTTTTGAATCAGTTCAACTTCTTGTGAATTTTCTACTGCTAAAACACTAGTAAAGAATCTCCTCCAGTCAGTTATACTATCTTCCCAACAATAATATTCTTCGCTAACAAGGTTGGGTAAATAAACATCTGCCAATGTTATATTTTCTATTCTGTTATTAGTATAAAAATTAGATAAATTACATTTACTAGCTATCTGCAAACCATCATTAGTCATTAAAGGTAAGTTTTTGAGTACTTCGCTATCTTCACTATTTAAAGTAAAATTTTTCCAAACCTTAAAAATAAATCTTGTGATATTAATGGTATTGCTATCATCGATTTCATTGTGTTCAATCATAGGAATGATTTTACTATGGATAATCTCTAAACCATTAGAATCAGATACACCTATGGAAATGAAAAATTCTTTCCATTTACTAATATCATTCTCATTATTACAGTACTTAGAAGTCACTAATTGAAAATTTTCTTCTCCTATTGAGCTGGCTATATCTTCTACTCGATTATGAGGCTTATAAAAATTAGATAGATAACAAAATTTAGCAGGAGCTAAATAGTAACTTTCCTGTTTTTGATAAATTAATTCTAAATTTTTTAATTTTTTACAATACTCAGCACTTAGTTTAGTGTAATACTTAAAAATAAATCTCACATAATTCAAGCAAATATCTAAATTTTGTTCGCCAGATTCTTGCTCATCGGGAAGGTATTTACCATGATTAATTCTTTCCTTGATAATTTTTATTCCAGAAAAAACTTTGATTTTTAGATGTTTTTTTAACCAAGTTATTAATATTTCATTTTCATCCATAGCATCATCAATTATCCAGGGATGAATAAAATGAAAATTGGCAAAATTTAATAATGCTTTTTCCGCATCATCTATCTGAAAGTACAAGTTTTCCGGACTGATGATGTTTTCTTCTTCATCTAATATAAAAGGTATAGAGACTAAATCTGTAGTTGATATATTTTTTACTCGTAAATGCTCAATTACTTGAAAATTAAGTAGAGGATTATCTTTGATAATATCTTTATATTCTTGGGATTCTTCAAAAAAGTTACAGAGCTCTGTTACATCAAATGTTTTTATTTTGAGATATTTGAGGTTTCTTTTATTTTCTAGAGAGTTACTTATAAAATAAAGTTGTGCATCGAAGAAATGCCTTATAATTTCAGTACCTAAAACTCTAGTAATCTCTATTTCGTCAATTATCGCTTCATGAGTTTTTAACAGTTTAAAATCATTATCCTCACACGGAAGAAATGCAACATTTTCTATAGCCAAATCAAATCCGATATTAAATGCATCTTCAGTTTCACTACTTTCACCGTATGAAGCAGTATATTTGGATGGAATGAGACTTGTGATTTGATTTTTATACGTCTGATTTTGAGCTAATTGGGCAATCCATAAAAAAATATGATAACCAATTTTTTCAAAAATAAATCTTTCTGTCTCCGTATATAAATCACCCGTTAAACGAGTCAATGCATTGGCTAAATTTTCAGCATCTCTTTCTGACTGACCTGTTTCCTCAAAAATATTTTGAACAAATTGTTTCGGTTCTCGCATAAGTATTGTTTGCGAAACAGCTTGGTCATATATAACACATGCAAGTATGGAGTTAGGGTAGTAATTGTTTATTGCATCTAAGTGATACTGTCTTCAGAAAAGCGTTTTTCGATTGGTTTAAAAATCTCTATGACTTATAATTATTTTTCGTCTTCACCCACCATCTTTCGCCACCAACGATAAAATCACTAAGGTGTAGCTATTCCGCTTTAGTGTCATGACAGCCAAACCTAACTCCCCCACTTCCAAAGTTCATACCTTTCAAGTTCCCGAACTTCTCGCTCCAGCAGGTAACTGGGAATGTGCGAAAGCTGCAGTAGAAAACGGAGCGGATGCAATTTACTTTGGTTTGGATAAGTTTAATGCGCGCATGCGAGCAGAAAATTTTACTGAGGTGGATTTACCGGAGTTGATGGAATTTCTCCACCTGCGGGGAGTAAAAGGTTATGTCACTCTCAACACTTTAGTTTTTCCCCAAGAACTGAAAGATGCACAGCAATATATTCGTTCAATTATTTCTGCTGGGGTAGATGCGGTCATCGTTCAAGATGTGGGAATTTGTCGTCTGATTCGTCATATTTCACCTGACTTTCCCATTCATTCTTCAACTCAAATGACGATTACTAGTGCGGTTGGGGTGGAATTTGCAAAGGAACTTGGTTGTAATTTGGTGGTTTTAGCGCGGGAATGTTCTATTAAAGAAATTAATAAGATACAGCAGCAGATAAGTGTAGAGAATTCCCATCACAAGTCTTTACCTTTAGAAGTATTCGTTCATGGTGCTTTATGCGTTGCATATTCAGGTCAGTGTTTGACTAGTGAAGCTTTGGGAGGACGTTCTGCAAACCGTGGTGAATGCGCTCAAGCTTGTCGCATGCCTTACGATCTAATATCAGATGGGGAAATAGTAAACTTGGGCGATCGCAAATATTTACTTAGTCCTCAAGATTTGGCGGGTTTGGAAGTTATCCCGGAGTTAGTAAAATCTGGGGTGAGTTGTTTGAAAATTGAAGGACGGTTAAAAGCTCCGGAATATGTTGCTAATGTCACCCGAGTTTATCGACAAGCATTAGACAATATCATCAAAGATATTCCCGATGTCCCTAAGAAGCGACAAAAAACCCTTATTAAAAAGGGAAATCAAGAACGCTATAACCTAGAAATGGCATTTTCTCGGGGTTTATATACGGGATGGTTTGAAGGAATTAATAATCAAGAATTAGTTCACGCAAGGTTTGGGAAAAAGCGTGGGGTATATCTAGGGGAAGTAAAACAAGTTGGTAAGGAAGAAATAACGATCCGCTTGGAAGCACCAGTGAAAGCCGGTGATGGTGTAGTTTTCGACTGCGGTCATCCGGAAAGGAAGGAAGAAGGGGGTCGAGTTTATGGGGTATTGCGTAAGGGGAAGGATGCTATATTGCGTTTTGGGAAACGGGATTTAAATCTGAGAAAAATTCATATTGGCGATCGCATTTGGAAGACCAGCGATCCAGAATTGGATAAGCAAGTGCGTCAGAGTTTTGCTAGCGAAAAACCCCAATTTCAGCGTCCGATTTTTGTGGAACTATATGGGGAATTAAATGAAAATTTAGTCGCAATTGCACGGGATGAAATCGGTCATGTGGTGCAAGTTAAATCATCAATAACGCTGGTTGAAGCTCGCAATAAGCCCCTTTCCACAGAACGTTTACAAGAACAGTTTGGACGTTTGGGTAATACTCCATTTTGTTTGGGAGAGTTGAAAAATCACCTCGAAGGCGAATTAATGTTACCGGTGAGCGAATTAAATAAAATGCGTCGGGAAATTGTCACTCGACTGGAAGAATTACGGACTCAACCTAAGCTCTGGAAAATCAACGAAAACGCTTCATTATCAGATTTACTTCCTGCTAAGGATTCTCCTGTACTTCCTTCTCCCAAGTTAATTGTTTTAGTTCGTAACCTCAAACAACTTGAAGTAACACTCAAAACAGGAATCGAAACCATCTACTGTGAATTTGAAGACCCCCGTAAATATAAACAAGCTGTCGAAATAGTTCGCAAATCTTCTTATTTATCTCCTAACCCATCCCCTCAAATCTGGGTTGCACCTCCGAGAATTACCAAACCAGCAGAAAACTGGATTTTACAACAAGTTCGTTCCAGTAATGCGGATGGTTATTTGATTCGTAACTACGACCATTTACGGTATTTTGCTGAGGAAAATTGCATTGGTGATTTTTCCTTAAATGTGGCTAATGCTCTAACAGCAGATTACTTTAAAAATCGTTTTGGTTTAGAACGTCTCACCGCTTCCTACGACCTGAATATCAATCAACTTGAAGATTTACTCAAAAGTGCTCCTCCCCAATGGTTTGAAGTAACAATTCACCAACATATGCCGATGTTTCATATGGAACATTGTGTTTTTTGTGCCTTTCTTTCTGACGGGATTGATTTTCGGGACTGCGGTCGTCCTTGTGAAAAACATCAAGTTAAACTTCGCGATCGCGTGGGTACGGAACACATTCTCCAAGCTGATGCTGGTTGTCGAAATACTGTATTTAACGGTACTGCTCAAACTGGTGCAGAGTACGTACAGCATTTAATCAAACTTGGTTTGCAAAACTTCCGAATTGAGTTTGTGAATGAAACTCCAGAGCAGATAATCCAAACAATACATCTTTATCAGCAATTACTCCAAGGGGAAATTACAGGTTCCCAATTGTGGCGAGAATTAAGATTGCAAAGTCAGTTGGGGGTAACTCGCGGAACGGTGGTTAGTTAATTTTTAGTTGAAATGATAGTGCGGTTCTAGCACTTGTAGAAACAATGTAATATAAATGACTTGTATGTTTAGCGTTAACTATGTAATATCCATGGATATTCGCTAATTTTTTTCATACTTGTTGATAATTCACAACAGTAATAAAAACCTTCCGGAGCATTCTACCCATACTTAACTGACTCAGGAGTAAAACTACAAGCGTATGTATGACTGCATTATTGTCGGCGCAGGACCAGCAGGTGGAACAGCTGCATATCATTTAGCAAAACGGGGAAATTCAGTATTAGTTGTAGAAAAAGAATCATTACCCAGATACAAGCCCTGTGGTGGTGGTGTATCCCCAATGATTGCTCAATGGTTTGATTTTGATTTCAGTCCGGCAATTTCCAGTAAGGCTAATACCATTCGCTGTACTTGGAATATGGGCGATCCGGTGGAAGCAGAACTAAAAACTCCTGAACCAGTATGGATGGTGCGACGGGATATATTCGATCATTTTTTAGTTAAACAAGCTGAAAAACAAGGGGCTGAACTAAGAGATAATACTAAAGCTACTGGTATTGAATTTAAAGGTGACCATTGGCAAGTTAATACAGTTAATGGTTCCTTCAACGGTCGTTATTTAATTGCTGCTGATGGTACTTCAGGACCAACGGCAAAATGGTTAGGTTTTAAGGAACGCAAACGTTGTCTAGTTGGCGCTTTGGAAACTGAAGCTGCAGCAGATGTAGAAAATGCTAATATTGCTCACTTTGAGTTTGGGATGGTTAAAAATGGTTACCTGTGGAATTTTCCGAAAGCAGATGGTTATTCCATTGGTATCGGTAGCTTTCTTGGTGGAAAATCCCAAAACTTCAAAAAGATTTTGCAGGAATACGGCGATAAATTTGGTTTGGATGTCCAAACTTATAAACAGTATGGTTATGGAATTTCTTTGTGGAACGGTACTCAAAAGCTGCATACCGAACGTGCTGTTTTAGCAGGGGAAGCTGCTTGTGTGGTCGATCCGTTTACTGCAGAAGGAATCAGACCTTCAATTTTTAGTGGTTTAAAAGCAGCAGAAGCAATTCATAAAGCTATTACTGGAGATACTAATGCTTTGGAAGAGTACTCCAATATCATCAACGAACAATGGGGTACTGATATGGCTTGGGCGCAAAAATTAGCTAATGTTTTCTATCATTTCCCCGGTATTGGTTATAAGGTAGGTGTTAAACGTCCTTCGGCTCCTCAAGTCATGGGTAAAATTCTTTGTGGCGAATTGCGATACAGTGATGTGGTAGGTCGCGCTCTTAAGCGGTTAAATCCCATTTTTGGGTAGTGAGTAATAAGTAATAAGTAATAAGTAATAAGTAATAAGTAATAAGTAATAAGTAATAAGTAATAAGTAATAAGTAATAAGTAATAAGTATAGATTCTGTTAAAAATTGAGTGAGTATAGCTGAAGATGTCGCCCCGACTGCTTTACGAATTCCAATTTCCCAGGTGCGCTCAACCACAGAAACTAACATAATGTTCGCTATTCCAATCCCACCAACTAATAAGGAAATTTCTGCAATCGCCTTCTTTTACTTTTAAGCTTTTTAAAATACCTGCAGTTTCAGGACTGATATTGACTGACATCTGAGATTGAACAGTACCATTCGCTGAAACAATAATTTTCAAGTCGTCTCTTTTTACAGGTAGTGTTTGAAGTTTGCTTTTTGCTTCTTGCTTGGGAATAACAATTAACTACTACCTAGATTTTCATGTAAAATAATAAACACTTTAATGTACTTCATATTGCTTATTTATATTCCTCTCACTCATGATCGCTACCTGCATCACCACAACACATCGCCAAAAAATTCCCCAAACTGGGAGAAGTATTATTTTTTCGCCAAATCATGGCAATACTAACCTGTGGAGTTACTTCTACCAAAGGTTTATAAACCACACCAGTGCGTTGTAAATTTTGCAAAGACTCTGTGACAATAGCTACACCAATCTCTGCAGCAACCAAACTCACAATAGTTTGCATTTGGATCGCTTCTTGAACCACATTGGGACAGAAACCTCCTTGCTGACAAAGACTAATAACCGAATCGTATAGTCCAGGTGCGAGAAACCGGGGAAATAAAATAAAAGGTTCATCAATCAGAGACTTCAAACTTACCACCGGTTCATTTGCTAGTTGATGTGTTTGTGGAATTGCTACCATCAATGATTCTTGAAAAACTTGTTTCCAGTCAAATTTATCTTCATTGACTGGGGGACGCACAAAACCCACATCAATTTGATTTGTATCAAGTTGTCGTAATTGTTCGTCTGTAGTTAGTTCGTGTAACTCTAGACTTACATCGGGAAAATGACTGCGAAATTCTCGTAACATATCGGGCAAAATGTTATATGCAGCAGAACTGACGAAACCAACTACTAACTTTCCCTTTTCTCCTCTACTTGTCTGTCTTCCCGTCTGGATCGCTTGTTCTAATTGGCGAAAAATTTGCTGAACCTCACCGAGAAAAATCTCTCCAGCTTCAGTTAATTGTACTTGGCGTTTGGTGCGATAAAAAAGTTCAAAACCTAACTCATTTTCTAATTGGCGAATTTGTTGACTCAAAGGTGGTTGAGCAATATGTAATCTTTGAGCAGCGCGTCCAAAATGTAATTCTTCTGCTAATGTCACAAAATATCGCAGGTGTCTTAATTCCATATTTTGAGGAATTGGTAATTGGTAAATTTTTTAATTTCTATTTCCTGTTCCTCGTTCTCTTTTCACAATAAATATATTTTAGATATTAATAGGTAGTGAAAAATATATTGGACATTATTTAAAAGCTTATTTATTGTAAAAGTAAGGTTGTTACAGAGATTACATGTACCTTGGTGTAAGCGTAGCAACATCATTAAACCTAAGAAATTTTCTTGACCTTCAACTATCAACTGTTAGCGGTCTAAACAAGAGAAATAAGGAATTTTTGTATGATTAATAATAATTGGAAAGCTACTCTTTATGAGGGTAAGCATAGTTTTGTATGGCAAAATGCTGGAGATTTGTTAGAGTTACTCGCTCCCAGATCGGGAGAAAGTATCCTCGATATAGGTAGCGGAACCGGACAGTTAACAGAAAAAATTTCCCAAAGTGGAGCTACAGTAATGGGAATTGATAGTTCTGAAAACATGGTTGAAAAGGCGAAACAGAACTATCCCAACTTACAGTTTAATGTTGTTGATGCCAGAAATTTCCAGTTCGATACTACCTTTGATGCTGTTTTTTCTAATTCAACTCTACATTGGATTCCAGAAGCTGATGCAGTTATCAATTGCATTGCGAAATCCCTCAAAGTAGGTGGACGTTTTGTCACAGAGTTTGGTGGAAAAGGAGACGTTCAAGCAATAACTACTGCTCTATCCCAAGCACTCAAGGATATTGGAATTACTCAAAATAATCCTTGGTATTTTCCCAGTATTGGGGAGTATGCAAATAAGTTAGAAAAACATGGTCTTGATGTCACTTATGCTGTTTTAGTTCCCCGTCCAACACCTTTAGCTGATGGAGAAGCAGGTTTAAGAAACTGGGTCGAGATGTTCTGCGATCGTTTCTTCACGGGAATTACCACAGAAGAAAAAACTCAAGTAATTAGCAAAGTAGAGGAAATGTTACGTCCGACTTTATATCAAGAAGGTACCTGGATTGCTGACTATCAAAGAATTCGCATTGTTGCTGTCAAAAACTAAATTCTTCATCTTGCTTACCATTACCAATTACCAATTACCAATTACCAATTACCAATTACCCATTACTCATAAATGCATGATTTTTCACCATTTTTATTATTTGTTGCTGCTTTGGGTGCAGGAATTATTAATAGCGTAGCTGGAGGTGGTGGGTTAATTGCTTTTCCCGCACTTTTAATTGCAGGAGTACCACCCATTTATGCTAATGCAACAAATAAAACTGCTTTATGGTTTGGTACTTTTGCGAGTACTATTGCTTACCGTCAAGAACTTTCCACTCGCAAACCAGAACTATTTTTGTTAACCATTGCGAGTGTAGTAGGAGGGATTTTTGGTTCTTATTTACTGCTACATACACCACCACAAATTTTTGCTCGCTTAATCCCATTCTTGATGTTAGGTGCAACTGGAATATTTGCTTTAAGAAAACTGAGTTTAAAAATTGGCGTGAAGCGATCGCTCTTCGAGCCTTTTTCATTTAACACTGATTCGCGTCTGCAAATATTAATAGTTGTGCTTTTGCAGTTAATTGTTGCAAGTTACGGTGGTTTTTTTGGTGGAGGTGCAGGTATATTGATGCTTGCGGTTTTAAATATGACTGGTATTCAGAATATACATATCATGAATGCCTACAAATGTTGGTTAGCTACTTGTATTAATGCTGTAGCAATTATAAATTTGGCATTGTCAGATGTGATCGTTTGGGACAGAGCAATAATCATGGGTATTAGCGCTTTAATTGGTGGATATGGAAGTGCTTACATTGCTCGTAAATTAAATCCTATTTGGATCGGTTATGCGATTGTTGGAATTGGTTTTGGTTTAAGTATTTATTTTTTCCTAAAATGAAATTTTATAAATATCATGCACTGGGTAATGACTATTTAGTTATTAATTCTCAGGATTTAAATTCTCAAGATTTAGACTCTCAAGATTTAAACTCTCAAGATTTAAACTCTCAAGAGTTAAACTCCCAGGGTTTAAAACTTGAATTGACACCCGAAAAAATTCAAAAAATATGCGACCGTCATTTTGGGATTGGTTCTGATGGAATTTTACTCGGAACAATACAACCTGAAACGAATAGATTTTCCCTACGCATTTTTAATCCTGATGGTAGTGAAGCAGAAAAAAGTGGTAATGGACTGCGAATATTTTCCCGCTATTTATGGGATATGGGATTAGTTACAAATCAACCATTCTTAATTGAAACAATTGGAGGAACCGTTAAATCTGTAGTTGAAAATTCTGGACAGATGGTTCGGGTAGAAATGGGAAAAGTTAGTTTTTGGAGTAATGATATTCCTGTCGCTGGAGAAGCTCGAGAAGTTATCGATCAAAGAATTAATGTTGGTGAAAAGGAGTTTAACTTTTCTGCTGCAACCATTGGTAATCCCCATAGTGTAATTATTTTGCCAGAAGTCGATTCACAAATAACAAAAAAATATGGCTCACAAATTGAAAATCATCCTTTATTTCCCCAGCGTACCAATGTTCAGTTCATGAAAATACTCGATCGCAATAATATTCAAATTGAAATTTGGGAAAGAGGTGCAGGTTATACATTAGCTTCAGGTAGTAGTAGTAGCGCAGCTGCAGCAGTAGCTTATAAGCTCGGTTTATGTGATGCAAAAATTACCGTAAAAATGCCGGGTGGTTTAATTTCAATTCAAGTACATGAGGATTTTAATATTCTCATGAGCGGTGCAGTAACCCAAGTTGCTTCAGGAGAAATATCTCAGGAAATATTTGATATTTGACACATATTTAAAAATAACTATACAGGAATAATGCTTGACCAAAATGTATCTTACATAAACATCATTTTGTGCGAATGTAGTATTACTATCTTTCTTTATTTATTTACTTGAATCAAATTAAAAATACAATATAAAAAATTAATATTTCGATATATGAGTAAATATTCTTAAAAAATTTAACTTAATTATAAAAAAATATTGATGGATTTCCTAAAATGAATTTTGGTTTGCTAAACTAATACTTTAGTTAACTTACTTCATTACAAAATTGGAAACTAAAATCATCCAAACTAAGTCATCCAAACAAAATATAATATCGTTGTAATTATCAATTTTGAAAAAAATCTGATTATTTATAGATTGTCAAGAAAAACTATTAGTTGAATCTGTTAAAGCAATATTTAATAGAAAACCGGATAAAATATGCGACCGGCAATACTAATTTTAGGGATTACACTTGGTACAATCTTCTGTTTCAGAAGTGAAATCTCTGTAGCAGAAAATGTTTCTGTCTCCGTCCCATTACCTTCCAATGAACCTCTAGAACTAGAATTGTTGAATAATCCCCAAGGTTTAGTTAGAACAGCCAACACAATTTCCCAAGAGCAACTCACTATTCCTAGTTTGTGGTGGGCGAAAGAAAATTCACAGAACAAATTATTGGATAATTGGATTGCATATCCTGCTACTAAAATCAGACCTGGGCGAGTAGATTTAATTGTAAATGAACAAATTTGGACGTTACTTGACTATCTAGAACGTTACAACTTTGTTAATTACTTAGGTGGTGTAGTACGTAGTAATAAATACAACATGAGAGTTTTTAACTATCAAAAAGAACTCTTAGCAACTTACACTTGCAATTTTCAAACTATTCAACCTTTGTGTCAGATAAAAATGAATACTCAAACTTTTTTAGAGGTGAGTTTTTAGGTTGGGAGTCAGGATTCAGGAGTCAGAAGTCAGGACAGACCGCGCTTACAGCGAGCAGGAGTCAGAAGTCAGGAGTCAGGAGTCAGGAGTCAGGAGTCAGGAGTCAGGAGTCAGAAGTCAGGAGTCAGGAGTCAGAAGTCAGG